>JAFGBN010000107.1 GCA_016933195.1 Dehalococcoidia bacterium | reverse complement strand
TTTCTCATCCTGATAACTCCTCATGGTAGGTTAATATCATCACTAATCATAACCTGAGTGTTACCCATGTATCTCAGCCTCCGCACTTCGCGAATTGAGATTGTTTAGCAATTTTCCAAAAATCCTCTCTGCAGAGTTAGTCAAATGCATTCAAAGCTATTATACTTGGACGAAGGCTAAGGAGGTCTATTATGGCTAAGGTAAGGTATAAAGAAGCCGACCCTCATCCTGCAACTTATCAAGTAGCCATGTTCTTGGTAATGGCGTTAGATAAATAGTCTACATTACACCAACTGCGCTATCGAGAATACAGCCAATTCGACGACGCAAAGACTATGGCGTATCACTATCCATCCCATATATAAAGACTCCTAGGATCCCAGGTAACGACTGCTTCTAGCCAAGAGGTCTATGTGCATCCCAATAATACCATGCAAGTTAGGGCTCAACTGTTGTGCTTTAATGGAAGTCGGACACACAGTTGTAGTTATTCATACGGACTAAAATTTCTTCGGCCAGTTTGCAAGAAGATGTTTGCTCATTCCCTGATTCTCCGAATCTCGAACTATATCGAGTACACTGATTATATATTTACGAGTATCGTATGGATTTATGATATCCTGTATCCAATATGATCCCGCAGCAGGGTATGGTGAGGTGTCAGCCATCATCTTCTCCACCTTCTTTTGCCTTTCCTCTTCTGGGAGGTTGCCATATACGACGTCTGCTGCGATCGCCGGATCCATGAAACCGAGCTCTGCTGTTGGCCATGCGACGAGAAAGTCATGCCCTGTTCCCAGGCTGCACATATTGAGCATTGCTTGTCCATAATTTTTACGAATATTGATTGTAATCTTCGGAACAGTTACTTGAAACAAGGCCTGAATTTGATTTACAACGCGAGATCCGACTCTTTTTCGCTCTGCCTCCTTGCCTGTTAAGTGACCCGGCGTATCAGCTAGAAAGATAAGAGGAATGTTGTAGGAGTCGCAAAGACATAAAAAGCTTGTAGACTTCTCTAATGCATTGGTATCAGTGGCACCTACATTCACAATTGGGTTACTGGCGTTAATTCCAACAACTTGCCCATTGATTCGAGCAAGGCAGGTAATTAGCATGGAACCAAAATCGGGCTTCAATTCAAAATATTCCCCTCCATCAACGATGCACTCAATGATTTTGTGCATGTCATAAGCTCTCTTGCTACTCTTAGGAAGAAAATCGAGAATCTTTGCCATCCCTTCCTCCGAACCCTCAGGGACAGGGCGGATAGGTGGCAATTCTTTGTTGTTATTGGGCATATAATCGAGGTATTTTTTTATGATTTCCAGACTGTGCTCCTCATTTTCCGCTACCTGATCTGTCATCCCAGTCACTTTGGAATGGATTTCCCATCCTCCCATTTCCTCACCAGTGAAGGTTTCCCCTATTGCCCTTCCGAGAGCTCTTGGTCCTGAGACTGCAATAGCACTTCCTTTAACTTGGACGACAAAGTCTGCAACACATGCCTGAAAATCTGCTACACCATAGCATTCTCCCATAGCTGCAAACATATACGGCTGTTCACGGAAGTGAACATACTCTGGTTTCGCTGTATCAGTGCCACCACCCCCAAGTTCGAACATTTTGTCTGCCCCTTGACAATCAGGCATTCGCGCTCCACCAGCTTCACCCAGATGGATATACGGAATTCCCAATTTGTTGACCTGAGTTTTGAACTGAAGCAATTTTCTCAGATTAATCTTAGCATTCGTGGATGCCATTACGGTAAAATCATTCGCTGACACTGCGACTCTTCTCCCATTTATTTTGCCGAACCCGACAATCAACCCATCGGTTGGTGTCTTTTCCGCCATGCCCGGCCATTCGGAATGAGCAAGGAGGCCAAGCTCTAGGAAAGAATCCAGGTCTAGCAACTTGTCTATGCGTTCCCGTGCCGTTAGTCTGCCACGGTCATGTTGTCGCTGAATCTTCTCCGGTCCTCCTTGGCCAAGAGCTTTTTCTTTTTTCATTTCCAACTGTTGAAGCAGCTTTTCAAAATCCATTCCATACTTCCTTCGCCATATCGTTGTTAAACCAAGGAGACCACCTGTAGTCCGGACTCCTATCGCTGGACAGCCAACCCTGAGGAATCTGGCTCAGTTACCCCGTCGAATACCATCGGCTTTTCCCTTCCCATTATAAGCCCTCTCATCGAGATTTTCCACAGCGCGAATTAACTCATCATTGTTGTTACTGAAGGAGGTATCGTTGCCTCAAAAAAAGTGTTACCCAAAAGGAGGGTCAAAATGACACGAGGCAGCCAGGGTTCTTAAGGTGGTATAAAAAGCCGCTGATCGGATATGCTCACGGCGGTTACATCCATTTATAGGAGACTGATACCAATACCCAAACAGCACAGCGATTTAACACTTCCTCTGGCATAGAAACTCAGCTTTGCCAGATGAGTCCATCTACTATAGATAGGCTGCTGCATCCATATCATTTAAGGATGAAGCGTCGTCCCTTCAGTACCACCAAGCCTGGGACTTTACTCAAAACACCTATTCCAATACACACCTTTGCTGAGTTAGACCGGAGTCACCCCGGGTATTTGGAAACTGATACGATAGCTTACTGTAGAGAGAGCGCTGAGGAATTCCATCTCACCACACTGAGCATGGTAGATTTAGCCACGGGATGGATAGAGTGCCAGGAAGTACGGGGGCAAGGGATAGCAAAGGGTTGGGACAGCTATCCATCATATGAGAACACGCCTTCCATTTCCCCTCCTGGGTCTGCACTCGGATAATAGGAGTGAATTCATAAACTATGGACTCTATTAGTGAGCCGCTGGCTGGACGCGAAGGCATCATTCTCTCCCAATCATCATTGCGTTGCATTCTACTAAGCGTGTCATGAATTGTTGTCTATGAATCTCAGCATCCGCAAAATCCTGATAAACTAAGGTTTTACTCAAGATGGCAGCTAGCCTGGGCCAAGTAATGGCCTAATTTCAAATAACATTCGCGGGAATAAAACCTGAAATAATATGGATGCACTATAGGATTCTTGCCTCATGAGAATGGCCTCGGATATCCATAATCGCCCATGTTGAATTTCCTGCCCTTGCACCTCTCCTCTCGTTGCCAAAATGGCATCACCAGTTACTAGCTACGGCCTCACCCCGACGCGGCACTTAGGCCCAAGCTGAGTGGCAGTAATCTCCTGGGCATCTCTTACAAACCCGCATAGAATCGGCCTGGTATCTCGAGGATCAATAATTTCTTCAACGTCGAATGCTTCGGCGGTTCGGAAGGGCGAAGCATATTGGGCAAAATCATTCTCTAACTCCAGACGCTTTGCCTCTGGGTCAGGAGCAGCTTCAATTTCTCTCCGATACGCAGCCATCACGCCTCCCTCTATGGGCAGAGAGCCCCATACCCCCGATGGCCAGGCATAGCGAAGATTTAGACGAGATATATGCCCATGCAGGGCTCCAGCTACACCAAAGGACCGCTTCAGTATTATCGCCATCGCAGGTACAGTTAATTGTGCCATGGCAAAAGCCAGCCGAGCCGACTTCCGTTCTATTCCTTCTTTTTCTGACTGAGGACCTATCATGAAACCAGGACAATCAACCAGATATATAATAGGCAGATGGAATGTATCGGCGAAATCGATAAATCGTGTCATCTTCTCACAGGCGGCGGCAGTCTGTGCACCTCCAGAGAACATACAGTCGTTGCTAATTACTGCAACCGGGTAACCATCCATACGTGCCAAAAAGGTAACCAAAGACCTCCCATAGAATGGGGAAATTTCAAACATTGAGTCTTTATCAACTATGTGTTTTAGTACATCGCGTATGGAGTATAGCTTCCTCCGCTGTTTGGGTATAATAGAAATTAGCTCTTCATCACTTCTATTCGGGTCATCCCCAGTCTCAACTCGCGGTGGCTGGTGCCACACACTTTGGGGCAGATAGCTTAAGAAGGTCTTTATCTGGCAGAAAGCGTCTTCTTCATCCTCAGCTACATTATCGACCACCCCGCTCTGGTAAGCATGAACTTTATAACCACCCAGTTCCTCCTTCTTAATGTTCGTATACAGTGCTTGATTTACCAGGGGGGGGCCCGCAACAAACAGATTACTGGTGCCTTTGGTCATGATACTCCAATGAGAGGCTGCTACCCGTACTGGTGGGTGTCCGCCCAAGTCACCTAGGGCTGCTGAAACAACTGGAACCCTTGCCATTAGCTCCCACCAAGGACCAAACTCATTAGGATTGCCCAAGAGAACAGTGCGCCCCCTATTTTTGATACTTACGACACTTCCACCAGCCGAATCTAACAGGCGAATGAAAGGAATATGCCGCTCCAGGGACATTTTCTCTATAGTGAACCCCCCTACACCTACAAAACTGGTCGGGTCCGACCAGCCACCACGAATTGTGAAATCTCCCCCATCAATACACACTGCCCTGCCATTGATTCTCCCGGTACCTATAACGTGAGCAGCATGAGTGAATGATTTCAGCTCCCCCTTGTCATCATATTCAGCTTTACCGAAAATTGACCCAATTTCCTTAAATGAATTTGCGTCAAGGAGCGCGTCAATTCGTTCCCTGACAGTAAGCCTCCCTTTAGCGTGCTGTCTTGCGACTGCCTCGGCTCCTCCCATTTGCTTTGCCAATTCCTGTCTTCGCCTAAGTTCATCAATCTCATTCTGCCAGCTCATTTCGCCTCCAGATATTATTATTAGGGCTACCGCAATACTTTGAGAGTCTCATTGGAATGGCTTTGTAATCTGCTCAAAGCATGTGAATTCTACAATAACATCGTGGCGTATTCAAATGCAGATGCTTGAGATTGTTTAGCAATTTTTCAAGAACCCTCTCTGTACATATTACAAGGGTAAGGGGAAACAGGACAGGCTCCGTATAATCCAGGAAGGTAAGAAAGATAGCCCTTTCACGGGGGAGGGCAAGCAAAACACTCGTTGCTAAACGACCTCTAATTAGAATCTTGGGGTGCTCGCTTTCCCCCTCCGTTTTTCGCTGGGTTCTACATTTAGAGTATAATGTCAAATAGACAGGCAAGGAGGGAGCGATGATAGTAGACAAGTTTCTAACACGGAGGGGATGGCGCATAGTGGCCCACGCCATGTTAGCCGGGTCCGGGATAGGTTTTATTTACCTATTGTCCAGGATGATTCTAGCGGGTATTCGCCAAGGATATCAGCTGAACCTGTGGATTTTAGGTGTAGGGGTTGCCTTGTCGCTATGGGCAGTGGCGCTCGGCAGTATGCTGGCAAAGTCTGAACTGACTGATAGGAAGTAACTCCATAGCTAGACCAGTGCTCCTTTTGTCACTGCTTGTCGTACGACGAGAGGACGATATCTATGCCTAAAGTAGCTATTGTGACCGATAGTATTGCCGACTTGCCACCTAGTGTGGCTGAAGAGCTCGGGATCACAGTGGTGCCGCTCATTGTCCGCTTTGGCACCGATGTCTACCGTGATGGTCTTGACCTGAGCCCCGAGCAGTTCTATGAGAAGCTTAAGAAGAGCAGGGTTCTGCCTGGGACATCCGCACCACCTCCGGCGACATTTGCCAACGCATACGATGGACTGGCCCAGAAAACAGACGAAATCGTGGTTATCACTCTTACCTCCAAGCTCAGTGCCACCTATCAGGTGGCGTTGCAGAGCATAGGGTTAATGAAGAAGCAGTGCCGAGTAGAGGTCGTAGATTCGGAATGGGCGATTATGGCACAGGGCTTCGTAGTAATTGCCGCGGCCAAAGCAGCTCAGGCTGGAGCTAGCCTTGATCAGGTGCTGGATACAGTCCATCACACAGTTCATCGTGTAGATTTGCGTGGTGCCTTCGATACTCTTGAATACCTGGAACGGGGTGGGCGCATCGGGAAAGCGCAAGCCTTCCTTGGTTCATTGCTCAAGGTGAATCCAGTCATCGGTATGAAGGATGGTGAGGTGCTTCCCTATGCCAAGGAACGGTCCAGGGCTAAGGCAATAGACCATCTATATGATCTTGCCGCGAGCTTTGGCGATGTTGGAGGGCTAGCTGTGGAGTATGCAACTGACTTCGACAAGGCTAACAGCTTGATTCAGCGGTTCCGTTCGAAATTCCCTCAAGTGCCTATTTACATCTCGCGGGCAAGCCCGGTTATTGGCACTCACACAGGGCCCAGCCTCATCGCTGTTAGCGTGATTGGAAACAGTCAAGGCCGCTAGCTACAGAGCGGTGATGGATTCAAACCGTCATGCCTAGTTTGCCTTGACGCTGGAACCCATTAGAAATCAAGACTACGGTGGGGAGTACGAAGTCACCCTGGGTATTCGCTGCCGACCTGTTAATTTGAGAGAGTTTCGCTTGCCTGCTCTGTGGAGAGAAGATAAAGGCACATTAAATCTGGTCTTCTCTGAGGGGTAACGCTCTTAAGAATTGCTCATCTCCCGTCTGCGTCACCTTTACGCACTGAAATTAGAACTGACAAAGCCAGTCACCTTTCTACTAATAAAAGGATAACATGCCCACAGGCTCGCGTGGCCAGCCGGAAGCCAAGTGATAGCAGGCTTGCCACATGCCTCCCAAAATTCAAGTGTAGCTTGCCGGGGAATGTACTTGTCCCAAAGCGCGTTAATCATCAATATTGGGCGGTTTCGAAGGCGATGAGCAAAAGTCATGGTGTCGGTGAGGAAACATTGTTTAAAGGGAGCAACATCTTGAAACCCCTTTTCAGCCACTTCAGCAAGATATTGTGGGTAGTAAGTGTGCACCTGCCGGCATTCTGCCTTAGTACAAATAGAGCCTTCCCTGAAGGTGTCAGCCTTACTTTTCCAGGTGATTACTTCGGAATTTCCTCCCATGGCAACAAACACGCCAGCCTTGAGGCGTTCGTCTATACCCATCGCTATGGCAGAAATAAAACCGCCAAGGCTTATGCCCATCACCGCTATTTGCTCGTGATTTATCTCTGGCCTACTGTGTACCCAGTCTACTATCTGGCGCACTTCAATAACCGACATGCGGTAGCCTTCAAACCATTCCTCAGAACTGAGGGCAGGCATTCGCTTTCTTACAGTTTCTGGCATGCGGCTAGAATGGAATACCAGGTATAAAATAAAACAGGCTATCCCCTTATTGATTAGCGTTCTTGCTAGAAGTTTGCACGGGACTACACTAAGGTCTCCCAGACCATGAATGAGGATAACCAAAGGGGCATTGGTCGCCCGTAATGGGCGAAAGTACTCTCCCAGTGCGATTCGGCTTTCCTCAGAGGGTGTGGCGTATGCTGTGGCGAACTCAACCAAATATCGCGACCATTCCGATTTTGTTTCTTTCGCCCTTAGGTTGAAGCTTGCCTCACTCCTGGCATAGTCGTATGGATTCATGGTTCAAGCTTTATCTTAATTCATGTGTCCCTTCAAGACAACAAAATGGCTTCTTGTCCAACAATAACCCTCACACAGCTAAGTTATCTAGTTTTCCCCGTTTTCCCCGCCGCGGGCCTAGTTCGGAGCCACGACCTTGTTTCTGAGAACGCCAATGCCTTCAATCTCAACCTCTATTATGTCACCTGTTTTGACCGGATGGGATCCTCCCTTTGGGGTTCCCGTCCAGACCACATCCCCGGGGCGAAGAGTTAGAAAGGCTGAGATGTGGCTGATGAGCTTCTCAATGTTGAATAGCATGAGATTGGTATTACTGTCCTGTATTGTTTCGCCGTTTACTCTGCCTTTGATGGTGAGGTTGTGAGGATTGACGTCAGTGACGAGGAATGGCCCCAATGGCCCTGAAGTATCAAAACCTTTGGCTCTGGTGGGGCGCCCATCTTTTTCGAGCAAATCCATAAGCGTGAGGTCGTTACCACAGGTGTAGCCCAAAACATAGCTCAGGGCTTTCTCCTCGGGAACATTCTTGGCCTCCTGCTTTATGATGCAACAAAGCTCTGCCTCGCAGCGAAGGTCTTGCGCCACAGCCGGATAGACAATATCATCCTCGGGGCCGATTACAGTGTTGACTGGCTTGAAGAACAGTGCTGGCTCCTGGGGTACAGGCATGCCCCTCTCCTTGATATGGTCCATATAGTTCATCCCACAAGCCACTGTTATGCTGGGCTCTGCCGGCGCCAGCAACCTGACATCCTTGAGCTGGCACAGCTCTTTCCCCTTCTCGAATTCGCTGTAAAGGTTCCCAGCCAATGAGAATATTGTATTATTCTCGAGGATGCCCCAGCGCACCTTGCCCTGCCACTGAAAACGCGCAATTTTCATATTTCCTCCTTTTTCACTAGTCTTTCTATCATCTGGCTTCATGCAGTGAGATACTCTAGTTCAACCTCGTACCACAGCACCTCAGGCAAAGTCTCTTAAGTTCCATATTAACCGCACTCAATCCGCCCACGGCTCCTATATAAGGTTCCAGTTAATATTGACGTTCCTAAAGCCTGCTAGGAAAGTTTCTTTTCACCTAGAGCCATGCGACAGAGGTCAGTTATGAAAATTGGTGATAAGCCATGCTCTTCGCATTCTCCGGCTAGAGTACGCCAGCACCAAGGGCAGACAAATACCATGGCATCAGCTCCATGCTCTTTGGCATCGGCAATATTCATCTCGCGCACCTCCTCAGCCTTCTTAGGCATAAGAGGGCCAAACGCAAAGGTGCAACAAAGTCCTTTATCACGGTCGTACTTCCTGGCTACTCGCTCCACACCGACCAATTCAAAGAGCTCATCCAGCATGGGTTCTATCTCCGCCGAGATGTATCGTGATGAGCAGTTGCGATGACAGGCAATCTTTTTATTGATTTTGGTAATATTATTCCGGTGTTCCTTAAGATAGTTCAACATATATTCGATAATGTGGATAGACTTAAAAGGCACCTCAATGCCATAGTCTGGCGCAATTTTAGTTGCTGCAACATGGCACTCATCATGTAAAAAGATTACCTCCTTAGCCCCCAGGCTGGCTACAGCGTTCACAAAAGTTGGCATGTTCTCCCTCGTGATGCTCTCCTTACCCACATGTAACTGAGCAAAAAAGCAGAAGTATTTCCCCCCTTTAGCTATGGTCAAGCCGTCAAACATCTGGCTCTCAAGGGCTCTGGCAGGAAGCATAGCTTCCTGCACGCAAATAGACATAACAGGCTTGTCAGGATCTCCTTTAATTAGTTCGCTGCGCATAACTGAGCCATTTAGAAAATTAACTATTGCTGGTGGTACATGCTGAATACCCGTCTTTTCATGAAGTTCAGCGATGCGGTCAAAAGGATTAGCTGCGTTTCCCTTTACATCCGCGCAATACTCATTGCAGGCCATGCAGGTCACACAGTCCTTCAAGATATCTGTCTTTTTCCCTTCCATAAGGGCTTTTATTTCCGCTATGGCTTTTTCACTGTCGTAATTAACATATTGGCATGCTTCCAAGCATTCACCACATAGGTCACACCTTTCTGGATGCCACATTTTCCCTTAACCTCCTTAAGACATTATTTTAAATAAATTAAGGCTGTCAACCTCAACATCACCTAAATATCCACTTATAATTTGTAGTCTCCGCCTGAATCTATATTGGGCTAGACTACTTCAACTGGAGCTCCCTCCCATGCTTTTAAAAACAGGCGCTTCACGTCCGTTGGCGTCGGTCCTGCTGCACAGCTGGCGAGGGTATTTGCTGCCATCTTGTTCAACTTAGCCCTGAAATTTGCTTCGTCAACGGTGCCTATTCCCTTTATTGAAGCCGGTATGCCTACATCTTTTTTAAGCTGCTCGATCGCTGCTATCAGCTTTTCCATTGCCTCTTTCTCGCTGACAGCTTGGAAACCGAGTGCTGCTGCCAGCTCACCTGCTCGAGCTGCTACAAAGGGGAAAAGATAGGCTAGCACATGGTTTAGCATAAGAGCACAGGCTCGGCCGTGTGGAATATCAAAGGCAACCTCTATTTGATGTGCACAGGAGTGAACTAAATCCAAGCGTCCGTTTGAGAAAGCCAAGCCTGCCATAGTGGCAGCCGTATGCATCTTTTCTCGAGCGGCTCTATCCTTACCATTGGCAACTGCCTTGGGTAGCCAGGTCAAAATGGTGTTGGCTGCTTTTGTTGCTAGCCCGTCAACGATATCCGATGGAGGGGTGAGCAAAAAGCATTCCACGGAATGAACCAGCGCATCACATCCAGTGTTAGCTGTAACACTGGGAGGCATGGTGAAGGCAAGCTCAGGGTCGATAATAGCAATATCAGGAGCCATATCGGCTGACATAAGGAAAACTTTAACCGGTGGGTCAGCCTGGCGGTCTGTAATCAGCGCCGCGCTAGTAACCTCGGACCCTGTACCACTAGTGGTGGGGATAGCTATCAATCTCGCCTTTTGACGAAAAGAAGTGCGACGCAATGCTCTTGGAACATCCCGCAATGGCATAGTAGCAAGCTTCGGGTTTTCATAGAAAGCCCAAGCGGCTTTACTCGCATCAATAGGGGAACCTCCACCCACCACAATGAATAAATCTGGCTGAAACTCGTTTGCCAAGGTAGCTATCTTAATAACAGTCTCTCCTGAAGGGTCAGCTTCAGTTTCATTGAATACACTGGTCTCAATCTCATTTGCCTTAAGCATTGCCTCCACCCTTGCTATATGCCCCAACTTTTGCACCAGAGGACCGGTAACAATAAGCGCCTTTTTCCCGCTAACTCTTTTCAGTGCTTCCAAGGCACCCCAGTCATAATCTATCTCCCTCGGGGCAAAAAACCGTCTCATCATTTTCGTCGTTCTCCCTTCTCTCTAAATTTGATGCCTGAATTTGCTCGCCACAATCTTCTCGTTGCTCAAATTAAGAGTACGTCTCCACTTAATCTTACTTGCTTCTTGGCCAGGTGTCAGAATCTAACTCGGTGGTCTTCTTCCAACCACCTTTTGAATTTGAATCCAACACATCCTCTCTCTCATCAACGCCAGCCAGGCTACGTGCAAGGCTTTGCTTAAGGTCCATATCTGTTTCACGATCAATCATGATCTTTTGTGCTTGAGGTGATCCAGCTCCATGCATTGATTCCGTATGGTAACTAGGAGCAATTTGACCAAAGGACATAGCATGAATCAGTGTTAACATACGATATCGGTCCTCTGTAGGGACATCAGGAACTCCTTTTAAATACTTGTCAACATACTTTCCTATCACAGGATGCTTGAAATCCTTCTCGGCAGGTGTTGTTACTAAGATGCCGCCAGCTATATCCTCGGCAAGCCTAGTAAGCTCATAAGGAAATCTGGTCACGTTGTGCTTGCATACATTGGATATAAGTATGTCGCTCTGGTAATTACCGGCTTTAGTCTTCCATCCCTCGTAGGCGGAGGCTAGCCCGCAGGCATGTACTGTCTGCGCGAGATGAATCATCTCACCGATTTTCTCCCTGATATGAGGAGCTCTGCGCACTCCGTTATAATCAGCCATCGAGGCTGTTGCACCAATGAGCACATCGGCAATTCCTGCCTTGCAACCACCGTAACTCTGCCGATGGTAAGAAGCAAACCTCTCCACCAGCATGATGGCAAATTCCTTTTCTCCACACATAAAAACTCTATCCCAGGGCACGAAAACATTATCGTAAATAGTCAGTGTTTCCTGTCCTCCGAAGTTGTAGTTGCCAACATCAATATCACCTTCCTCAAGCTTGCGAGTATCGCAGGATTGTCTTCCGTAGATGAGAATTACTCCTGGGGCATCTACAGGTACAGCACAGCTTACTGAATAATCCTCGTCACCCTCTCGCATATTAAGGGTTGGCATCACGAGCATTTCGTGTGAATTCACAGTTCCTGTCTGGCTTGCCTTCGCTCCTCTTATTACAATCCCGTCATTCCTCCGCTCTACTACATGTACAAACATATCAGGGTCAGCCTGTTTAGATGGGGGTACCCCTCGGTGGCCCTTAGTATCAGTCATGGCGCCCTGGATACAAATGTCATTCTCTTGAGCATACTCCAGCCATTTTCTAAATCTCTTGTGGTATTCCGTTCCATATTTCTCGTCAATTTCATAAGTGGTGCTGAAAACGGCATTAATCGCGTCCATGCCCACACATCTTTGGAAACAACAGGCTGTCCTCTGGCCTAATACCTTCTGTAACTTCACTTTCTTGACCATGTCCTCAGGGCTTTTGTAAAGCGCGTTGAATCTATTCACTTCCTTCCCTGTTAACATGGATTTTGTAACTGCTAAGTCCCTGGTCTCAGGTTCATGAGCAAGCTTGTAGGACATTGCTACAGCATTAATTGATGGCCTGATGATAGGATTATCAACCCAATTATCTACCTTCTCTCCAAGTAAATAGAGGTTCTCTTTGAGTTCACGCAGGCTATCTATATATTCTTTAGCTGTCCTTAGCATAACCCCTCCTTGTTAAATACTCCGAGTAAGTACCCACGCTATCTGTTTATTGTTCCCGGGAATTCGTCGTGATTTTTTTGCGTCACTTACAGAAGCGATGCTCATGTAGAACCAGCAGTCCATCCTTCCTCCCTCCCAAAACAGAGATTATCACAATGAATAAAATCCCGTCAACGTAATGTACTCATTCGCCTGATTAGTAACATGCCTGCCATTAATCTACCTAATCCGAGGGCAGTTTCTAGGATTTGTTTTGCCTCGTGTTTGTTTCCACATAATTTGACAGGAGCCCATACATTATTGACAAGGCTGAGCAATGAAGATAGAATACCTTGTTTTAAGTTATGGCTGATGTGAGACTTGGTTCAGGAGAGAGTTTCGAGAGTCTACTGCGCAGATTCAATAAGCGGGTGCAGGAGGCTCGTATTTTAGCTGAAGTTCGCCGGCGCAGATTTTATGAGAAACCCAGTGAGGAACGGAAGAAAAAAGAGGCAGCCAAGAGGCGGAAGAGTTCCAGGTAGCTAAAATGGCGCTGAGGGACAACATAAGAGAAGCACTGCAGAAGGCGCTTAAGCAGCAAGAGAGAACCCAAATTTCTATACTAAGACTGCTGCTTTCCGATATAAAGAATGCCGAAATTGCTCAGCAAAAGCCCGCCGATGATAATAAAGTGCTCGATATCATTACTAAGCAAGTAAAGCGCCATCGAGAGAGCATCGAGGCTTTTAAGCAAGGGAACCGCAGTGACCTTGTGGCCAAGGAAGAAGCAGAATTGGGCATTCTCATGAACTATCTTCCTAAACAAATGAGTCATGAGGAAATTCTGGCTGCAGCACAGCAAGTAATCACTGAGGTCGGAGCTAAAGGACCGAATGACAAAGGCAGAGTCATGTCTCAGCTTATGCCGCAGCTTAAGGGCAAAGCTGATGGCAAAGAAGTAAGCGACATAGTTGCGCAACTGCTTGCTGCTATTTGAATTCATAAAGGCAAGTTAGAAAATATTTCAGAGGTTATGGGGGTTATGGCAATTCTCTTCCTTCTCCTCTGCCTTAAACAATCACAACCCTCAATTTCACAAGCCACCCCCCGGCTTGAATCGCCAGCCGCACACCTCATGAACAAACCTGGATATTGGCTTACGGTACTTTTAAATTAGTAACTTAATGGCATAAGGGTGGTAAAATAATGCTGCCATCCTTTTTATTTGAGTATGAGATTCGGAATTATTATTTTCCCCGGCACTTGGAGTGAGCGGGATTGCCACTATGCTCTTCATGATGTGCTGGGACAAGAAGTTAGTTACATCTGGCATAAGGAGACTAAATTATCTGGCTATGACTGCATCATCCTCCCCGGGGGATTTTCCTACGGTGATTACCTCAGGGTAGGAGCTATAGCTCGTTTTTCTCCTATCATGACAACGGTGGAGCAATTTGCTCATGATGGAGGACTGGTTATTGGCATTTGCAACGGTTTTCAGATTCTTTGCGAAGCTGGGCTTCTACCTGGAATATTATTGCCCAGCAGCCATCTGCAATATCGCTGTCAATGGGTCAATCTTAGAGTGGAGGACAATTCTTCGTCTTTTACTTCCAGGTGCGAGAAAGGGCAAGTTTTGAAAATTCCTATTTCCCATTACGAAGGCAATTACTACGCTGATGAGGCTACTATAGAGAAACTGGAAGGTAATCATCAGGTTATTTTTCGCTATTCCACTCCTTCAGGCAAGATCACCGAGGAGGCCAACCCCAACGGTTCCTTATATAATATTGCCGGCATTGTAAACAAAGAGGGCAATGTATTGGGCATGATGCCTCATCCTGAACGAGCCTGTGAATTACTTCTTGGTAGTATAGATGGCAATTTGATTTGGGAGTCGATTATTGAATATTTCCAAAGAAGCTCTGGATAAAGTTGCTTTAAGCGAAAAAGAGTATGAGCTCATCGTCCAGCAGTTAGGGAGAGAGCCCACCGAGGTGGAGTTGGCCATGTTCGGCTCCTTATGGAGTGAGCACTGTGGTTACAAACATTCCAAGTCTCTACTCAAGCTTTTGCCCTCCCGAAGTAAGCGTGTCTTGGTTGGCCCTGGAGAGGAGAATGCCGGGGCAGTGGATATCGGCAACGGGCAGGCAGTGGTGATGAAAATGGAATCTCATAACCATCCTTCGGTAATTGAGCCCTACCAAGGGGCAGCTACCGGCGTAGGTGGCATTGTACGCGATATATTCACCATGGGCGCCAGACCCATAGCATTGCTCAACTCCCTTCGGTTTGGCCCTTTAACCCAACCCCGCAATCGCTATTTATTTAACGGAGTTGTCGGAGGTATTGCAGGCTATGGAAACTGTTTGGGAATACCCGATGTTGGTGGGGAAACATTTTTTGCCGATTGTTACTCGTCCAACTTGCTGGTTAATGCCCTGTGTTTGGGTATTGCAGAGAAAGATAAGCTGGTTGGAGCCCAGGCCAGTGGTGCAGGTAGCCCACTAATGTTAGTGGGAGCCGATACCGGTCGTGATGGGATTTACGGTGCTTCAGGCTTGGCCTCGCGGGCTTTCGAGGAAGAACTGGAGCTAAGGCCGACAGTCCAAGTGGGCAACCCTTTTCTGGAGAAATTACTTATGGAGGCATGCCTTGAACTTAGCCAGACTGATTGGATTGTGGGCATGCAAGATTTGGGAGCTGCTGGGCTGACCAGTGCTGCTGTAGAATCTGTTGCTAGAGGTGGAGGAGGGGTGGAAATAGATGTGAATAAGGTGCCTCGCCGTGAAGAGAACATGACTCCTTACGAAGTGATGCTCTCAGAATCACAGGAGAGGATGTTGGTGATTGTAAAGAAGGGCTATGAGGATAAGGTAAAAAGCTTGCTCGACCACTGGGAACTCCACTCCGATATTATTGGCCAGGTTACCGACACTGGCCTAGCCGTGATTAAGGAAGGAGAAGAAGTTGTCGCTGAAGCCCCGGTGAATTTATTAGTTTCTCCACCTCTTTATCGGCCACGAAGCAGAAAGCCAGCATGGCTTGGAGAACTTCAGTCCTTTGACATGTGCGATGTCCCTGATATTAAGTTAAGACAATGTAACTCCATCCTACTTCGCCTGCTGGCTTCCCCTAATATTGCCAGCAAGGAGTGGATTTACCGACAGTACGACCATCAAGTGCTGGATAATACTGTGGTTGTTCCCGGCAGTGACGCCGCGGTTTTACGCGTTAAGGGCACTACGAAAGGTATTTCGTTAACTAGCGACGGCAATGGACGATACTGCTACCTCGACCCTTATTTAGGCGGCGTCATCGCTGTAGCAGAGGCTGCCCGTAACCTGGTCTGCAGTGGTGCTGAACCTTTAGCTATCACCGATTGTATCAACTTTGGCAATCCCGAAAAAGAAGATGTCTACTACCAACTTAAGGAATGCATTAAAGGCATGGCCCGGGCCTGTCGCGAACTGCAAACCCCTGTTATAAGTGGCAATGTTAGCCTTTATAATGAAACCAAAGGTGAAGCTATCTACCCCACTCCGGTTGTGGGTATGGTAGGGATTATAGACGATATCAACAGGCACTGTACAATGTCCTTCAAAGATGAAGGCGATTTAGTGGCTCTGCTAGGCTCTACCCCGGGTGACGGCAAAGAGTCTCTTTGTGGCAGCGAATATCTGGAGCTGATACACGGTCTGGTAAGAGGTAAGCTCACTATTGATTTGAACCTGGAAAAAAGGGTCCAGCGGTGCTGCCTAGAGGCCATAAAGCGTGGAGTTGTCAAATCAGCCCATGATTGCTCTGAGGGTGGTCTGGCAGTAGCCATTGCCGAAAGTTGTGTCGCTGGCAGCATTGGTTTTAAGGGTGAAGACTGGAAAATATCAGGGAGAGTGGATTCTGCGCTCTTCGGGGAGCACCAGTCACAGATTGTGGTAACAATACCACCTAATTCAGTAACTAAATTGAACCGAATAGCTGGAAGGTGGCGAGTGCCATTAACATGGCTGGGGAAAGTTGGAGGCAAGCGCCTATCAGTGAAAGGTTACATTGATTTACCTCTGGCCAAAGTAGAAAAGGCCTGGCGCTATGGCCTTAAACAGCTATTAATCTAAAAGGCCTTTTTAGAAAGGAAGGTATCCAAAGAACAAAGAAATGGCTGAAGTCTATCCACTTAGAGGCATACGATATAACGAGGACATAGTTGGGGATTTGGCTTCCATTATTTGCCCCCCGTATGACATCATCGCTCCTGAGGAGCAAAAGCTTTACTATGAAAGAAGTGATTACAATGCTATTCGCCTGGAATTGCAACCAGAGCAACCCGAAGATAACGCCACAAATAACAAGTATAGTAGAGCAGGTATTATTTTACGGCAATGGCTAAAGCAAGGGGTTCTCGAAGTTGATGAGCATCCAGCCTTTTATCTCCATGACCATTATTTCGTTTACCTGGGAGAAGAGAGGAAACGCCGTGGACTAATAGCCTGCGTCAGGCTAGAACCGTGGGGCAATGGCATATATCCCCATGAAGAAACATATCCTAAAGCTAAGAATGACCGCCTACAGTTAATGCGAGCTTGCCAGGCCAACTTCAGTCCGCTGCTTTCCCTATACCAGGACCCCGAACGAAAAGTCGCCTCGATATTGGCTGAGGCATCTCAAGCTAAGCCCGCAATCGAGATAGCCGACTCTGGCGAAAGACATATCGTCTGGGCGATAACTCATCCAAAATTTCAACAGGGTATAAGCCAGCGCCTCTCCAGCCAAGCTCTTTACATAGCGGATGGCCACCACAGATATGAAACGGCATTAGATTATCAGAAGGAGAGGACCTCAGCGGCTGCAACTTTTTCCGGCAAGGAAGCCTTCAATTATATGATGATGACCCTGGTTGAGTTCTCTGACCCCGGGCTGGTTGTACTTCCTCTCCATAGATTGGTGCGTGGTATATCACCTTCAGTCTTAGCGGGATTGAAGAATCGGCTTGAAGAGTTTTTCATCCTTGAGTCTGTTCCTCTTGGCAGAGACTCAATTGACAGTTCAGAACCCAGCCATTTCGGAGTTTTAGGCTTGGAATCTGGACGCCTGGTGTTTCTAAAGCAACGTCAGGATATTCCCTTCGAAACTATGATGCCCGGCAATCGTTCTCAGGCTTACAGGAGCTTAGCCATCAGTCTCCTCAATCACGTTATTCTGGACAACATTCTGGCCTTCGCACCCGATAGCGAAGACGTAGCTCATACCGTTAACGCAATTGAGGCTTATCAACAGATAAGGGAAGGGAAATACCAGCTAGCCTTCTTGCTAAATCCCACACAGCCAGAAACAGTCAAGGCCATCGCTGACGCCAAAGACAGGATGCCACGCAAATCGACTTACTTCTACCCTAAACCCCCCACCGGGTTAATTATCAATTCTTTAGATTAACGGGCTGGATTGGATGCCCTTCACCTAGCCTTATTGTTGGGATAGAATGTGGGTGAATTTTAGCCACTCCATCATAAATGACTATGTAGGCAAGAAGGCTTGAACAATGAGGAGAGGGGAAATGCCTAGCAAAATCTCTGGAATCGCACTTATATTTCTGCTCATTCGTCTATTCCGAAAACTCAACCAACACCTGGAACTCTCCGGATGAAATAACCTACAGCTATAACGGCACTCGCTACACCAGCTACCTGGGTAACCACTGGGGAGATTACGCCGGGAGCGATACCAATGGAGACGGCATCGGCGAGACACCCTACAGCATCAACTCGGATACGGACGACTATCCCCTGATGGAGCCTTCTGAGAACTATTTCGACCCCTGGGCATATGATGAAAACCAGGATGGCATAATCCAGAAGATGGAAGCCATTCACGCCATTCAGGACTACTTCAGCGGCAAGATAAGCAAGGCGCAGGCAATAGAGGTTATCATGCTGTACTTTGGTTAAAGGAAAAACCCTTTCCTTGGAATCTGCTGTGATTTAGGAACAGTACTTCTGATTGTGCCAATCACGGAATGGAGAGATTCCTTAGCCAAACAGCCACAAAGCAAGATTGTGTGGCTCGCGGAGCCGTGTCCCAACAAGGCGAGCGGGCGGTACTGGCCCAAGTGCCTTGCCTGACATTATGTTTTGGTAGCAGCTATATCATGGCAAAACCCTATAGCAAATGTTATGAGCTTAGTTCCAGAAGCGTTCCTGACCTGAGCCAGTTTTTGCTCCATGCAGAGCGCTCAGCAACTTCTGACTGATATTCTGAGCCCTCCGCTTCCCGTCATTCTGAGGTAGAAAAGTAACCGAAAAATATCGCAGTGTAGAAGCCAGAGCTTGTACACAGAGCAAGAGACGCTGTTCCTCACCTTCGTAACTAGAACCTCTCCGAGACTCTTGAAATTTCTTTTTATTCTATTAGAATATGAATATAGAGGGCAGGCTACAGGTCGAGTTGAGAGTCTATGCCGACAAAGTAGAAATAAGGGAAGCCTGTGGAAGCAGATTAGGAAATCTGAGAGAGAAAGAGGACTAAAAAGAAAGTGCTAAGGAGGTGAAAGGTGAAAAAGATCATGAAGAACAAAAGGCTAATCGGGGTGGTGGCAGCGGTTGTGCTTGTGGCAGCACTTCTTACCAGCGGGGTGATAGCAACCCCGCCAGCGGCTGCCGGTGACCCTGTAATAGCCAGGATAAACTACCAGGGGCAACTGACGGATGGCCAAGGCAATCCTCTGGACGGCACTTACAACATGGAGTTCCGCGTATATGATGTGGAACTTGGCGGCGCTGCACTGTGGAGTGAGCCGCAGGCGGTGGCGGTGGTCAACAGCCTATTCAGCGTACAGCTGGGGCAATATGTCTCTTTCCCTGCTGACCTGTTCGATGGAAGTGACCGTTACCTGGAGATAGTAGTCAATGGCGAGGTATTGCAACCACGGCAGCGCCTCATCTCCATACCATACGCCATAAAGGCGGAGAAGGCCAACGATGCCGATACTCTGGATGGTCTTGATTCCAGCGCTTTCTTGTCCACGGGTCAGGACTGGGGTCGCTCCGGTGTAGCCTCGAACCTTTACGAAGGCACCACCAAGCTCACTAACAGGTATGTCAACGAAGGTCAGATGGACTCCATCACATCCGCTATGATTGCTAACCACGCTGTTTCCTCCGATCACCTGGATGATGGCGCAGCCATAGGCGAGATACTTGATGATGACGGCGCCGGGTCAGGCCTGGATGCCGATACCCTGGATGGGCTTAATTCCAGCGCGTTTCTATCCACGGGTCAGGACTGGGGCCGCTCCGGTGTGGCCTCGAACCTTTACGAGGGCACTAGTACTCTGAGCGACAAGTATGTTAACCAGTCGGGCGATGGCATGACCGGGTCGAGCAGTTCAGCTGTACTCAGCGTAACGAACAGTGGAAGTGGCCCTGGCGGCGAATTCAACAGCTCCGGCGGAGACGGCGTCTATGTCGACTCTGCCGACCGCTACGGCCTCCACGTCGCGAGTGCCACCTCCAGCGGCGTCCGTGTCTACTCAGCCGGCGGTGACGGCGTCAGCGTCTATAGTGCCGGCTCTAATGGCTTCTACGTTGAGCATGCCCAACATAGCGGCCTCAACATCTTCGATGCACGCACTGACGCTATCAACGTCCAGAATGCCGGCCATAACGGTTTCTACATCGCGCATGCCGACTATACCGGCGTCTATGTCGGAAGTACCGGCTTAGACGGCATCCGCGTCGCGAACGCCAGCTCCTGCGGCGTCCGCGTCTACTCAGCCGGCCATGACGGCGTCCGCGTCGAAGATGCCGGCGGTTATGGCTTCCAAGTTGACTCTGCCAGCCAAAGCGGCGTCCATGTCAGCTCAGCCGGCCATGACGGCGTCCGCATCGAGGATGCCAACTGGAGCGGCGTCTACGTGGCCGATGCAGGCGGTGACGCCCTCCGCGTCCAGAATGCCGGTCAGGATGGCCTGCGCATCTTCAACGGGGTTGGGCGAGACTACATAAGAGCAGGCAGCGATGCCGATGTGGATTTCAAGGTCACCAATACTGGCGCAGCCTATGCCGATGGAGGCTGGCAGGGTGCTGCCGACTTCGCCGAGTTGATGAGCACCGAGGGAATAACTGAAGATTACCAGCCGGGCGACGTGCTGGTTATCAGCGATGAGCAGGACAGAGCAGTCCAACTATCCTCACGGCCGTATTCCAGTGCTGTCATTGGGGTTTATTCGGAGGAGCCGGGCTTTCTCGGTTCACCCCATGTAATGGAAGACCAGAACGGTGACGAGCTCCCTGTGGCTGTCCTGGGCATTGTGCCCTGCAAGGTCTCTGCAGAGAACGGGCCTGTCCACAGAGGAGACCTGCTGACCACCTCCAGCACACCGGGCCATGCCATGAAGGCCACCGAGATGAAGCTAGGCACCATGCTGGGCAAGGCACTGGGCGAGCTGGAGTCCGGCACTGGTGTCATAGACATCCTGGTCACCTTACAGTAAGCAAGAGGGGAAAGAGATGAACAGAACAAAGATACTGCTATGGTCTGTCGTGATTGTCTCTGCGGCGCTGATGCTAGGCGGTGGGGTCTGGGCTATGTCCTCGGACAACTATGGCATTGACTGGAGCGTTATCAGTGGCGGCGGTGAGCCAAGTAATTCGGATAGCTATACCATGAGAAGCACCGTGGGACAGCCGGCAGTGGGGACTTCCACCAGCGCCAGCTACACGCTGGAGTCAGGCTACTGGCACAGGATGGCGACACCAGGCGCAAATCAAGCACCAAATACGCCAACAAATCCCTCCCCGGGAGACAGTGCCACCGCCTTTATCCCAGTCACCCTGAGCGTCCTGGTCAGTGACCCTGATGGCGATGCCATGGACATTACCTTCCATGATGCCTCGGATGGCAGCGTCATTGATACCGCTACCGGCGTAGCCAGTGGAGACAGAGCAGCGGTTACCTGGTCGGGACTCGCTGCCAATACCACATATAGCTGGTATGCTACAGCCTGTGATGGCGAGCCACTCTGCACCACAAGCGATACCTGGTGGAACTTCACCACCGGGGAAGAGTGGGACCCCTGGGCATATGATGAAAACCAGGACGGCATAATCCAGAAGATGGAAGCCATTCACGCCATTCAGGACTATTTCAGCGGCAAGATAAGCAAGGCGCAGGCAATAGAGGTTATCATGTTGTACTTTGCATAGGCAAAGGATTGAGATAGGGGTAATTGACCCATCCTCCCTCCAAAAGGGAGAGAATTGTTTTAGATGACCAACCTATATAAATCACGCTCCTAAGTCGTAAGAAGTTGAGGCAGAGTAAAACCGAAATCTCTCCAAAAGCTATTGATTATTCCTTCTATGGTGTTATCATTTAATATAGGAGGAGAGGGTGTGGCTGGACGAGGGGACTGACAAAGTCGTTCGTAATTGAGAAGGGTGTCAGGGGGTTGAGAAGCAAGACGGTGGTGAGGTCGTCAGGCTGGGACATTAATTCCTACCATACTCATGCTACCACGCATTGTTGCAGTTCTTGCTTTTTTATCTTTCCACTAATTGGGCTAACTAGCCATTCCTATAATCCACCAAGCGACTATCCTGAGCCTTATGAAGCAGGTTGGGAATATGCCGGAGGGAGAGATTGACTTCAGGTGAGAGCGAAAGTAAGTTGAGTATTCTGAAGAGGGGGGAAATATGAGTAAAACAAAATGGCGTAACAAGTCAATTTATGTAGCGGTTGCCTTGGCACTATGTCTCGGCTTGAGCATGGTGCCAGGCCAAGCCAAAGTTGTTGCAGATGACCTCGATAGCGTGGAGATTGTCCCTACGTCTATGGCTTGGGATGTCAAGGGAGCGTGCCAGCAGATATGTTTGGAGAATGTGCCTTATGGCGCGAGCATCGAGTGGTGGCTCGAGCCAGTCGCAAACCTGGACCCCGATGACATTCAGGACTGCGAGGAGCCATGGGCAGGAGGAGTGTTTGACCCTGCAAATCACAGCGACGATACTTGCATCATAATCAAATCCTACCTCAGGGGTGGCATCCATATATATGCCAAGGTCTGTGTCACTGTGCCGGGTACTCTAGCTTCGGAGACGGAGTGCGTCACCCTGCACACGCAGAAGAACTGGGGTGAGCTTGACCACACCGAGCTCGATGTTGACCCTGATACAGACGGAGTGCAGCATACCGAGACTGTGACCGTCAGCCCTGTTGCCACAGAGGAGATAGAAGAGACCATAACTGATATGGTTTACGCTGAGTTCCCTGAGGTGCCTGGGACTGTGCCTGCCGGTCATGCCATAGTCCACTGGTGGCTGTTCCAGGACACCGACGAGAACCAAGAGTTCATCGACGACTTGATGGACTATCTGGCGGCACATCAAGGCGCTCTGGATGACGACCATTGGGCAGCTCACGGTAGGTACATAGTAGAGGACCTTGACCTTGGTGAGCCCTTCGACTACATCAACCACTATGGCCTGGGTCCAGATCTTGTCTCCGGCACTGCGGACGACAGGTTTGCAGACCCCACCATCTTCAGTTGGAACGAGATTATTCCGCCACCACCTGCGGACACGGGCGCGATTGTGTTCCCATGGTATGCCTGGAATACAACTGAGGATAGCCTCTCTGGTGATGTCAGGGGCAGAGCTCGCGCCGTATTGATAGTTGACCCCACCGAGCTTGACCTCTGTGTCGAGGAAAAGATTATGATCGTCGTCCTCACCTCTTATCCCGGCAGCACAACCCCCCAAGACGACCCCTTCAATGGCGAGAACATCATCTGCCTGGAGAAGGGGAAGAAGCAATTTACCAAGACAATGGCTACCAGGAACCTCTCGACCATAGTAAAACCAGGCGCTAACTTCAATGTCGGCATTGAAGCATGGGGCTGTGGCTCCACCGGTCAAGTGACAGAGACCCTTCCTTTTGAGTTCGCCTATGTGGTGGGCAGTTGCACAGATCCAAATATCGGGGTGGAGGTACTAGCTAATATAGTTAAGTTCACATTCTCTGGCGATGCGGCAACCTTCACCTACACCGTTACAGCATCAATGGTGGAAGGCTATTATACCTTTACCGGGGTGGTGCGCGATTATGACTTGAACGAGTTTCCTGTTTGTGGCGATGATACCATCGCTGTTACCCATAATCGCCCACCAGTCGCTGATGCTGGCCCAGACCGACTAGTCTATGGAGGTCCAGCAGGCACCGAGACGGCAGAGGTCACTCTTGATGGTTCTGGTTCCTATGACCAAGATGGCGACCCCTTAACTTATACCTGGACTTGGGATGGCAATATTGCCTACGGCGTAAGCCCAACGGTGGAACTTCCTGTAGGAACCACCACAATCACACTGGTGGTGAATGATGGAGAGCTAGACTCAGACCCAGATACGGCAGATATTACCGTAGGAGCTTGTTTTATTGCTACCGCGGCTTACGGCACATCCGCAGCAGAGGAGATAGAGGTTCTAAGAGAGTTCAGAGATGAGGTTATGCTGCCCAACAGGGTAGGTGCTGAGCTTGTCGCTTTCTATTACCGGGTTAGCCCGCCACTAGCTGCCTTTATCTCCCGGCACGAGGTTTTAAGAACAGTAGCCAGAGAGGGTTTTGTTGAGCCTCTTGTGGTGATACTAAGGTATAGCCAAGGCTTATGGCACAGATGAAACCCGGAGGAGTAATGGGAATTGTAACTGAGGAAATCGTGGGTGTTGGGAGCAAAAGTTAAGGCGATTCATAACTTTACTGTCTTGGCAGTGTAAATGCCGGGAAGGGACAGAATTTCTTGTAGTTGCTCTTCGGCGAGTGGTTCGTCCAGAGCTAAAATCATGAGTGCTTGTCCCCGCAGTTTAAGTCGGGATAAGTGCATGGAACTTATATTGATATCGGCTTTGCCAGTTATATTACCAATAGCACCCACAAGCCCGGGGCGGTCAAGGTGGTCGCAGAAAAGGAAATAGCCGCCGGTAGGCACTATATCCATCCAGAAGTCATTAACCTGAACGATGTGGGTTTCATTGTCCCTAACCGTGCCCGATATGATGATAGTCCCCATACTGGTATTGATTTCCAAAGTAAGCAAGTTAGAATAGTTCTGACAGGTGGTCTGTTTTTCCTCGCTGACCTTCAAGCCCCGCTGAGTGGCAATGAACCCAACGTTGACCAAATTGATTCTTTCCTCACTTGCTTGTTGTAACAAACCGCTGATGATCGCTGTCCCAATAGGGTTACAATCATAGTTGGTAGGTTCACCACAATACCTGACATGTATAGAACCTATTTGTCCCTCCACTAACTGACTGGCAAGGCTACCAACGGTTGAAGCTACTTTTATGAAGGGTATTAATTCGGAAGAAATGTATGGAGCATTAACAGCATACTTGCTGAATTGCCCCTGGAGCACGGCCAGAATTTGCTCAGCCACATCTCTGGCAACATTGGTCTGGGCTTCAACTGTAGAAGCACCCAGGTGAGGAGTGACAATTATTTTGTCCTCTTTAAATAGAGGACTCTCCGTTATCGGCTCCTTGCTGAAGACATCGAAGGCAGCGCCAGCTATTTTCCCCTGCTCGATTGCTGTAACCACTGCTTTCTCGTCAACCAGTCCACCTCGAGCACAATTTATAATTCGAACCTGTGGTTTTACTTTGGCCAACTCCTTAGGGCCAATTAATCTCTTGGTAGCTGCTGTCAATGGCACGTGAAGGCTAATGAAATCTGCTTCTCTGAGAAGCTGCTCCAGGGAAACCAAATCTACTTTGAGATGATGAGCATAGTCTGCCGAGACGAATGGGTCATGGGCGATAACATGCATTTCAAAAGCCTGGGCACGCTTGGCTACTTCAGAGCCCACGTTACCTATGCCGATAATGCCCAGGGTCTTATTTCTGAGCTCAGTGCCAACCAATTCCCCTCTCTGCCATTTGCCCGATTTGAGCCGACTATTTGCTTGAGGTACATTACGTGCCAGGGCAAGCATAAGGGCAATAGCATGTTCTGCCGCAGATACGGTATTGCCCGTAGGGGCGTTAACCACAACTATGCCTTTTCTGGTAGCAGCATCAACATCGATGTTATCTATGCCTACCCCTGCTCGGCCAATCACCTTGAGTTTCTCGCCAGATTCAATAATATCTGCAGATACTTGAGTCTGACTACGCACAATCAAAGCATCGTAATCGCCAATTATGGCCTTGAGCTGCCCGGGCTCCAGGTTAGTCTTGATATCGACTTGAGCGTAACCATACAGGGATTGTATCCCCTCTTCAACAATTGGATCAGAGACTAAAATTTTCATGATATCCTTACCGCCTTGCTTGTGGCAAAACTTTGCTTAATGCCTCCAGTACCAGCTCGATATCCTCCTCATACACAAGGCCGAGATGGCCTATACGGAATATCTGGCCTGACAGCTTTCTCTGGCCTCCAGCAATAACCACGTCATGCTCATCCCTGAGAATTTGAATTAATTTAGGGACATCGATTTTATCAAAGACATTCACTGCGGTTACCGTGTTAGAAGCACAGTCTTCTTCGGGAAAAAGTGATAACCCCAGTGACTTCACTCCATCTCTGGCTATTTGGGCTACCCTGGCATGCCTGGCGAATATATTGGCCAGTCCTTCGTTCAGCATCAAATCCAAGGTAGCATCCAGTGCATAGAAGTTGGAAACGGCCGGTGTCCAGGGAGTCTGCCCTATTTTCAGATAATCTCTGGCTTTGGCAAAATCCCAGTAAAAGCGTGACATCTTAGCTTGAGCGTGGGCTTGCCACGCCTTTTCACTTACGCCTACCATGGCCAGACCCGGGGGTATCATCCAGCCTTTCTGGGAGCCAGTGACGACTACATCGCAATGCCAGTCATCGGCAGGTAAATTGATACAGCTCAGGCTGCTTACTGCGTCAACCAGAAGGAGTTTATCGAATTTCTCCACTATAGCGCTTATCCCAGCAAGATTATTGGTCACCCCTGTGGACGTTTCGTTGTGAGTCACCAGCACTGCCTTGATGTC
This sequence comes from Dehalococcoidia bacterium, assembly GCA_016933195.1. GTDB lineage: Bacteria > Chloroflexota > Dehalococcoidia > GIF9 > AB-539-J10 > JAFGBN01. The sequence continues at coordinate 13,478 of JAFGBN010000107.1, read as the reverse complement.
GCTGTCCACCCCTAATGCTTTGTCCACTGCATCAAGGTCAACTTGCCTCCCCCATTCAGTATCGAGGCGGGTAACTTCCGCGCCATATTGCACAGCAATATCAGCAAAGCGGTCACCGAAAACTCCATTGGACGTAGATAAAACCTTATCACCCGGCGATAGTGTATTGACGATAGCCGCCTCCAGGCCCCCAGTGCCTGAAGCTGTGAGCACGAAAACATCCCCTTCCGTCTGAAATACTTGTTTTAGTTTCCCCGTTACCGATTTGATAATTTTGTCAAATTCTTCCCCTCGATGATTTATCATCTGCCTGCTCATAGCCTGGAGAGCTTGAGGTGGGCAGGGTGTTGGTCCTGGAATACGTAATTGCATTTTCAGACTCCTTTATGTTCTTATCTAATAGCTATTTTAACAAAACAGCGTTTTCCTATCTTGAGAATGCTGCCCCGGTGAACATTAACAATGCTGCTGCTTACTTTGTTTCCATCTAACTCGATTGCCTCTTGGGCAAGCAGGCGTTTCAGTTCACTTTTACTCTTGACCAGTTCTCCCTCGACTAGTTTTGGAGCGATGTCAAGCTGGTATAGTCCGTCTCCAATATATTTAGCGGCAAAAACATACTCAGGTATCTCCTCGGGTACCTCTCTCCTTTGGAATACTTTGGCGAAGTTCGCTTCTGCTTCATCCGCTGCCTGCTTACCGTAGAATTGTTTTACGATTTCATGAGCTAGTTCTTTTTTGATGTTAATCGGATTGACTGAGTGATTTTTCAATTGCTCCCTAAACTCGGCAATCCTCTCCTCGGGAACGTCAGTCACCAACTCGAAATAATCAATAATGAGGAAATCAGGGATGGACATTACCTTGCCGCACATTTCCGCAGGAGGCTCGTCAACGCCTATTTGATTACCCAAGCTCTTGCTCATCTTCTGACTGCCATCGGTGCCAACGAGAAGGGGAACGAGGAAAACTTGCTGGGGATTTTGCCCCATAATTTGCTGCAGTTCTCTGCCTAGAAGGCAATTGAATTTCTGGTCGGTGCCGCCAAATTCGACATCTGCATGGATGGCTACCGAGTCATATGCTTGAAGTAAAGGATAAAGCATCTCCGTTAGAGAGATAGGGTTGCCAGAGTTATACCTTTTGCTGAAATCCTCTCTAGCGAGAAGTTGTGCTATAGTAAATCTACTGGTAAGTTTAATCACTTCCTCTAAGGTGAATTTATTGTACCATTCGCTTTGCCATCTCACCTCTGTTTTATCCTTATCCACCACTTTGAAGAATTGTTGCAAATAGGTCTGAGCATTAGCTTCCACCTGCTGCAAGGAAAGCATGGGACGAGTAGCTGACTGAGCGCTCGGGTCGCCGATTCGCGCTGTCCAGTCGCCAACTATAAGGGTGACCCGATGTCCCAGGTCCTGTAACTGACGCAACTTTCTCAGGCCAACCACATGTCCTAAATGAATATCAGGAGCGCTGGGGTCGAAGCCCTGCTTCAGGTTCAAAACCTTTCCTGATTCCAATAGCTTTCTCAGTTCAGGCTCAACGATGGTTTCAGCTACTCCTCGCTTTAATACGTAGTCGAGTCCAGTATCAATCATTTTCAATCCTCAGCAGGCCCTTCGCTTCAATCAGGGCTTCTACCTCTCGAATATCTTTCCCGATTTGAGCTCTGAGCTTCTCGGGGGAGGTGAAACGCAGCTCTTCTCTTAACTTCTGCACAAATTCTATCTTAATCTCCCTGCCATATAAATCCCCTTCATAATTTAACAGGTGAGTTTCTACCCATTTCGCACCTTCTTCAAAGGTAGGGCGAGTGCCAACATTGGTCGCTGAAGCAAATTGCTTGCCACCTACTTGAGTGACAGTAGCATAAACCCCATTGCCAGGCAACGCTTGTTCGGCCTGTACACTCAGGTTAGCAGTGGGAAATCCCAAAACACCACCACGTTTATCTGCGGTCACAACCTTACCCATAAGGCAGAAACAATGCCCCAGCAAGTTCTCCACCTTTATCATATTACCTTGAGCTAGCGCTTGTCGAATAAGAGTACTGCTCACTATTTCACCGCCAACTGTAAAGGGGGCTATGGTTTCTACGCTAAACCCCATCTCTTGTCCTAGCGAGCGAATCAGGTCAGTATTCCCCTCCCGCCCTTTTCCTAAAGCAGAGTCAGGGCCCATCATAAGACCGCGCATCCTGAGATATTTTTTAAGTAACGAGATGAACTGCCCCGCACCCAGTTGTGACACCTCAGAAGTAAAAGATAGCACGGCGACCAGATTTATACCCAGTTCCTGAAGAGATTTGACCCTGCTTTCCAAATTGCTCAGCCAGGGTAGCTGGTCGTGCGGGTGTAGTACCGATTGCGGATGGGGATCAAAGGTGACCACTCCACTAAGTAAATCTTCCTCCTTAGCTCGCTGTATCAGATTTTTTAACAGGTAGCAATGCCCCAGGTGAATACCATCAAAGACACCAATAGTGAGGAATGTTTCCTCCCGTGGGACCAAATTAGCTAGCTCTTGTGCAATGCCCATGTAGCTCAGGGTTCAACTTTTGTGCCGGGAGTAGCTAATTTTCTACCTGCAGCTTGAGCAACAGGTGCCAATTGAGACATAAGTCCCTGGAAGTTATCGAAGGTGAGCGATTGTGCTCCATCTGCAAGTGCCTGGTCAGGGTTAGGATGGACTTCTATCATCAGTCCGTCTGCTCCTGCCGCTATTGCTGCTAGTGCTAGTGGAGCCACCAAATACCATTTGCCTGTGGCGTGGCTGGGGTCAGCAATGACAGGCAGGTGACTAACCCTCTTGATAACAGGGATAGCGCTGATATCCATAGTATTACGAGTGAAAGTTTCAAACGTCCTGATGCCGCGTTCACAGAGGATAAGCTGCTCATTCCCCTGAGCCAGGATGTATTCAGCAGCTAACAACCATTCCTGGATGGTAGATGACATGCCTCGCTTGAGCATTACCGGTTTCTTCAGCTTTCCCACTTCGTCAAGCAAAATGAAGTTTTGCATATTTCTTGCCCCAACCTGGACTATATCAGCATAGCTGGCTACTAATTCGACGTCTCGTGGCGCCATTACCTCAGTTATGACTGGCATGCCAGTTTCCTCACGGGCTTTCGCCAGCATCTCAAGTCCCTTCATGCCTAATCCACGAAAATAGTATGGCGATGTACGTGGCTTAAAGGCACCACCTCGTAGTACATTGGCACCACACGCCTTAACTCCCCGAGCTGTAGCTAAAAGCTGCTCCTCATTTTCTACAGCACAAGGTCCAGCTATAATGATTACGCCATCGTCGCCGATAGTGAGGTTATTTACTTTGACTACGGTGTTCTGGGGATGAAACTCCCGACTGGCAAGTTTATAAGGCTTGCTAACAGGGATAACTTCATCTACTCCAGGGAGCAGTTGCAGCATATCCCGAATTTCAGACAAGGCCTGCCCCACTACACCAATAATGGTATGTTCCACGCCTTGTGATATGTGCGCCTTCAATCCTGATTCCTCGATTCGCCTGGCAACCCTGTCTATTTCGTCCTGGCTAGAGCTAGCTTTCATGACTACAATCATTTCCTGCCTCCCAATTGGTGCTGATGTTTCTCCTTCAACCTTTTTGCTTCTCCCAGGTAAACATGCGTGATTCCTTCGGGTCTTTTTTCAGTATTTGCTAGCATCAGAATTCTCAAGCATTGTGGTAAACTGCCGGGAACATTCATTTCATGTGTGCAAAGCAGGGCAAGCTGCTGCGGCCACCCCAACTCTCGTGTTGCTGCTGCAGGGAACTCAGCATTCAAGTCTGATGTAGTGGTAAAAATTATAGTAGCTATATCATCAACTTCAACTCCATTAGCCTGGACCATTTCCTCAAGCAACCCCTTAGCCGCAGCTATGATGCTCTCTCTATTATTCTCTGGAACGGTAACGGCACCCCTGATGCCACAACACCACATTTTGATAGTTCTCCCTTCTGGTTTTAAGGCGATAGCCTATCCTATTTTGCAACCTTCGTCAAGGAATCCTTATTTAACTTGCTGGTGTTCTACAGTTATGTCAACTTGAACGATGCCGGAGGCCTTGATTTTCCAAAGTGAAACAGCAGAGTGAAGTAGCAGGCTCCCAAAACGCTTCTTGTGATAGAATGGTGCAAGGTACATTACGTTCACTGACGGGACAGAGAGGTCTGCAGAATGGAGAGAGAGCGATTTGAGGCTCTTGTTGCAAGAGCAGTCAACGACCTGCCACCCGAGTTTCGAGACAGGCTGGAGAATGTTGACATAGTTGTAGAGGATTGGCCGACACCAGGGCAGCTCAGGCAAGTCAAGCTCAGACATCCCGGCCAATTGTTGGGCCTTTATCAGGGTGTACCCCAGGCCTGGCGGGGCAGAGGATATAGAATGGTCCTGCCAGATAAGATAAGCATCTTCCAAAGGCCTGTAGAGGCACAGTGTCACTCAGCTGAGGAAATTGAGGTGAAAATAGGGGAAGTAGTGCGCCATGAGATAGCTCACCACTTTGGCACTGATGAGAAGACTTTGCAGAGAATAGAAAGCGAGAGGCGGCGGTCCAGGTAGATTTAGAATTCAAGTGTCTGGCTATGGTAAATATCCGTGTAACAAAACCAGAAGAAATACCACGTAGTACTAACGCTAAACGAAAGGTTATAGCTAGAAGTATTTTTCAGAGCTATTTCCCCTTAATGCTGGTACTCTGGATACTTTTTGTACTATACCCCAATCCCTTGAACCTGCCTGTCAGTATCGAGAGGGTTTTTGACCTCGATATCGACCCCGGCGCTGTTGAATCAATTGCAGGGGATTTTCCCTCTGCTCCCACGGATATAGAGAAAGCGGTCCTGGAGAGGATACCCTATCGCTACGACTGGGAAGTCTATAGCGTTCCCTGGTACTTTCCCACTGTCGGGGAGGTACTGGAGAAAGGGGAGGGCGATTGCAAGGCCCGCGCCTTAGTCCTGGCTTCTATTTTCGAACTGAAGAACATCCCTTATCAAGTCAATTTGTCTCCCATTCATGTATGGGTGGACTATGAAGGGAAAAGAGAGACCTCTATCGAGAATGCTAAAGTCAAGTTTTACCAGCAGGACCCCGAAACAGGTGAGAGGTGGTTCAAGTTCCCTGAGATTGACCTCAGAGAGGTAATGGACTCCCTCTGGCAGGGCTTCTGGATTGCTATGCCCGATGGGCGGAAGGCACTCCTGATCTCCGGCTTATTAGCTTTGGTGGGAGCCAGGGTGGCTTTAAGCAAGACCAGAGCTGCCCAATGAGAATTAGTCTCTACTTTTACAACAACGGTTTGGCTGCCTTTGTATTAAGTAAATGTTGGCCCCGTACAGGTCTTCTATTTGCGGTTGGCTAAAGGTTATAATTGTATTAAGGCAAGGTAGAGGTGAAGCTATAACAATAGCGACAATAACCGGAGGAGATTAGAAATGAGCGAGAGTCTACCGATTGTGGTTATTGTAATAGGTGGAGTAGTGGTAGTACTGGCTTTGATAGCATTGCGTGCCTGGACAAAACGAAAGGAAGGAAAATTAGAGCAACCTGTCATCAGGAATAAGAAGGCATTCTTTACACAATGGATAATAGGACTTATTTTAGCATTGACTGCCGCATTCTTTATGTTTGATGGTGACATTCTGGGAGAACGTACTACAGGCATTGCGACGGTCGTTGGTATTGTGGGACTTTGCTTGATAGCTACATCTAATATTACGTTACTAGGTTTCAAACGCAAAGAATAGAAAACCGACTAAAGGTACGCCAATCCATTGCTGATACCAGCATGCCTGATAATGAGGTAGCTGGGAGTGAAGCGAATAATGCCTGTGCGAGTGCCAGCATTACTATTACCGGACTTGTATATTTGGCAAACCAAAATTTAGCTGAAGCGGATTGACAGTATCTGGGTATGGTGTTAGAGTCCCTCTTGATAGATATTCTAACGCCTTAGGGGAGAGAAAGATGGCTAATAAGCAAAGGGAAAACAAAAGAGTAGCATTACGGATTCAAATCGAGGGTGCAAATGAGGTGCCAATTATTTATATCAACTACACTTTTGTGAGTCATACCAGTGACGAATTCTTTCTTACGTTTGCTCAACTTCACCCTCCGTATTTAATATCTCCCACAAAGGAAGATATTGATGGGCTCAAATCAATACCAGCTACAGTAGTTTCACGCATAGCTCTTACTCCTAGTAAATTTAAAGAGCTTATAGATGCACTACAAGATAATTACAACAAATATACTAAACAAAAGGAATCTGCAGAATAATATGAGAGCAACGATGTTACTGGATAGGAACGCATCTAGTGGCTACACGACAAAGCCAATAGTTCAGGAAAATAATTCTTTGAGCAGTATTTACAAATGGCAACATAACAGTAATCTTTGGTTGGGGGCGTTTAAAATGCCCATTACGAGATTTCTCTCCAATAAATATAGCTTAGCCAAGGAACTGTGGGTGCAAGTTGAACCATATCTTAATGGTTATTTGGTTGTAGATGAGGATGTTGACCGACATGGTATCGGCGATACCATAGTAGATGCCCTTTACGATTACGAGGAAGCCTTGCTGTGTTATTTCGAAAGTCTAAATGAACATTACCCTAAGCTTTCCCCTAATTTGAAAAAGGACTTTGATTTCCTGAACAGGGTAATAGCAAAAATATAGTAAATATGGCAGTATTCTCGGCTTTAAAGGTCAAAGAAGGTCTTAATAAGCTTAATGCTCGGAAGCAATCTGGAAGGCACCCACACATAGTCTACGAAGTCTTTGATGATGATGGGACATTTCTAGGACAGACTCATATGTCTCATAGTGGCAAAGATATTGATGATAATCTTTTGAACCTAATGGCAAGGCAATTGAAGATAACAATGTCGCTTTTTAAGGGAATAATTAAGTGCACAAAGGGGCGGGCAGATTACATCAATGTGGCCAAGGGATAGCTTTGTAATGCCTAAGACCACAAAAGAGAAGACAAGATGATTGCCCCCGCTTCATTCTGAAGAAGCAGTTAAATCCTTATTGAGTATAAAAGCCACAAAAGGATGATTCAAGGTCAATAAAATCCAAGCCTAAGACTTCTTGACCAAGTAGAATTTTCGTTAGAAATTCTAACCCTCGCAGTAGTTGACATCAATTGCTGTGGAGTGTTCCCCCTCCGCTCTATTTGTTCATGTCTTCCATTCTGAGTTTACTTGACGTATGATTCAACGAGATGTGTTGTGGCTAATGATTAGGCTGGGAAGCGTCGTCACAATGCCCATAATTCTTGCGGAGGTGTATGTAAATGAGTAACTCAGCCGATAAGTTAAAGAGCCTAGCTTATGTTTTGGCATACTTTGTAGCTGTGCTATTCTCAGTTGCTATCGTCTTATATATCATCAAGACCAACTTTGGGGAAGGTGGAGAACCTGTGGGGTTACAATTGGCTACAATCTCTGCTGTAATAGGAGGCCTTGTCTTAGCAAGTGGGTTTCTTAATAAAGGGTCATCCAAACCAGACCTGCCCAACCTAGCCTTGAGGTTGAGACGTATTGGCATAATGTACCTAGTGGCGACTTTAGCTTTCGTGGTTTTTGGAATATGTTTCCCACTAATCGAAGAGTCAAGCCCCTTCATTCATGCGAGTGCCATAGGCATGGTAGTAGGCGCTTTATCTTTTGCAATGGGCTCTGTGCTGTTGGCTATGGAGGTACCACGGCTTTGGTCTAGTTCATAGAGACCTTATTCTCCAAACAGGGTCAGAATCTTTATTGATGCCAAAGGTGCGAACGCACCAGCTACTTCTGTTTTATTACGTTTATTACGATTGCAACCGATAGCCGAATCCCTTCTCAAAATCCTTCTCTGGTTTCTTATTGACGTGTAGGTTGACCTGTAGGTTTTGAGAATGTCCTTAGACTTGACTATTTGAGTATATCTCCATGATAATTTTGCGAGAGTCAGGTTAGAACAAAGCTATATATCATAGTTAGTCCACCCGTATGCCTCATAGCCATGGTTTTAACACACCTGAGTAGCAATGGTGTAGCTATAGACAATTGTTAACAAACAGGGTTTTTGTTGTACCCGATTCATGGTGGGCAGTAGAGGACTTGAACCTCTGGCCTCCTGTGTGTAAAACAGGCGCTCTAACCACTGAGCTAACCGCCCATCCCTCGCCAAATAAGTGGCACGCCTGGCGGGATTTGAACCCGCGACCTCAGCCTCCGCAGGGCTGCGCTCTATCCTGCTGAGCTACAGGCGCATCTCCTCTCCCCCAAAAAACTCCTCGCCCCACTCCATATACTTTTCAGGCCCGGTGCAAATGGTGCCGAAGGAGGGATTTGAACCCTCACGCCCTTAAGGGCACTACGCCCTGAACGTAGCGCGTCTGCCTTTCCGCCACTTCGGCCCTATTCAAATTACTCCTTAGCTAAGAATATAAGAACGGTATGCTTAATCTCGTCAGGGTAATCATCATCCCACCACTAATTAGCTCGAATGCCCCACCATTATGTTCATCGCTCTCTGCCAGCACCAGGCAAACCCTTTCTATTCTCAGCTATCCATCTACCTCTTTCTCGCTAACAAGCCTATGGTGGGCAGTACTGGACTTGAACCAGTGACCTCTTGCGTGTGAAGCAAGCGCTCTCACCACTGAGCTAACCGCCCCAAATCATAGCCAGCTTGTCCTTATATCCGGGCGAAATTCGCCCCAGCAAGAGGTCTTTTTCATCGATTCCCGCTACGGCGACCTCTTGCCTCACCTGACCTCAATTGTATCACCGCGTCATCTTGGTAATCAAACTTCTTGAGTCAAGCTGTTTTTGAGGATATTTGACTTCGGGACATATCACAAGCGGCTCCTCTCAAGGGTTTCGCACTATCCCCTGGTGCACTCTAACAATATAACAAGGAGAGTGCGGTGAACCTGGCCGATAAGTGACACAACTATAGGGATGCGCGGAGTAGCAGACAAAACAGGCTTATAAAGCCAACCCTGCACTGCGTTTTTTCGATGCCCGATACTCTATATCTTCAAGCCTGCCTGATACCCCTCGGCAATAGCCTCGCGTATTTTCCGCGGCTCGACACAGTCCCCAACAAGGTAAATCTCGGATACCTTCCCCTTGACTTGCTGGTAAAGCTTTTTGTCGGATACAGACCCCGCTGCCAGGACTATCGTGTCGGCCCCTATAGTCTTCCTCTCCCCCTCTTTGGTCGTAACCACAAGATATCCCGGAGTAACTTCGTCGTATTTTATCTCAGTGAGCAGGGTGACACCCTTCTCCAGAAGCCTACCCAGGAAGAAAGCTCTAAGGCTGTTTCCCACTCCCAGAGCCATTTCCGGGCTTCTTCGTGTGACGGTAACTTTCTTTCCTTTTTCGGCAAGAAACTCAGCTGTCTCGCAACCCACCAGCTCCCCTCCCACTACTACAACCTTATTTCCCACCTCCACCTTGCCCTCCAGAACGTCCCCCGCCTGGACTACATGGGCCCTGTCCAGCCCCGGAATATCAGGGACCACGGGCCTTGTCCCCACAGCCAGGACAACCGCTTCAGGACCAAAGCTCTCAATCATAGCTGCCGTTACTTCTTTGCCCAATTCTATTTTGACATTGAGCTTCTTCAATTGCGTTTGTAGATATGCGGTCAGGGCCCCGATTCGGTCTTTATGCGGCGGGATGGCTGCCTGAATTAACTGCCCTCCCAGCCTGGGTCCTTTCTCCCAGAGCGTCACCTTGTGCCCCCTTAAAGACGCTACCCTGGCAGCTTCCATGCCGGCAGGACCACCACCAACCACAAGGACCTTCCTGGGCTGTTCCGCCAGGACAATCCTGTATTCTAGCTCTCGTCCCAAAGCAGCGTTTACCTGGCACCTTATGCCTACTACATCAGAAGAGCGCAGGTCGTCCATACACGCCATGCAGTATATACAGGGCCTGATGTCATCTAATTTACCGGTGGCCACTTTGTTGGGAAGCTCCGCATCAGCCAGGAGCCCTTTGCCAATAGCCACAAGGTCCGCCTTGCCCTCGGCCAGAATCCTCTCACCCGCCTCAGGGGTAATCTTTCCTACAGCTATCACGGGCATGGTGACCGCCTGTTTGACTCCCCCAGCTAAATCAGCAACCACAGCCGGGACAAAGGTGGGAGATGGCCGATTAATCGGGTTTTGGGGTCCACCGGCAGACACATGGATAGCATCGGCGCCAGCCTCCTGGGCCATCAGGGCTATCTCCTTAGCCTCCTCCAGAGAAGTCCCATGCTCAAACCCGTATTCACTGCCATTTATTCGACACCAGACGGGATAGTCACTGCCTACCATTCCTCTCACAGCTTCTATGATTTCAATGAGAAACCTCGCCCGGTTGCGCAGGTCGCCCCCATAGGCATCCCTCCGCTTATTGGTAGAACGAGACAGAAACTGGTCAACGAGGTAGCCATGCGCTCCATGGATTTCCACACCGTCAAACCCGGCTTTCTTAGCTCTGCCTGCCGCCCTGGCAAAAAAGCCCACGATTTCCCTTATCTCGTCAACTGTGAGCTCCTCAGGTACCTTGCCGCTTGAGCCAGCCAGCGATGAGGGAGCCACAGTTTGCATCTCACTATCTTTCGGTTTGGCCTCCCTGCCCCCGTGATAGAGCTGAATAGCCGCCCTGGCACCATGCCCTTGAATCTCCTGGGCCAGCTCACTCAGGCCCGGAATAAATTTATCGTCGCTGATATTCAGCTGGTGGCCAAACCCCTGCCCACGCGGGTGAATATAGGAGGCCTCCACGATAAGCAGCCCTGCCCCACCACGGGCCCGCGCCTCATAGTGGTTCCTGGTACGCTCCGTAACATAGCCCTCCTCACTGGCATACTGCGTTGTTATGGGCGGCATCACTATCCGGTTTCTCAATTCCATCTGGCCTATTCGAAAGGGTTCCCAAAGCCGACTTTTCATCTTATCCTTGCCTCCTTAGATTTAGATAATTTCGCGTCTGGTCAGTCCTATGACAGGCACACTACGAACGAGCTCCGTCACTCTACCACGGTATCCGACGAGGGGTCAAGGCTCCATCGCGCTGCACTGCTCGGTGCCCCATAAACCATATCGCCTGCATATGTTAGAATTTATCTGAATTAATCATATCAAGGAGGCGCTATGGTTGTTCCAGGTGTTGGGTCGATGAACCAATCGGAAGTAATTAGTTTCATAAAGGATAATCCCGCAGGCGTACTTACGCTGGTTATCGTTGAAACACAATTCGACAAAATCTATCTCCTTTGAACTGAGTTTGGCAAGCTGAGAAAGCACATCCCATCATGAATCTCTGCCTGTGTGAAATATAATCAGGTACATCCTCATAGTGCTCTGGGACACCATCCACCAGCACCTGAAGCTATACTAGCTATGACTTAACAAATGGTATCACTATTGGGGGCTGGTCAACTGTTGATAAGCTCCTCCGAACAGCCAGCCGAAACAATTGCCTCACGAGCGGCGGCTTCAATATTGCCCTTCTCTACTTTAGCGATTGCCACCCTTTATACCATCATTCTCACCTTGCCATGTCCGTTCTATCTCAGACGCAAAGTAAAAAGCAAGAGTCAATCGCGAAGTATATTCTCTCCCCTTTTTCTTGACAAAGAGAGCATACTCAGTGCACTGGCTTCGCAGGCGAGTCCTTGAGAGCGTATCAGTTCGCAGGCCCGAGCCACCATCTCAGAATCTGGTATAGCTAATTCAGCCAGCCGATATTTCCTGCTCAGCATCTCATATTTGAGCTCCCCGTAACGATGGTAAGGAATAACCTCCACCTTTTCAACATGTCCTTGAGCCTTTATGTACCTGGCCATGGCCAAGATGTCCGCTTCACCGTCATTGCAGCCGGGTATCAGCGGGTAACGAGGAACAACACGGGCATGAACCCGGCATAGCTTCCCTAGATTGTCGAGTATCCTCAGGTTGCTTACCCCGGTCAGTCGTTTATGTTGTACCGGATCGATGTGCTTAATATCGAAGAGGATGTAGTCCAGGTGTCGGCTTAGCTCAGAAATCACCTTCCATGGCGCATATCCCGATGTTTCCATAGCAGTATTGATGCCCCGCTCCTGGCATGCCTTGAGAAGGTCCAGGGCAAATTCCGGCTGGGATGTCGGTTCGCCACCTCCCAAGGTCACGCCCCCACCCGACCTCCTGAAGAACGGCACATCCCTCTCAACTTCCAGCATAAGCCCCTCCACGGTGACCCATCTCCCCACCAGGCGACGTGCTTCTTCAGGACAGGCCTCGGCACAGGCACCACAAAGGCGGCATATCTCAGGCCGATAGATAAAGTTGCCCTTACTATCCCTGGTGAGTGCTCCCGAGGGACAGGCTGCAACACAGACGCCACATCCTTTGCAACGCCGGGCATCGAACATTATCTCCTGACACCCATGATGGGATTCAGGGTTGGAGCACCACCAGCAACTTAGCGGACAACCCTTGAAGAAGATAAGAGTTCGCAGGCCTGGCCCGTCGTGTAGTGAGAATCTCTGCACGTCGAAAATTAGGCCCTGTCTCATCTAAACGCAGTGCTCCGTGCGCCTGATGATGTCTTCCTGGACTTCCTTGTGAAGCTGGGTAAAATAGGCGCTGTATCCAGCGACGCGTACTAAGAGATCGCTATATTTCTCTGGATGCTGCTGTGCATCCCTGAGCACGGCAGTGTCCACCACGTTGAACTGGATATGCCAGCAGCCGATGTCACACAGGCCTCGGATAAAGCTAGCCATTTTGTGCAGTCCCTCTGGCGTGCTAACCGCGGTAGGGCTGAGACGCAGATTGAGCAGCGTCCCATTCCTCAGCCTGGCTACATCCAGCTTGGCTACCGATCTCAGGATGGCTGTCGGTCCCTTCTTATCATTGCCGGGGTAGGGAGAGACATTGTCCGCTAGAGGCTCACCAGCTTTTCTACCGCTGGGCAGGGCACCAACCACTTTTCCAAACGGTATGCCAGCGGTAACTGCAATTATTCCTGCCTGGGCCTGCCCACCGAAGATGTTCTTATACTTCATAACCTCTTCGTTACAGAGCTGGACCACCTCATTGGCAATGCCATCGACTCCATCTTCGTCATTACCGAATTTGGGAACATGGTGCAAGAACTGGCCCCTCAATTCCTCCCGGCCTTCGAAGTTGTTGGACAAAGCATTAAGGAGTTCCTCCATGGTCAGGCGATTGTACTCAAAGACGAGCTTTCTGATAACCGCCAGAGAGTCAGCGGTATCAGCGATTCCGATCTCATTTACAGCAGGTCCAAAGTTGTATCTGGCGCCACCATGCTGCAAGTCCCTCCCTACTTCAATACAGCCTTCGGTAATAGCCGACAGGAATGGTGAGGATAGAAGCTCACGGTAGGCATTTTGCGCAAGGGCATTGGCCACGAACATATGGCGAACCAGATGTGCCAGTTGCTGCTT
>JAFGBN010000013.1 GCA_016933195.1 Dehalococcoidia bacterium | reverse complement strand
TTGCTGCCGCTGATACCAAAGCTAAGTCCATGGGTGTGGATATCCGTGGGTCACAGCCGGGACCGGGAAACATAGCAGGAGGACTAACCAGCATTGAGGAAAAATCACTGGGCTGTATCCGTAAGGGTGGTAAAGCAACCATTATGGAGGTGGTGAAGTATGCAGAGCAACCTGCTAAGAAAGGTCTGATAATAATGGATGGCACGGCCCTCGATGTCATGAATGATACCGGCCTGATAGCTTCTGGAGCACAGGTAATTGTCTTTACTACCGGGCGAGGTACACCGGTGGGCACGCCTATTGCCCCGGTCATAAAAGTATCAAGCAACAGCATCACTTACAACAATATGAAGGACAATATGGACATAAACGCAGGGGTGATAGTAGATGGTCAGGGTACTCTCCAGGGTGTCGGCGAACAGATATTTAACGAGATAATTGAAGTGGCATCGGGGAAGCTAACCAAAGCAGAGATCTTGGGGCACCGCGAGTTCGATATTCATTCGCTAGGCCCTGTGCTTTGACTACAGTGAAGGGAAGATCCGGAACTTGATATAGATTCCCCTCACTAATAGGGTGTGACGGTGCGCCACATGTGTGGCCATGATGCCCGTCTTGTGTAAGGATTGTGGTTTAGAACTACGTGAATAGATAAGGCCAAGAGTCAGAATTGTTTCCTGGCAGCCGACGGCTACACACTTCGTTAACAAGTGCAGTTTGACAGGCCTGGTCTCAGCCCTCTAGAGGTTGCTTCTCTTTGCCTATTAGGTTCCTACTTGCTCTAGCTCTTGCAAATGCTTAATCGGAGGTGCCTGTATTTTCTCGGCAACCTTGCGGAAATGGAATCCCTGAACAGCAAGGGTTATAGATAAGGGGAAAGACTTGGGCTTCTTCAGTAAAGTCCAGGCAAAAAACTTCCAATAATACATTCTCCCTTTTTCCCTGATACCTATAACCCACATAGACCTAATCAATGCTAGAATATATCGAGGACTAACATTGACCATTCTTATGCCGCCTTTAGGCTTATATTCTCGCAGAAAAGTCTTGATACGTTCGTAGTATGGCTTGGGCGAATAGATTGTGTCTAGGACGTGCTTATAACCGTTAGCTAGTCTTTCATAGCCCATTTTAGGGACAAAATTGGTTGAACCGTCTGTATTGTCACCAGAACCACCTGGCAATAAGCGGTTCTCGTTTTTCAGACGTTTGTATAGTCCTGTTCCCGGAGGAGCCATTAATACACCAACCATCGCGGTAACAATGCCACTATTTTGAATAAAACTTATCTGGCTTCTGAAAATTGAGAGCGGGTCACTATCAAAACCTACAATGAATCCTCCTTGCACCTGAAAACCGTGGTTTTGAATCTTCTTAACTGATGCCAGTAAATCACGGTTTTTATTCGGCAGTTTGTTGCATTCGACTAGGCTCTCCTCATTCGGGCTTTCAATGCCAACAAATACCGTATCAAATCCCGCCTCGTTCATCGAGCGCATTAGTCCTTCATCATCGGCAAGATTTATAGACGCTTCCGTAAAAAATGAAAAGGGATGTTTTTTCTCTTCCATCCACTCAGTCATTGCCGGCAGGATTTCTGATTTTAATTTACGCTTGTTGCCAATGAAATTATCATCAACGAAAAATACGCTACCTCGCCATCCCCGATTGTATAATGCCTCCAACTCGGTTATTATCTGCTCCTTGTCTTTAGTTCGTGGTATATGCCCATTCATTACAACAATATCACAGAACTCGCAATTGAAAGGGCAGCCTCGGGAATATTGGATGCTCATCGAATGGTATTTCTTCTTATCGACGAGTGGCCATAAAGGTGCAGGAGTTTTTGTGATATCCGGTCGTTCCTCAGATACGTAGATATGCTTGGCACATCCCTTCTCCAAATCTTCTAAAAAGAGCGGCAGTATATCTTCTGCCTCACTAAGTATGAGATGGTCTATATCGTCAAAACCAAATTCTTCGTACCCGGTGCTAAAAAGGGGACCACCGGCAACGATCTTAGTCTCGAATTTCTTACACCTGTTAATAACTTCCCTCGCCGAATCTTGTTGAACCGCCATAGCGCTAATAAACACGTAATCGGCCCAGTTGATGTCTTTATCAGTAAGGGTTGCCGCATTCATATCTACAAGCTTTTTCTCCCACTCACTGGGAAGCATTGCTGCCACAGTTAATAGGCCCAGGGGAGGAAAAGCCACCTTCCTAGAAACGAATTTCAAAGCATGCTTAAAACTCCAGAAAGTCTCTGGATTCTGTGGATAAACAAGTAATATCTTCAATCTAATCTCCTTTCAGTATAACCCGACCAATGATATCATAACACGCCGACATTTTACCATCGGGACCTTGTTGGGCTTCATAAACAATAATCACCGGCAGGACAACCTTGGCACAAACCATCAGCGGTCAACCTTAGCAGGCAAGATGTTCCCGGCCACAATATAGCTGGTACTGGCGAAAAAGCCAAGAGGTTCAACAGGAAAATGAAGGGTTACAAGTCTATCAAACAGATGCACCCCCTCCCACCAAGAGAGGGAGAATTAGAAGGAGTTTTGCGGTTAGTTAGAGCCTACTGTAACATAGCAACATAGCTATTCACAGGCACTCCAAGCGAGTCTGCTACAGGTTTGCATTTAGCCATGAGGCAATAGAAGAACTTCCCTTGACCAGGAAGCTCAGATAAGGATTCGTAATGTCCCATCCCTTTGGCGAATATAAGGTCTGCTGATTCAAATTCTCGCTTAAACTGCTCTGAGGCCAGAGTAAAAACTATGCCTGGCGAGGCTGTACCCGTGTTTATAACCATGCCAAATTCGCTCTCCAAGCCAGCCTTCCTGATATCTTCCAAAGTAGCATCGTCCTGAACCGGCAGGGGTTTAACTACATAGATAACGTTAGCAAATTGTCTCATCCATTCAACCAGAGGCAAATCGAAGTAAATTTCGCCAGCGTTATCAGCCAAATATAGAACTTTATTGGCATCTTTCAATTTCACTTCAAATTGTTCTGAGTCATCTAGAGCAAAATTTACTGGCCTTCTTATGTCCTCCTCTATAAAGCTAGGCTCTCTAAAGAAATCTATAGTGTTCGCTGCTGCAGCAAGCTTAAGATAATCCCTGAAATCACCCTTATAGAGATTGCGTCGCTTCTTGCCTCGCCTTCGGCTCGCAGCTTCGGCTGGCAGCAATGACAGATCAGAATATAATTCCCTGGCGATTGTCATTTCCTTGTCCTTCATCGCCCGATAGGGGTCAGGGTTGCCAGTAATTTCCTTTATAACCTCGTGAATCTTAGCGGCAATTACAATGGTTACTTCGTTAGTTGAGAAATTGTCCTCAAGAATTTTCAAGCCTTCCTTTGTTGCCCTCTCCCTAATTTGCTCATTGTTGCCTGCCAGCTTTGCAGCCTGATAGACCAGCCTTTGAAGGCATTCATAGCAATCCGGTCTGACTTTCATATCCTTATCGCTCCAATCAGATTTTAATATTTATTAGTTACATTATACCTCCCCCAGATTCACGTTGTCTTAACGATAAGAGTAGCTATTTAATAGCTTCCATTCAGCGCACCAAGTTCAGAATGTGAGTTTGAACCTCATTCGCTCCTATGTTATCTTGTCTTCACCTTATTTTAATTCTAAAGAGGGAGGATATTCGATTGGAATTTCTAGAAGCTATAAAGTCGAGAAAGAGCATTAGAGGCTACAGTCCCTCTCCTATTCCTAGAGAAACTTTGACTCAAATCCTGGAAACAGCAACCTGCGCTCCTTCAGCTTGCAATAGCCAGCCCTGGGAATTCATCGTCTTAGGTGGCCAAGTGCTAGATGAGCTAAAGGATGCATTAGAGGAAAAATTCGCGTCAGAAGAGGAGCCTCACCCCGATTTTGGACGAGACCCATCCCTTACAGGTGTTTACAGAAGGCGGCAGGCAGAGTTGGCAAAGACTCTGTTTCAAACTATGCATATCGCACGAAGAGATGAAGACAGCAGAAAGCAATGGATGTTAAAGATGGCTCGTTTTTTCGATGCTCCAAATGCCATTATCATCACTACGGATAAAGAGCCCTGTGCTCCCCAGTTGATGTTCAGCCTCGGTACAGTAAGCCAGACTATTGCACTTGCCGCAATAGGTTTTGGCTTGGGCACATGCATAGAATACGCAACCGTATTTTATCCCGAAGTAATAAGGGGAATCCTCAGTATCCCTGAATTCAAGAAAATTGCAATTGGAATAGCTATTGGCTATCCTGACTGGAATTTCCCGGCAAACAAATTCCAAAGCATGCGTGAGCCACTTGCTAACGTAGCTACCTGGTACGGTGTTTAGTCTCAATCCACATTCTGCCCAGCTTAAGTTGATGGCTAACGCCTAAATTTGAGTAGCCTATGTCCACTATATTATAATGAACCTAACTATGCTCGATAAGCTAGAATTAATACAGAAAAAGTACGAGGAATTAAACCAACTAATGGCTCAGCCAGAGATAGCTACTAATCCAAAGCAGCTACAGGAGCTGGCCACAGAGAGAGCTGGCCTTGGAAGTATAGTCAATATATACCAAGAATATAAAGCAAAAAACGAAGAATTAGCTGAAGCCGAAACTCTACTTAAGAGCAATTCAGAAGCAGAAATGGCAACTCTCATCAAGGAAGAGGTGAATAAGCTCAAACAAGAGCAAAACGACCTCCTCCATCAGCTCAAATTATCTCTAACGTACAAAGACCCCAACGATGATAAAGATGTCATTGTTGAGATAAGAGCTGGTGCCGGT
This sequence comes from Dehalococcoidia bacterium, assembly GCA_016933195.1. Classification (GTDB taxonomy): domain Bacteria; phylum Chloroflexota; class Dehalococcoidia; order GIF9; family AB-539-J10; genus JAFGBN01. The sequence goes on along the minus strand of JAFGBN010000013.1, from coordinate 5,788 downwards.
GGAGAGGAAGCAAGCCTATTTGCGGCAGATTTATTTCGTATGTATAGTCGCTACGCTCAAACCAAAGGCTGGCAAGTGGAAATCATCGACAGCAACCAGAGTGAAATCGGTGGCTTTAAAGAGCTAGTATTCGAGGCTAAAGGCAAAGGCGCCTTTAGCCAACTTAAATATGAGCGTGGCGTTCATCGAGTGCAGAGAGTGCCCACCACCGAGTCTTCGGGACGAATTCACACCTCGACAGTCACTGTGGCTGTTATGCCTGAGGCAGAAGAAATCGAATTAAATATTAAGCCAGACGACCTCAAGATGGAATTCTTTCATAGCCGAGGCGCTGGAGGGCAAAATGTAAATAAAGTGACTACAGCAGTCCGTCTCACGCATTTGCCTACAGGCATAGTAGCTGCTTGCCAAGATGAGAGGTCCCAAATAAGAAACAGAACGAAAGCCATGGCAGTACTCCGAGCCAGATTATTTGATTTAGAACAGCAGAGGCAATCTGAAAGCATAGATAGAGAGCGACGAAGTCAAGTAGGCAGCGGCGAGCGAGCAGAGAAGATACGTACCTACAATTTTCCTCAGAACCGCCTTACCGACCATCGGGTCAACCTGAGCTTCCATAACCTATCACAGGTTTTGGAGGGGAACCTCGATGAAATTATCGAAGCCTTGTCTAGCAAAGAACAGGTCGAACGCTTAGAAGCAGCCCTTTCATGACTTTAAGCAAAGCTTTACGCTCAATCAGCCATACGCTATCTATAGCAGAAATTGATGATGCTTCCACTGAGGCTGAACTCCTACTATGCCATGTCCTGGGAATATCCACCACACAACTCTACACTGAAACAGAAAGGGCATTAACCTCAGTAGAAATAAACAACCTGCAACGTCTCATACAACGTCGCCTCCTCCATGAGCCCGTCGCTTATATTTTAAGATACTGCGAATTCTATGGCATCGCGTTTTACATTGATGAGCGTGCCCTTATTCCCAGGCCAGAGACAGAGACTTTGGTGGAAAAGGCTACCGAGATTTACCATCACTCTCCTTCAGCAGGCTCCACCATAGCTGACATCGGAACAGGCAGTGGAGCCCTCGCTATTAGTATTGCCCTAGCACTACCCCAAGCTAAAATCTATGCTACCGATATTTCAGCTTCAGCACTTCAGGTAGCTGAGATAAATTGCCGTCGCCACCAAATTGATAGTCAAGTGGAACTTCTACAGGGAAATTTGCTTGAGCCGTTGCCCAAGCCTGTGGATATGATAGTAGCTAACCTGCCCTATGTTAGAGATAGCGAACTGCAGGCATTGAGCCCAGAAATAATCAATTTTGAGCCGATAATAGCTTTAGGTGGTGGTAAAAATGGTCTAGACAAGATACAGCAGCTGCTAGAACAAATTCCGGGAAAGCTTAACCATGGAGGTCACTTCCTTTTGGAGATAGGGCAATACCAAGGTGAAGCAGTGACTTCCCTGATAAGCAACCATTTCCCTCAAGCTAGCATTGAATTAACGCCTGACCTAAGTGGCATAGATAGAGTAGTCAAAGTCGGAGTTTAAAATCTGCGCTCATTCTATGGGAAGCAACCATTATGGTATAGCCAATTATTCTGTGGCAGTATGCACTAGTTGGGACAAAGTATCCAAATGGCGGATTTGAATTATTCAATTGATATGATATCCAACTTAATCCTGGAGGCCAAGAGAGTTGTAGTTTTCACTGGCGCTGGGGTAAGCACTGAGTCAGGTATACCAGATTTTCGCAGCCCCGGGGGAATCTGGAGCAAATATGACCCTGAGGAATTCACCATTCAAAAGTTTCTCAGCAGCCCAGAAGCCCGGAGGACACATTGGAAAATGCTCACTGAAGGCGGCCTCACTATGGAAGCTGAACCCAATCCTGCCCATTATGCTATCGCCGAGCTCTACCGATTAGGTAAATTGGATTGTGTTATCACCCAGAATGTAGATAACCTTCATCAAGAGGCAGGAGTCCCCCGGGACAGAGTATTTGAACTCCATGGCAACATGCAGTGCGCTGTATGCTTAAACTGCCACAAACGTTTCTCCATGAAAGAAATCTTACAACAGATAAGGGAGGGAATTGAAACCCCTGATTGCCCCGATTGCCATGGCATAATAAAACCAGATGCTGTTTTCTTCGGTGAAGCATTGCCTCAGACAACAGTAATGGAGGCTACTAGTCGCTCACAGAATTGCGATCTTTTTATTGTCATTGGTTCTACACTCGCTATTTATCCTGCTGCATACATGCCGGCATACGCCCAAAGCGCCGGGGCCAAGCTAGCTATTATTAACCTCAGTCCAACACCACTTGACCACCAAGCTACAATAGTTATTCAGGGCAAAGCTGGTGAAATAATGTCGCAGGTAATGAAAAAGGTGAACAACAAAATGTCATCCCGAAGGAAACCGCCCTCAATTTCACAATAAACTAGGTATGCCTTTTCTAAACTCGAGTTTAGCTACTAAATAGACGCGCTCTCCAAGAGATAAGTTTCACATCGGAAACTATCAGTACAAAAAATGAAGTCCAGCTTCACACTTAATCCACTATCTTTGGATGCGTCTAATATCTACCGCCTTACCAGTTTCCTCACTCACCTCGACTAAAATGGCATTGAAGGTCACTGTTCCACTCCCTACTGATAAGCGCCTAGGTATCTGGGTAAGAAAACGATTAATTACAGAGTCTGGGTCATCCCCAATAACTGAATTCATAGGTCCGACCATACCTATATCAGTAACATAAGCAGTGCCTCCAGGTAATATACGAGTATCAATAGTGCCTACATGGGTATGTGTGCCAAGCACAGCGCTAACTCGCCCATTTAGATACCAGCCCATGGCTACCTTCTCTGAAGTCGCTTCGGCGTGGAAGTCAACAATAATGATAGTTGACTTGCCTTCGAGTTTAGCCAGTAACTGATCCATAGCTCGAAAGGGGCAATCAAAATTGCCCATGAAAGTACGCCCAATAAGATTGACTACCAAAATCCCATCTCTAGACAAATAACCACGACCAGGAGTGCCAGGTGGATAATTCAATGGACGGATAATAGCAAGGTTACCATCTAAGTAGGGAGTGATCTCTCTATGAGCCCAGATATGATTGCCTGTAGTTATTATGTCAATACCAGAATCAAAAAGCTCCCGTGCGGTGCTTGGAGTTATCCCTATTCCACCAGCGGCGTTCTCGCCATTGCCTATTATTACATTGATTCCGTACTCATGACGCAAGCTTGGTAGGAGTTCCCTTACTGCATTCCTGCCAGGCTTGCCAATGATATCCCCTATCGCTAGTATTATCAATTCTACTTAGCGTAATCTATCGCCGTGGTCTCCCGAACCACTACTACTTTTATTTGGCCTGGGTAGCTCAAACTCCCTTCTATCTTCTTAGAGATATCCCGAGCTAGCCTCAAAGTAGTCAAGTCATCAACTTTATCCGGCTTCACTAGGATACGCACTTCCCGTCCAGCTTGAATTGCAAACGCTTTTTCTACTCCAGGGAAACTGGCTGCTATGCCCTCTAAGTCCCTAACACGCTTCAAATATTGTTCCGAGGACTCTCGCCTAGCTCCAGGCCTTGAACCACTTATAGCATCAGCCGCGGCAACAATAAAGCCCATGACACTGGTGGTTGGTACTTCACCGTGGTGCTCAGCAACAGCTTGAGCCACCTCACGAGATTTATCCCACTGTCTAACCAAATCAGCGCCTATTAGAGCATGAGGCCCCTCAACTTCATGATCCACCGCCTTACCAATATCATGAAGTAGCCCAGCCTTTCTGGCCATATCAATCTTCACTCCAATTTCGCCAGCTATCGCTCCAGCTATATGAGAAACTTCAAGGCTGTGAAGTAAAACATTCTGACCATAGCTACTACGAAACTTAAGTCGCCCCAATAGCTTAATTAACTCAGGATGTAATCCCGTCACTCCAGCCTCATAGGCAGCTCGCTCACCCTCACTACGAATAGTAGCTTCAACCTCACCTCTAGCTTTTTCTACTACCTCCTCGATACGAGCTGGCTGAATACGCCCGTCAAGGATAAGTTTGCCTAAGGCAGTACGCGCTATCTCACGCCTTACAGGATCAAAACTAGATATGGTAACAGCCTCTGGAGTATCATCTATGATGAGGTCGACACCGGTAGCTTGTTCCAAAGCTCGGATATTGCGCCCTTCACGGCCAATAAGTCGTCCCTTCATCTCATCACTAGGTAAGGAAATAGTAGATACCGTTGTCTCTGAAACGACATCGGTAGTACAACGCTGAATAGCTGTGGCTAAGATAGTTTGGGCATCCCTCTCAGCTTCTTCTTTTATGTGGTCTCCCCACACCCGAACTTGTCGCGAGGCTTCCTCCTCAACTTCCTGTTTTATGCTTTGGAGTAGAAGCTCTCTTGCCTCATCGCTAGATATTCCAGAAAGGGACTCAAGCTGCGCAAGCTCTTTTTCCTTTACTTCTTCGATTGCAGCTCTTGCTCTCTCAATGTCTTTTTCTTTACTACCTAGGCTATGCTCACGTCGGTCTGCAGAATCTATTTTACGCTCTAACGTCTCTTCTCTCTGGTTAAGACGTTTTTCTACCCGCTGTAATTCAAGGCGTCGTTCCTTATTCTCTGCTTCAGCAACATTGCGAACCTTGATAGCCTCTTCTCTAGCTACAGAGAGTAACTCAGTATGCTTGGCTGTTGCCTCATCTAATAATTTCTGTACTTGTTTTTGGGCATTTCGAATCTGTTGATTGGCTACTACTTGCCTGATAAAGTATCCTACAAGACCCCCCAAGAGACAAGCAAGTCCAGTTATTATTACCAAATATGTATAGTCCATATTCCCTCTTTACTTCGTTGCAATAATCCAAGTAATACATTGCACCCCAATATTAATCCTTTATCAAGCTTGCGTCAAATGACCACTAATGAGGATATAATGAAGTAAGAAGCAAAAAATGAAACTCTGAAGACTCGTTATATAACTAACATCTTTAACAACTGAATAGTAGAAGGAAGGAAAAATCAAGAATCTAACAATAGGCTTTCGATACCTATTGACCGACCTAGGAATCTCGAGGTTTCCCTCTGTAGACTCCTTAGAAAGGAGGTGATTCAGCCGCACGTTCCCGTACGGCTGCCTTGTTACGACTTCGTTACAGTCACCAGCCCCACCTTGGGCGACTGCCTCTCGTTAAACGCGAGTTAGCCCATCGCCTTCAAGCGTTGCCCGCTTCCACAACGTGACGGGCGGTGTGTACAAGGCCCGAGAACGTATTCACCGCAGTATAGCTGACCTGCGGTTACTAGCAACTCCGACTTCATGCAGGCGATTTCAGCCTACAATCCGAACTGGGGATGATTTTTAGGGATTAGCTCCAGATCGCTCTTTAGCAACCCTCTGTATCACCCATTGTAGCGTGTGTGTAGCCCAGGACATAAAGGCCATGCTGACTTGACGTCATCCTCGCCTTCCTCCTTGCTATACAAGGCAGTCTCCTATGAGAATTTAACATAGGACAAGGGTTGCGCTCGTTATGGGACTTAACCCAACACCTCACGGCACGAGCTGACGACAGCCATGCAGCACCTGTGGCAGTTCCTGACTGGATACAGGTCGTCATCCTTTCGGATTTCTACTTCTGGCATGTCAAGCCCTGGTAAGGTTCTTCGTGTAACATCGAATTAAACCACACGCTCCGCTGCTTGTGCGGGCCCCCGTCAATTCCTTTGAGTTTTAGCCTTGCGGCCGTAATCCCCAGGC
>JAFGBN010000106.1 GCA_016933195.1 Dehalococcoidia bacterium | reverse complement strand
AGGCTGTGGACAGGATGCTTGGAGTCGGCAGAAAAGAATGAAACAGACCGGCGCAATAGTCATCTTCGTTACCACTGGCTCTGAGGAAGAAGCCCACAGGGTGGCCGTGCATTTGCTCGGACGGAAAAAAGCCGCCTGCATAAACATCGTGCCTGGGGTGGACTCGTTGTTCTGGTGGCATGGCAAACTTGATTCAGCACGGGAAAGCCTTCTCATCATCAAGACCAAAGCCTCGCTGCTCCAAGAAGTCATTGCTCTGGTCAAAGAGGTTCACAGCTATGCGGTTCCCGAAATCATCGCCCTGCCCATCATCGATGGCAGCGAGGATTACCTCAAGTGGATAGACGACGAGGTCACGTAGGGCTAACAATATGTCAGATAGTGGCTCACTTTTCTCAGTCTATGAGTCATTGACATGCCTTGTTGCAGGGATTAGTATTTTATTAAGGTGCCGGCCTTTCCAAAAACACACGGATTACACATTTCGTAATGCCACAAGGCAAGAAGAAATTACTACAATTTGAGGACTCGGCTGCCTGGATAGTGAGAGCTAATAAGGACTATAAGGCTTTCAAACGATTAGGCAGCTCAGATCCAGCATTATCTGTGTATTTACTCCAACAGTGTGTAGAAAAAACCATAAAAGCGCTCGCAATCTCCTCAGGTAAATATCAGTTATCAGATATTAAGGGGAAGTTTAGTCATAGAAGCGTAGACTTACTCTTGGATTTTTGGCAAAACTTAGAAGTAGCCTCTGGGAACAACCAGAAGTCTGTAGCAGCGATTAGGTCTATGACTAAAGTGGATAAAGCCAAACCTGAAGAAGTCCTATCTATCCTCCAGTTTCTTAAAGACCTACACAAATTATCATTGTCCTTTATCAGAAGTTGCAATATCGAAACTGGTGATACGATCAACTGGTCATTCCGCGCAATTACCGAGGGATCTTTAAAGAGGATGACATATATTTCTGAGCCAAAACCTGATGTCGCTGACAAACGAAGCCTCGATGATCTAAGTTATTGTGTTTTCCTAGAATTTAGGGATATACTTGATCGTTCTGAAGACAAATCAGGTACTGTTAGAAGTAAGGATTTTTTTATCCGCCGATTTTTGGGGAAATGGGCTCTACTCGCGCTATTAATATTAGCTGGAATTACCTTTTCGCATGAGAATCGCAGTCGCTATCCAGACATAAATGGAAAAGGTTGTGATAACTACACTGAAGCCTTGGGTATAGTAAAATACAGAGACAGCTTGGGAGATATTTGTAAGATGACCCTGTCTTATGCAGATTATGTTTTTGAGATTATCCCAGCATTGTTTCCGGTTGCGAAAACTGGAAAATTAAGTAACGGTCGTTGTATCTCAGCAATAGACTGATAGAACCAAAGTCATAGCTAAACAAGTAGCCAAAACGGTCAACTACTACTGTTCCCAAAGCATTGCATCCAAAGCTTGAAAAGACCGCACGCGGTCACTATATTTACAAAGCAAAGGTTGACTTTTGGGGCAGGTGGTAGCAGAATGAGCTTCCGATTCGAAATGCAGGTATAAATTTCTATTTCATTTGACCTGGAAAGGCAGGCATCATGCTTACGGTTTCAGAGGCTATACGGCAGCGCAGAAGCATACGTAGCTTTCGGGGCGACCCGGTGCCCGACGATATGGTTAATGAGATACTTGAGGCGGCACGCCTTGCCCCGTCAGCAAGTAACCGACAGCCCTGGCGTTTCATGGTTGTAACGGATGGCGAGGAGAAGGCAAGGCTCCGCAAGATATGCCTGGACCAGGCTTTTATTGAACAGGCGCCGGTGGTGTTTGTTTGCTGTGCAGACCTGACGGCTTACTCCGAATCCTCAAGAAAGAAACGCGCTCAGGAGTTCATCGACTATGGCGTTACGGAAACCTTGTCCGGCCGCTTTGCTGACCCAGCCTACCGGGCTTCGCTCCTTGCTGAGCCGGACCCTGATCTTGGGATTTTCCTCACAGCGGCAGTAGCCAACACTTATATTGCTATCGAGCACATGGTTCTCACCGCAACGGCTCTGGGACTGGGCTCGTGCTGGGTGGGTGCATTGGGTAATCCGGGGGAGATAGAAGCGCTTTTCGGCCTTCCTGAGACCACGTTGGTTGTCGCTGTATTGCCGGTTGGCTATCCTACCGTGATACCACCGCCGCGTCCCCGCATCTCACTTTCGGAAATTCTGCTGCGCCTACCAGCAACACTCAGTAAGTAATCCACTTCAGCAGTCTGCCTCAAGAGGCTTGAAGAACCGTTGTTGTGTGCAGGAAACGGTGTTGCTCTGTCGGGGGCTGTTGAAATTTTGTCTCTCCCGGTGGGGAAAAATTCCCTGTTTAAGCACTTTGGTATGTTACCATATATTCTCTTCGGGGAAGTCCATATGTTGAACGAAGTATTGATTGAAGTCATGGCGGTAGGAAAGCTCGACATGCTCCATGAAGTCGACCACGTCTTTTGCCATCTGCCAGTGCTTTCTGGACAGCAGGACCATAGAAGCTCCCAGGCTGGCAGCGTT
>JAFGBN010000105.1 GCA_016933195.1 Dehalococcoidia bacterium | reverse complement strand
GTGTTGTGGCAATTTGGGCTTGATGTTACCTTTCTGCTAATATTTGGGCTAAGGAGGCAGCCATGATTGAATCACGGAGAAATTGGTCTGAAGTAGTTGTTAACATACAAAGGGAAATGGAATGGTTAATGGGTGATGTTGTTAGCCGCAAACCGCCTATGGTGAGATTTTCTCCTAAAACTTGGCAGCCTGATATCGATGTTTATGAAACTGATAATGAGGTGGTGGTTCTTGTTGAATTAGCTGGCGCTAGAGAGGATGAAATTGAAGTAATGGTTCATAATGATACTCTTATTGTTAGAGGTGAGAGAAAAGATATAAAACAAGGCATTAAGCGAACTTATTCTCAAATGGAGATTCTGTGGGGACCTTTTGAGCGGGATATTACCCTGCCTGCCAGTGTGAATGTGGACAAAATCAAAGCTTTCTATGACCGTGGTTTTTTGGAAATTGCTTTGCCTAAATCAGGTGTGGATAAACCAAGGCACATAGACATAAAAGCTAGCAAGAGAGATTAACAATGGCCATCGCTGGGGAGAAGAAGGAAAGAGGTGGGGAGAAGTCTCGCATCCCTGAGGAATTGCGGATCCTTCCTCAACATGAAGTTGTGGTCTATCCCTCTCTCATCGTCCCTCTGGGTACGGAGGAAGAAAAAGTAATCAAGCTTATAGATGAAGCTGCTGCGGGTGATAAGCTTGTTGCCTTTTTTGCCCGTCGTCCAGATTCGAAGGAGGCTACCGACCTTTACTCCATAGGGACTGCTGCGCTCATTGCACGAATGTTCAAGTTGCCCGATGGCTCGGTTCATGTCTTCTTTCAAGGGCTTTCTAGAATTGGATTGAAGGAAATTACCCAAGTTGAGCCTTATTTGAAGGCTAAGATCGAGGTAATTGAGGATAAGATGGAGAGGACTACCGAGCTTGACGCGATTACTAGGAATCTAACAGCGCTTTTCCAAAGGGTAATCGAGCTGGTGCCCAATTTGCCTAGCGAGTTGAATATTGCCGTGCTAAACATGCCAGACCCCGGGAGCTTGGCTGATTTCATTGCAGCTCACATTAACCTTAATCTTGAAGAGAGACAGGAAATCTTGGAGGCCATCGACGTTGCTGAGCGCATTAAGAAGTTGACTAGCTTTGTTAACCGTGAACTTGAGGTTCTGGAGCTAGGAAGCAAAATTCAATCTCAAGCTAAAGAGGAGATGAGTAAAGCTCAGCGGGAATTTTATCTTCGGGAGCAGCTTAAGGCAATACAAAGAGAGCTAGGTGAGGCTGATGAGCGAACTGTAGAAATAAATGAACTCAAGGAGAAGATTGCCGAGGCAGAACTACCTGCTGAGGCGAAGAAGGAAGCTGAGCGGGAGCTTGATCGCTTGGCCAAGATGCCACCAGCAGCCGCCGAGTATACCGTATCCCGTACTTACCTTGATTGGCTGATTAATCTTCCCTGGGCAAGAAGAACCAAAGATAACCTGGATATTAGCCAAGCATCCCGTGTTCTTGATGAAGACCATTATGACTTGGACAAGGTTAAGGGAAGGGTTCTTGATTATCTGGCAGTGCGCAAACTTAAGCCAGATACAAGAGGCCCTATTCTGTGTTTCGTTGGCCCTCCGGGCACTGGCAAAACTTCTGTGGGACAGTCTATTGCTCGTGCTCTAGGGAGAAAATTTGTCCGCATGTCTCTAGGAGGTATCAGGGATGAAGCTGATATTCGGGGGCACCGGCGGACTTATGTAGGTGCTTTACCCGGCAGGATTATCCAGGGGTTGCGCCGTGCCGAATCTAATAACCCGTTATTTATGCTTGATGAAATTGATAAAGTAGGTGCTGATTTTAGGGGTGATCCCTCAGCTGCCTTACTGGAAGTTCTTGATCCAGAGCAAAACTTCTCTTTCGTTGACCATTACCTTGATGTGCCTTTTGATTTATCCAGGGTAATGTTTATTACTACAGCTAACATTGTTGACCCCATACCTCCAGCATTGCAGGACAGAATGGAAGTCATTGAGCTACCAGGCTATATTGAGAACGAGAAGCTTAATATTGCCAAGAGATTCCTTATCCCCAAGCAACTTGGGGAGAATGGACTATCTCTACAACAACTTCAAATTAGGGATAAAGCTGTGCTTGGAATCATTCGGAATTATACCAAGGAAGCAGGGTTGAGGAATTTGGAACGCGAAATTGGCACTATTTGTCGTAAAATTGCTCGCCAGATAGCTGAGGGAAGGGAAGAATTGACCATAGTTACCCCGAAGAAACTTCATGATTATCTTGGTCCTAGAAAATTCCTCTATGAGATAGCCGAGGAAGCTGACGAGGTAGGTGTAGCTACCGGGTTAGCCTGGACGCCAACTGGTGGTGACATTATCTTTGTTGAAGCCGCCTTGGTTCCAGGGAAGGGCAATCTTACTCTTACTGGTAAATTGGGCGATGTCATGCAGGAATCAGCCCGTGCTGCCCTTACCTATGCTCGCGCCTTTACTCGAAATGAAGCGGCAGGTGTGAACCGGAGTTTCTATGAAAATAACGATGTTCATATCCACGTTCCTGCTGGAGCTATTCCTAAAGATGGCCCCTCTGCTGGTATAGCTATGACGGCGGCTTTGATTTCAGCTATCAGTAAGCGTCCTGTGAGTAAAGATACCGGCATGACTGGGGAGATTACATTAAGGGGTAAAGTCCTCCCCGTTGGGGGCATCAGGGATAAGTTATTAGCAGCCCATCGCGCTGGCCTCAGGAAAGTGATTTTGCCCCAAGCAAACGACAAGGATTTGGAAGAGGTCCCTCAACAAGTCAAAGAGGAAGTTCAGTTTATATTTGTGGACAATGTTGATGAAGCACTCAGGTCTGCTTTAAGAGACCGAAAGGCATATATCAAGTGAAGTTAATTCTTATTCATGGTTCGGGAAATACAAGTCAAGTTTGGCATTATCAAATGGAGTATTTCCTAAATGCCGAGGCTGTTAGTCTTCCAGGGCATCTTTCTCCGGGGAAACCTTGTGCTAGCGTTGAAGATTATGCTGATTGGTTACATCGCTACATCTTGGAGCAAAAGTGCTCTGACCCCGTTTTGATTGGCCATTCTCTGGGCGGTGCTATTGTCCAGCTATATGCTCTGAAGTGGCCTGAGGATATTAAGGCTATTGCTCTTGTTGCTACGGGTGCTAGGCTACGAGTAGCTTCAGAGTATCTTTCTGCAATGCGTGAAGGCATAGAGAGTCCTTCTACTTGGGTGCAACACTTTAAAGAGTTCACCAAGTTGAAGTTCCTACCTTGGTAATCTGCGGTAGTGAGGATGTGATGACACCACCAAAGTATAGCTCTTATCTGACCGCCAGGATTAAGGGGGCAAAGCTCACTGTAATTGATGGTGGAACTCACTATGTTTTTGTGGAAAAGCCTGAGGCTGTTAACCAGGTCATTGAGCAGTTCCTGGAAAGCCTTTAGTTCCTTTGAACTCTTCTTCTAAAGCTTACCATGTAAATTATGCTGGACAAGTTCCCAAAACTATTGACATATAAGTAGTGGCACGGCTAAACTAGGCGTAAGGAGGTGAAGGTATGTTTTGTTCTAAGTGCGGTGCGGAAAACCCTGAAGGAGCTGAGTTCTGTTCTAAATGTGGCGCTGCTCTGGGTGCTTCTGCCAAGTCGGCTGAAGGTGGAAATAATCCAGGGGAGCGGAGTAGCACGGGGATGTCAGCCAATGTAGCCGGGCTTCTGTGCTATGTGGCTCATTGGATAACGGGGATAGTCTTCGTGTTAATTGAGAAGAAGAGTAAGTTTGTCAAATTCCATGCTTGGCAATCCATTATGACCTTCGGCGTACTGTTTGTGGCGTGGCTTATCCTGTCAGCGCTCATTGGAGCTATTGGTGTGATGACTTTTTCACCCGGCTTGATTATTTTTGCCGGGGTTATGCATGTAATTCTGTGGGTTATAATGATTGGCCTATGGATTGCCCTCATGATTCTAGCGTATATGGGAAAAATGTGGAAGGTACCTTTGGCGGGCAACTGGGCTGAGAAGCGAGCCAATAAGACATCCTGAGTTGCGTTGGTCTATCGAACCGGCTAGTTTCCGGATGTCGTTAATATAGAGCTTTGTCTCTTCAATCTGTGGGTTAGGCGTGGCCTCTAGGCTCAGGGATTCCTGAGTAGGGGCAGTCGCTATGAGGAAACCTCTGGTGGTGCGGAATCTAGCTATACGCTTCTCATCAGCCTCTGTATTTTTTCTTGCAGGCCTGTGAAGTTTTGGACTAGCCTCTCCTTAGCTCTATCAATTTCTTTGCAGAGCTTGGCTGCCAGTATTAAAGTGCTGGCAGCCTGTTTTTGTCTCTGGCCTGCCCCCCGAAAATAGGACCACCTTGAATGCGAGATTCCTGTAAAATAAGAACAGGAGGAAGCATAAGT
>JAFGBN010000104.1 GCA_016933195.1 Dehalococcoidia bacterium | reverse complement strand
TGTAGCCGCGGATGTCGTCAATAATAAGCTGTTTCTCTTAAGGAAAGGCGTCAACCACAGGCGTGTCCTGGTCTACATATTCGACAGCGCGGATAGCTTGTGCAACTGGAGCGCCTGGCATCACTGGGTGGAGGTGGGTGGTAGCGGCACAACCGATGTTGCCCTGGCAGCAGCCGCATTCAATAGCAGTCTATATCTTTTCGGCATGGGTATTAATAAAAACCAGCTTATATATGTTAATACTTACAGGCCTTCCTCTCGTTAGACGTTATACAATATCTGCTAAGGTCGATGAGATTCCGTCTGCCGTAAGCACGTTGAGTGAAGGCCTCGACCATGCAGTGTAGTTCATATAAAGAGAAGCGGCTGCACGAAATGACGTTAAGCGCAATGGTAAGCAGTGAGACGGCCAGGCTGGGTTGATTGATTCCCAAATGATTTGAATATCTTTATGAAGCAAGGTAACTCAGTCTCGCAGTACCCGCAGTTGGGGCATTTTATTTTCATGGTTTACCACGTTTGCTCCGTTATTTCATATCAGGCCTTTCAAAATACGAGGGAAAACAATTGTTTTAGGGAGTGGTTTCCCTGTCATTTCTTTGATTATTAGTTCACTTATCAGAGGTGAAAGCAGATACTCTGCGGTTGCTATGTGTTTTTGTTCATCTTCTGAGTCTGGGTCATAGTCACCGTGGAACAGGTTGTTGCGGATACCGTAAATAGTTAACACAGTAGTCTTACCAATCTCTATGTAATTTTGTGAGCTGGAGCTGAGTAAATCAGCTAATTCTTGTGTGATTTTCCTGCCACCTTTTAGTTCTATTGGAAACTGGGATAGGTCATTAAGGAGCTTTTTATGGTTATTGGCATAACGCTGTGCCATAATTAAATCTGTATTACTAAGTATGTATTTCTCAATAGATTCCCGTTCACTTCTCCGTTTATTATTAATTTGAATGTTTGCGTAAAGAGCATTGAAAGAAATCCAGAAAGCCACCAGTCGGTCAGAATTGTTAAGCTCATCGCTTCCCTTCTTGAACCAACGCAACGCCAGAGCAAGACGTCTGCTTACATCGTCCGTCCTTTGGCGATAACTGAAGATGATATTTTCCAGCAAGTCCCAGAAATCTCTAGGTGGAGATATTGAAAGTCCACTGGGCGTAAATTTACCCCGATTGAACATCTCGGCAAGGTTATACAAACTCGGTAGGCATTGCTGTATTACAGGCTTCACAGCAACGCCATCCAACGTTGCTTTGTCGCGAATCAGATGTGACGGGCACCTTGACAGCAGCGACAGAGATTGCAAGAATAAATCTATCTCTCTGGGAACTATCCTGTTAATATAATGTTGCTCGCAAACAGAGGGATCAGCTTTCACGCTGATTTTATAGTCAAATTGTACACAATCCGGAACAGATTTCCCCGAGGAAATAACCTTACATTTCTTGACGGCAAATAGTTGACCTTTATAGGGCTCTTCAAGTGTGATTCCGTAAACAATCAATTGAATTTCAAGTGAACGTTCCAATACCTATCTCCAGGGACAAACTATTTTATGTCTCACTCCACCGGCCAACCGGGGATTAGCTTGTCTATCTCTGACATGAGGCGGATGGTTTCTTTAAGGGCTACTACTACCTTTTGGTAGTGAGTCAAATCGTCATAGGTCAAAGTTCTGCCCTTGCGGTCTTTGAGCCATTTCTGGCAGACCTGATAACCGCCGATATGGAAGTTCCAGACCTCTGGCGGCACGCCTTCAAAATACTGCACCTTGTTGATATAGACCCTCCGGTTATTGTCGTCGTAGCTCACCTTCTCCACCGTGTTAGAGCCGGCTACGGGATACCTGGTAATCAGGTTATTCAGCATGGGTGAGTCCATGAGGTGCAAAGAGACCAGTTCGGCGCCTTTGGCTGCTAACGCCTTGAAAAGCTGTTTATCTGAGGTGAGCGGCAGACGGGGGAAGTTTATCTTGAGGAACTCGGCGTAGCGGGTGCGGTAGGTGGGCGAGTGGAAGATGGCATAAGCATAGTTGAAGATGTCATCCGGGCCAAAGGTCTGCGCAAAGTCACCCCATCCATCTTCAACAAACTCCAACCCTAGCTTCTCTGATACGGCTTTGATGAACTCCGGGTTCAGGTTGGGGCGTCGTTGGCCGTTTCCAAGCTGCATCTCTCCTTCAGCAGGATAGACATAGAGAGGAAAAATGTGAGCTCTCTCGCGTGTAGTAAGTGAGAGCGGATCACGATCCACAAGACAGTTGGCGATAAAAACGTGCCTGAATTGATCGGCTGAAAGTTGTCTAGTAATACAAAGAGCAATGTTGTTTTGTAGCATGTGGCGCATTACAGGAAATGCTGGCCGACTAGTCAAAGCTGCATCATAATACAGCTTGCGAATATCAAAAGGCCTGTATAGACAATCTTTTATGTTGTTGGTATCGAATTTGGCTGCTTTAAGCCTTTTCTCGAGTTCAAAACTGGATGATGACCATATTCGATAACGTTCGCGAAATTCATCATTGTAATCACTTTCGAATACTGACCTCATGCGTGACTCAAGCACCGTAGCTGAATAATCGTAGAAAAGTTCGTCTCTGTCTGTTCCTATGCCGTTATGATGTAGCGGGAATACGTCACAAATTGAATATGCTCGGTCGTACTCATTTTTGAGTGTAAAGTCCTTTGGTACGAAAAAGAAATATGGTGCAGTCGGTTTCAATTCCCTCCAGTTTATAGAGGCAACATCCAAATCAAAAAGCTTCTTGTACTTGCTCTCTCTCGTTCCCCATATATCGGCGTAATAGACATGCCTGTCGCCGGTTTTCTCTGGTTCCCTAACAAAGATACCTATTGCAACACCTTGTTGTATATCAAACACATTCTCATCCTTGATATTGCTTGGGGCTTGCTCTCCTCTCCTGGAACTACCATGCAGATTCAGGATATAAATACTAGAAAAGCTCTCAAGTAGATATTCGCGCATCCGCCGATGAGTCAACCCGTCGAGATAGGAATTGTTGGTAATAAAGCCCAGTATTCCAAAGTCAGTACTATCGATGCGCCACTGGGCAAAGCGAATAAACTTGATGTAGTCATCGTCTATGTTTAGCTTCTTCTCATTTAGACCTTGCTTGTAGTCATCTATAAGGGTGTCAATCCATTCACCACGGTTTAGCGAGCTTACAGAATAAGGAGGATTGCCCAGCACTACCATGATGGGCTCATCCTTTTTGACCCGGGCGGCGGCATTGGCTTCCTCGGTTATCCATTGAGCAAAGAGAGTCTCGGAATGTTTGATCGCCTCCTCCAGCGTGTTAGTCAGGTAGATGCCCAGGCGCTGGTCAGTCTTGAACTTATAGCCGGTCTCCTGTAATAAAAGCCCGAGCTTGAGGTGGGCAACGGCATAGGGTGCCATGAGCAATTCAAAGCCAAAGATTCGGGGCAGGAGCTTGTCAGCCACGTAGTTATTCCATAAGCCCTGCTGGCCTTTGCCAGCGATAGCCTGATAAATCTCATTTATCACCATGTAGAGGAACGTTGCCGTGCCCACCGCCGGGTCAAGGATAAGCGTGTTCTCGTCAGCCAGTCCTTTAGATTTGTTGAAGCGAGTCTTGAGCAGGTGGTCAATGGAGCGCACGATATAGGAGACCACAGGCTCCGGCGTATAGTAGACGCCGCGCATCTCCCGTACCTTTGGGTCATACTCTTTCAGGAAAGTCTCGTAGAAGTGCACTACAGGGTCTTCTTTAGCAGTACGCTTGCCGAAATCTTTGAGTACTGCCTCCATATCTGCCTGTGCCAGCACCTGTGCCAGTTCATCCACCAGCCAGGCAATGCGGTCGTCAAGGTCGGGACCGGCAATCTGGTTGAACAGCTTGCGCAGGAAGGGGTTGGTTTTGGGTAGAAGATAGGCGGCATTCTGGCGGGTAAAATCTTTGCCTGAATCGCTGGTGCAACGGGCGGCGAACAAACCGTAGGCAAGTGTCTGGGCATACATGTCGGCAAACTGCTCAACTGACAGGTCGGGAATTAGGTTGTCACGGAAAGCGACGAGCTGGCTGTGCAAATTGCCGCCTTCAGTCTCTTTCCCAAAGGCGTTAATTATTAGATTACGAATCAGGTGAGCCTGTCGCGCCATGCGCATCGCCAGTTCTTTTGGTGTGCCCACGGCCTCAGCTTTATGAGCCAGAAAGACACTTAAGAGTTCGGCTACGGCTTGAATGCCAGTGTTATCACGTTTGATTTTGCTATCTGCTGTCAATGTGCCCAGACGCGCCGAGAGGCGGCTTTCTCCGTCCACATACCAGCGGAATTCAAGATAGTCAGTCAGGATAAGGTTGCTCAAAGACGGAAAATACCGTTTTAACTGTTCTGTCTTTTCGGTTTCGTCCAGGCTCTTGCCAATGTCCTTGGCTTCGATATAGCCGATAGTAAGAGCGCCTTTCCTGATGATAAAGTCAGGAGCACCGCATTCGATATGTTTTGGCTCGTTGGTGGCGGTGACTCCTGAGGACAGGTTACCTATTAATGCCTCAAGCGCCGAACGATGGGT
>JAFGBN010000103.1 GCA_016933195.1 Dehalococcoidia bacterium | reverse complement strand
TTCTTCAAGCCTCTTGAGGCAGACTGCTGAAGTGGATTACTTACTGAGTGTTGCTGGTGAGCGCAGCAGAATTTCCGAAAGTGAGATGCGGGGACGCGGCGGTGGTACCGCAGCAGGATAGCCAACGGGCAACACAGCGACCACTACAGTGGCCTCAGGAAGGTCAAAAAGCGCTTTTATTTCTCCCGGGTTACCCAGCGCGCCTACCCAGCACGTGCCCAGTCCTAGAGCCGTTGCGGTGAGAACCATGTGCTCGATAGCGATATAAGTGTTGGCTACTGCCGCTGTGAGAAAAGTCCCAAGGTCAGACTCTGGCTCAGCAAGGAGCGAAGCCCTGTAGGCTGGGTCGGCAAAGCGGCCGGACAAGGTTTCCGTAACGCCGTAGTCAATAAATTCCTGAGCGCGTTTCTTTCTTGAGGATTCGGAGTAAGCTTTCAGGTCTGCGCAGCAAACAAACACCACCGGCGCCTGTTCAATAAACGCCTGGTCCAGACATATCTTGCAGAGCTTTGCCTTCTCCCTGCTATCCGTTACAACTATAAAACGCCAGGGCTGCCGGTTGCTCGCCGACGGAGCAAGGCGCGCCGCCTCAAGTATCTCGCGAACCATAACGTCGGGCACCGGGTCGTCCCGAAAGCTGCGTATGCTTCTGCGCTGGCGTATAGCCTCTGAAACCGTAAGCATGATGCCTGCCTTTCCAGGTTGGACAAAATAGAAGTTTATACCTGCATTTTGAGTCAGAAGCTCATTCTGCTACCGCCCGCCTGAAAAGTCAACCTTGCTCTGCAAATATGGTGACAGCGTGTGGTCTTTTCAAACTTTGGATGCAATGCTTTCGGGGACAGTAGTAGTTGGACGTTTTAGCTAATTGCTTGACTGAAATCCAGGCTATGTCAGGCATCTCCACTTGTATTGCCCAGAAGAATAGCTGAGAGAGTATAGCCTAGAATGTCGCACAGCGCTGGAAATTGATGCTCTATGGTAAGCCTGGGGTTGATACGTCGATGTGATAGCTCAGCGATATCTGTCCCACCAGCCCGCCGGGGAACTGGCTCAAGTCGAGGCTGATGGTGTAGCGCTTGGGGTTGCTCTTATTAAAGGCGAGGTTTTTAAACAGAGGGTCATTCCTGGGAAGGTCAATTATCTTCCTTCCGCCGGCAATAGCTATCAGCCGGTTCTTCGCTACTATCAGCCGGCCTCGGGACAGGCGACTTAAATTGCTAGCATAGACACGCTTGCCCTTCAAGCCTTTAGCTCTGAAGGTCAGCCACCGCCCCTTGGAATCGAATAGAATCCGCTCTGCCTGCAGTGACCGCAGGAACAAAGGCGTAACCCTAGGCCCCAGGAGATGGTACACATTGGTAACCGGTGACATGTCCCTACTATTTCCTTATCGCCCCGAAAGCTCCTTATGCTTATGCGCCGGTGGATAACCCCCGAAACCGTGAGCATGATGCCTGCATTTTGAGTCGGAATTTCATTCTGCTACCGCCCGCCTGAAAAGTCAACCTTCGCTCTGTAAATATGGTGACCGCGTGCGGTCTTTCCAGGCTTTAGATGCAATGCTTCGGGGACAGTAGTCAATGTTTTGGCTGACTGTGACTTACAACGGTAAAAAATGGTATTGAAAACAGTCACTCAATTGTTCAATGTGGTTCATTCCATTTCACCTTGGTTAACTGTATAATGAACATATAGCACAATGTATACAGATGAAGGCATATTAGAGAATGAGCACGGAGGAAGAAATGGCCAAAACAAAAGGTGGAAAGAAAATCGTAGATGTTAGTGAGCACAAAAGAAAAAGGCCAGGCGGAACCTATAAGAAAGTTGACGTAAAACATCATCGCAGGTCAACCCCTGAATAGTAAGTAGCCGAGAAGGAT
Source organism: Dehalococcoidia bacterium (assembly GCA_016933195.1). Lineage (GTDB taxonomy): Bacteria > Chloroflexota > Dehalococcoidia > GIF9 > AB-539-J10 > JAFGBN01. Next base: position 1,623 of record JAFGBN010000103.1, on the reverse strand, counting down.
TAGACTATAGCATAGTCACAGCTGGCTATATGCAAAATTATCTCCTAGTTGACCTAGGGAGGACAGTGTGAAGCAGCCCAAACTACATAGGCTGACTGTTAAGAACAATGCCTTTGGCACAGTAAACAATAGTGCAGTTTATATGACCGAGGATCTTTATCAAGAATTTAGCCAGAGGAAAAATCGTGCCGGAATTCCTTATATTGACCTCTTTAAGAGGGGTATGGCTGTGAGAGGATTGAAGCATCTGCTCGAACACACAAAGGAGAAAAGCCCAAATGCACACCTGGTACTAACATTAGGGCCAACAAGGAAAGACGAAACATGGTACTTCGTTAACTATAGTGACTATGCCAATAAAAGCCAAAACCGATTCCTGACGCTCTACCGCGAGATCGGGCTTGATGTGTCTTTTTCGTATTTGCATTCCAATTTTCCGAAAGATTTTATGGCCACCAAGAATGCAGTGCCTTCATCTCAACTGGCGAATATCGATCGAAACTTTCCTGAGGTTATAGAGAAGCTAGCTCAGAAACATAGGCACAAGAAAGCATTGATTAAAAAAACGACGCAAGTGGTGGAGAATCTTAGGAATGAAGAGGCAACTCTAGCGAGAAATGTTGATGAATTGAAGCAACTGCTTGCCCAGTCAAGTATATCCTATTACCAAGAGAAGCTGACAGAATTACGGCAAAGATTTAATAAGAATTATCCAGAGACCCAAGGGAAATATTCTTGGCAATCTTGGATATATGAGAACAACTGGATATTCGGCGTACAGTATGGGGAGCCAATTGAGAAAGAGCAGGTTGGTTTTCAAAACATACCTGATTTCCTGTTCCCTACACTCGACGGCTTTCTAGATATTTTAGAGATAAAGAAGCCCAACCGTGAAGTGCTTTTGGCTGATTCATCACATCCTGACTCCTACACCTGGGCCAGCGAAACAAATAGGGCTATTGGACAAGTGGTAAACTATATTCATCAGATTGAGTTACATCAGTTAGAGCTACAGAAAAAGATTAACAAGAAATATTCGCCAAAGCTTGGGCGGTCATTGCATATGATACGCCCACGTGCATTCATACTGATAGGTACTTCAAGCGATTGGGACGATGATAAGAAAGAGGCGTTTAGAAAACTAAACTATGCCCTGCATGGAATTGAAGTTATAACCTACACCGATCTGCTGCAGCGCGGAGAGAATCTGATAGCCCTTTATACGAAAAAAGGGCAATAAAACATATAATAGCGAAGACGTCCAATAGGTGCCCGGTCTCATAAACCTTGAGTAATTCCCAATCGCGGCTTGATTGTAACGGAAGGCTTGATCATTGAACCCTTCGACGAACTGTTCAGCTCTCTTTGACCTCGTCGTCTATCCACTTCAGGTAATCCTCGCTGCCGTCGATGATGGGCAGGGCGATTATCTCGGGGACCGCATAGCTGTGGACCTCTTTGACCAGCTCGACGATTTCGGGGAGTAGCGAGGCTTTGGTCTTGATGATGAGAAGGCTTTCCTGTGCTGAATCAAGCTTGCCCTGCCACCAGAACAACGAGTCCACCCTGGGCACGATGTTTATGCAGGCGGCTTTTTTCCGTCCGAGCAAATGCACGGCCACC
>JAFGBN010000102.1 GCA_016933195.1 Dehalococcoidia bacterium | reverse complement strand
AGTGGCCTGGAGGAGCTTAAAAGAACAATTTATCAATCTCTGAGTATCATCCGAGTATATACCAAAACTCCTGGTAGCAAGGCTGACTTAACTGACCCTATGATATTAGAGAAAGGTAGCACAGTAAAAGAGGCGGCTGAATCTATCCATAAGGATTTCCGCAGCAAATTGAAGTACGCCGTCGTCTGGGGTTCGGGGAAATATGATGGGCAGAGGGCTAGCAAGGAACATATACTCCAGGATGGTGACATAGTGGAATTTCACATATAGAAATGTAGAGAGTTCTTGTCTTGCTTTCTTTTGCGAAGTTTGTCTGTAAGTTGGTTGGAAAGGGCAATGTATCTGGTTCTTAATCTGCTAGAAGTGCCATAATCAAAGTTCCAGTCCCCACATATGTGGACGCGACACAGCCAAGCTTGGTAATAAGCATGTGTTCCTTGGGAAATAGTGGTCCCAGGTGCTGGGCAAGCATCTCTGCCTCGTCGAATGTTGTGGAGTATGCGATTGCTAGTTCTTCGATATCTGTAAAGCCCTTAGCCCATTGTTTTAAGCGATTCAGTGCCATTCTGCGGCCGATGACAAAGGCGGGAGAGCGTACTTTCCCGCCATCGTAGACTTCACCCAGCAATTTGATATGCAGCACCGCGCTTATTTTGCCTAACAGAATGAGCGCACTCGTCAGGCGAAAGCGTTTCCCTTTGAAAAAACAGGTGAAGTCATCAATTTTGCCAAACATACGGATTCGTGGAATGATTCCGTGCACCAGGTCGATAATCTGGTCTAAGTTCTTGCCTTCCTGGGCTGCTTTAGCAGCGGCTATGACTACGAGGTTCAGCCCTGCGGAAACTGAGTTTGAGTCTATTACTTCCACACGGCATTTATCCTCTACGTAGCTCTTGGCTAACCTCGCCGTGTTGTATGTGCCGCTATACCCCGAAGAAAGATGAATGGAAATGATTTGGTCAGTTTCAGCAGCTAAGTCGCTATACACTTTGATGAAGTCGCCTGGTGGAGGCGCAGAGGTTTTAGGAGCTTCTTGGCCATGAGCTAGCTCGTGAGATAACATATCAACGTTGATATCAATACCATCGCGGTAAGTCTTGCCCCCAAATTGGATATATAGTGGCACTATGTTGATGGAGAGCACGCGGGCTATTTCGGGAGGAATAGCACAACTACTATCAGTTACTACTTTGACCATGGCAATCGCTCAGCCGCGTATGAGGTTCTAGCTGAAGGTGGCAAGGATCTGTGCTTGTTTGATATCTTAAGATACACTGTTTCCTCCTTATCATTGGAAAGGCACAAAGCGGCGAGGCAGCCTATCATTATTCATCCAAAGACAAATGCTGCGTGTAGTATTCATTTTGTAACATCTTCTGTTTTCCCCTGCGCAGCCAGGGCGTAATAGATTGATGCTATGGCACACGCACCGGCTACACTCCAGAGCACAAAACCAGCCTGCTACCCAAATAACAGGAATGAGGCATATGGGTACATATGGCAACGACGCTCAATATACAGGCTGCTAAACTTTCGGGCATCTTCCCCCTTTATTGATTCCTTCAGGGGGTTGCTGCCTCTAGCTCATATATTACTACTCAGTCCTCAAAAGTCAATATTCGTACGGGAAGGCTGTAAGTCGCCATAACCTTTCTGCTAGAGCTTCAATATAGTCTTTGTTTTCCAGCTTTGCTTTCCATTCTCCTGGAATGGCATCTATGCCGAGATATGCTCCGGAAATGGCCCCGGCCATAGAGGCTATAGTATCAGTATCGCCACCCAGGCTTATGGCATAAATCACAGTATCCTTGTATGCTCCCGGCTGCCTTAGGAAGGAGTAGATGGCAGTTGGCACCGACCTTAGTGCCTCTATACCATTTCCTAGCACGGTAACCACCCTTGCTTTGTCTTGCTCCCCAAGTAGCTCTTTTATTCGGGCTACCTTTTCCTTGTATAACCGATTCTGGGCAAAATCCTGGAGTCTCAGGAGGTAATCCTTCTGATTTAGTTCCTCACCTGAAGACGTGTTTAGGGCGAGGGCTACGGCGTAGGCCTGAAGTGCCGCCCCCTCCCTGCCTAATTCGTGAGAATGGGTGATAGAGCTCGATTGATAAGCAATTTCCCTCAATTTTGCTGGGTCGCTGGAGTATAAGAGTCCTACAGGGGCTACCCTCATTGCTGAACCATTTCCCATGGAACCGCCGTTATAGAGTTTCCTTGCAGCGCTATTCCACGGTTCGCCGGTTTCTATCATTCTGAAAATCTGGGGAGGCCCGGGACCATAGCCACGCCACGGTTCAGCCTCATAGTTGCTCAGGAAAGTTTGGGCCATGTGCTCACCATTAAAGCCTTTGCTTGCTATCAGGGATTCTGTAACTCCAATTGTCATGTGAGTATCATCAGTGTAAATTAGCTGTCGCAGTTTTTCCACTAAAGGCTCAACCTTTTCGCTCTCAGTCATCCCTTTTCCCTCTTGCCAACTACCGAGTCCATCGCCTATAGCTGCTCCTACCAGGCACCCTGAGAATTTAGGTTTCAGTCTTAGTTTATGCATGCTCTTTGTTGCTCCGTTCTATCTGCTATAGCCAATTTATGATTTTACCATTAGTGGTGCTTTAACATAAAAGCAATTAGGCAGCGGCTTGCAATGCTTGCAATTTTAATTATGTTTTATTATACTTATATTGGTCGGTTACAAGTGTAGGTTATCACGACATTGAGGAAGCTTCTTTTGGGTTTGTTTGCAGACGTTGGATGACCGAAACTCTAGTTAAGGATTGTTGAAAAAGGAGGTCATCTATGGAATTTGCAGACAAAACACTCCAGTGTTCTGATTGTGGTGCTGAATTTATCTTTACTGCTGAGGAACAGAAGTTCTACGAGGCTAAGGGATATACTAATGAGCCTAAGCGCTGCCCTGCCTGTCGTGAAGCGAGGAGAGTTGGGCGCAACAGCTTCGATGGTTATAGACCGAGGCGCCAAATGTATCCTGCAATATGCGCTGAGTGTGGTAAGGAATGCGAGGTACCCTTTGAGCCGCGAGAGGGCAGACCAGTGTATTGTAGTGAGTGCTACAACAAAAATAGATTGAGCAACCGAGCATAATTTGATTGTAGCTGGATTCAGAGGGGTGGGGATTAAGCCCAACCCCTCAAGAGTCATCAAAAATATGAAAGGTCTGTGCATTTTATTAGTAAGTTTGGTTGTATAGGGTAAGACTATAAAACCGGAAGGGGGTTAATATTACGAATCTATACGTAGGCAATTTACCTCGTGAGGTTACCGAGGAGGAATTGAGAGAGGCTTTTGAGGCCTTTGGTAAAACTACATCGGTAAACGTCATTAAGGATAGGTACAGTGGTGAATCTAGGGGTTTTGGGTTTGTTGAGATGGCAGTGAAATCTGAGGCTCAGGCTGCAATTGATGGGCTTAATGGAACATCACTAAAAGAGCGGACGCTCACTGTTAGCGAGGCACGCCCTCGCACCGAAGGTAGGGGTGGAGGTGGGTTTGGTGGTGGAAAAAGACGCCGAGGATACTAAGCTGTTGTCGTCACCCTAGAATCAATCAGAGGTAATCCTGTTAAGTGCTTCCAGGCACCTTGCTGTGGTGAGCCACGCTATATTGTTGTGGGTAGTGTGAGGAGGGGTGGTTAGCGCTTGTCCTTTGCTGCTACACTGAGAGATAGAGTTTCGTCTTCACTGGGAGACGAGATTATCGCCTTCCCTGTCTCAGCAATTCAACTATGTTGGATCGCTGAGACAGGCACTTTTTCTTAAGCGTTGGTTTTAGTATATAGGCAGGGAATATGTAAGGTGACAAGCGAAGTCCTTTAACTTAGAATAGATATAGGGCGGGGGAGTGTCGGAATTGGCAGACGAGCATGACTTAGGATCATGTGCCGCAAGGCGTGGGGGTTCGAGTCCCCCCTT
>JAFGBN010000101.1 GCA_016933195.1 Dehalococcoidia bacterium | reverse complement strand
TCTTCGAAATGAATGTAATAGAGCCCGGGTTGAAAATGCTGCGCCGACCGAGTCAGCGCGGCTTAGAGCAATGCCAGGAATTCGGAAGAACAGTTGCCGAGAAAATAAAAGAACCGAAGAGTTAAAGTCATGCTTAGTGGATGTCCCGGAGTTGATAAGATTAAAAATCCTGTTCCTTATTATAAGAACTGCCCTCGATGTGGCTGGGAAGTTGAGATATGGAGTGATGAGTTTTATACTAAATGCCCTAAGTGTGGGGAATTTGTCCTCGGAGAAAATGCTCCTTCCTGTGTAGAATGGTGCAAATATGCCCGGGAGTGCCTTGGGTTAAGAAGATATAACCGTTTGATAGAAGAAAAGAAAATATACGACAGGTTGATTCGAGAAAAAACTGAAGTGGAGGTGAAAAACGCAGAAATCGAAGATGTCCCAAGAAATAACCCTCATTAGGTTAAGGAGGTGAAAAAGTGAAATTTGGAGAGATTTTAAAAAGCAAAGAGGCCGAAGGAAAGGAAAAACATGTCCCGACAATCGAGGTTGGCAAAGGAAAAGGTGAGTCTGGGGCAGACATCGTCCATGTTGTGGTAGGAAAGGAGACTCCTCATCCCAATACCTTAGAGCATCACATTGTTTGGGTACAACTTTATGGAGTTAAAAAAGATGGTCAGGTAATAGACCTGGGACGTTCTGACTTCGCACCTTCCTATACTAACCCCAATGTAAGGTTTCAGGTGCCGCTGGAGCAATTTAAATCCTTCTGTGCTCTCGCCTATTGCAACATACATGGCCTATGGGAAAACTGCATAGAAATCTAATGGAATGGAGATAACAATATGTAGACAGGGAAATAAGTCGACCATAGATGAGAAATCCAAAATAAAGGAGGTATAACATGGAAGAAGTAAAGGAACAAATAAGCAGTATGCCGAGGATAGGTGAACCAGCACCAGCTTTTGAAGCTATAACCACTCACGGGGTGCTTAAGCTGGAGGATTTCAAGGGTAGCTGGCTGATACTATTTTCCCATCCGGCAGATTTTACCCCGGTATGTACCACTGAGTTCATAGCCTTCGCTGAAATCTTTCCTGAATTGCAAAAGCGAGGCGTGGAGCTTCTTGGCTTGAGTGTTGATAGCACCTCTTCTCATATCGCCTGGGTGCGCAACGTAGAGGAGAAAACCAAGGTAAAGATACCTTTCCCCATTATCGCTGACCTGAGCAAGGAGGTCTCTCTCGCTTACGGTATGATTCACCCTGGTCAAAGCAAAACCGAGACTGTCAGGTGTGTGTTCATAATAGACCCCAACCAGATTATCAGGACGATACTTTATTACCCGCTGACAACTGGCAGGAACATGGATGAAATATTGAGAATAGTAGACGCACTTCAAACAACAGATAAAAATGCGGTAGCTACTCCAGCTAACTGGAGACCGGGGGATATGGTAGTGGTGCCGCCACCAAACACACAGGAGATGGCGGAAGAGAGACTCAAGCAAGGATACGAATGTACTGATTGGTACCTGTGCAAGAAAAAGCTCTAACCAAAATCATTAAAGGAGGTCAATATGGCATGCGTTAGCCCTGACGGAAAACCTACAGAGTCGGGCACTAAAATGCTTCGTGCACTGGAATCGGGGCTGGGAACTCCTGAAGAAATTGCCGGAAAAGCTGGCCTGCCCTTATTTAGAGTGAGGAGCGGGCTTCGCGAACTTACCCAGGCTGGATTAGCTAATCAAAAAGGCGAGAAGTACGAGCTGAGTGAAAAGGGAACCGAGCTGATAAAATAACGCTTTAGGTGAGACCTCATTCAACATAAGAGTGTCCTACCCTTATATAAGGCTGGTAATTTGTTGGCAAAGGGGAGGCAATTGCACCTACCGATAGGCAAATGCGACTAGAAAACAAATTAATTGGGAGAGATAAATGAACAAGGATGAAATTGTTGCTTTACTAAATCAGGACCTCGAGGGTGAACATGCTGCCATCATTCAGTATTTGACCCATGCCTACGCTATGGGAGAAGGAGAGATGGCTTGTGAGATTGAGGCAATCGCCAGGGAGGAAATGCGCCACTTGGACTGGCTGGCTGAGACTATAGTCGAGTTAGGTGGCACCCCCAGCCTTAAGAGAGGGGACATGCGCCTGAGTGGCGAGTCAGTTTCTGGCTGGATGACAAATGATGTATCTCAAGAGAAAGAGGCCATCGCTTTGTATGAGGAGCACATCAAGGCTATCAGTGACCCCAAGATCAAAAGGCTGCTACAGCGAATTCTCTCTGACGAGAAATCACACCGAGGTGACTTCGAACATTTCGTGAATAAGGCTCAGAGGGAAAGCGCCAAGGATTTAAGAGGCTCTCGGCAAGATAGGATTGCCCAAATTCTCAACCGAGGCATTAAACACGAATACACCGTGATTCTCCAGTACCTGTTCCACTCTTATATGACATCAAATAAAGATGTCAAGAAGCAAATGGAGGATCAGGCTATAAATGAGATGCAGCATCTGGGATGGTTGTCTGAGGAGCTGGTTGACCAAAAAGGCACTCCGGGGATTGAGCATACCGAGGTTGACCAATCTACAAAGGCAGCTGATATGCTTCGTGCTGATATCAAGGTTGAGCGAGAGGTAGCGGCTGAATATGACCGCGCAGCCAAGGAGATTGAAGAGCCCGACCTCAAAGAGCTTATCCAAAGAATAAGAGACCACGAACTATATCACGCTGAAGTATTCAATGACCTGCTGAGAGAACAGGAAAAGCAGAGTTAGATATACTTTGCTGTTGAGGTAACAGCCAGCGAGTGGCAATATCCTAATGGGGTCGGATGGGGCGGAGTTGCCTTGCGCCCATGCCATGGATTAGATTCAGTCCGTGGCGTGAGCATCGCTGGCCGAGGCGAAAATATCCTCAGTTAGACACAGCAACATGCAAAGATTGCAGATGCTCTGCGATGACTTTTCTATGGAGAGGACTGAGCGGTTGTTTCGAGTGAAGACAGGGTATATGCAAACCAAGTGACGCCAACTTCATAACTGAGGAAGGAGGCTTCAAATCCAAGCCAGGGCATTCGCTGAGTTAGAGGTTGCTCAGAATTTACTGACGATCTTGCCAGGCAACTTCCATAGCCCGGCTAGTTTAATTATTAAGTTTAGTGATAAAATGTGAAAAATCTTCCTGTTGATGAGTACTATGTCAGCTATTGAGCAGAAAGAGCTAAATATAAATTCAATCACTCAAGGCAAGTTAACTTGGATATACATGGAAAAACCTTCCGTTAACGAGGTTAGATTCCTAGACCAGAGATTCCATTTTCATCCTCTCAATTTAGACGACATTCTTAGCCGTATACAACGCCCTAAAATCGACGAATATGAAGACCATTTGTTTATAGTCCTTCATTTTCCTGTATATGATAAGGAAAATCGCATAACAAAGCCCAGCGAGGTGAATATTTTCATTGGGGAGAATTATCTTGTCACCGTGCATTGTTCCGCTGATCTCAAGCCACTGGGTAAATTTTTCCGAGAATGCCAGGCCCACGAGGAAAGCAAGGGTAAATACCTGGGGCGGGGCTCGGGATTTCTCCTCTATCATATCCTCGATAGGTTAGTTAGCTATTGCTTTCCCATCCTTGGCAAAATTACAGAAAACATTGACGATATAGAAGATGCAATTTTCACTAAAGCTGTTCCCGCAACAGTCAGCCAGATTTCTTTGATTCGGCGAGACCTTATTTCCTTCCGCCGCGTCATCCATCCTCAAATTGCAGTGATTGAAACACTGGAGAGGGCTGATTATCCCTTCTTCAAGGAGGAGCAAGAAGTCTATTTCGGTGACATTGCTGACCATATCCGGAAGATTTGGGATGGACTTGAAGACAGTAAAGAGGTTGTGGATGGGCTCGCTGAAACTAGCAATTGGTTAACCTCAAATCGAATTCAAGAGATAATGCGGGTATTGACTATTGTCATGGTAGTTCTGGCACCAGCCACATTGATAGCTGGCATTTTTGGCATGAATGTCCCATTGCCTGGCGGAATAGAACCTGGCAGCCTTTTGTCCTTCGGCATCTTACTTGCAGTTATGGCAATTATCGGTGCAGGCATATTTCTTTATCTTCGCCACCAGCGCTGGATTTAAAAATCGGCTAACTAATTCTCCTTCCTTATTCTGATTCTGCTTGAGCTCAGTCGTGGAAATAAAATTTATCGTTGATAACAATGTCGGTAAGCTGGCCAGATGGCTCAGGATGATGGGATATGACACTTTGCTCTTCAAGAAGAAAAATGACAGCAAAATGATTCGAATCGCCCTCCGTGAGAACAGAGTTATTTTGACTAAAGATACTCAACTTATGAAGAGGCGTGTAATCACAAGTGGCAAGCTAAAAGCTGTGCTTATCACGCAGAATGACCCTAAAGCACAATTACAAGCAACAGTGGGGAATCTAAATTTAAGCTACTTTTTCAGTCCTTTTTCTCTTTGCCTTGAATGCAACCAACGGCTGATGCCTCGGGACAAAAAGGAGGTGCAAAATTCGGTTCCTCCTTATGTATTTAAGACTCAAAATCAATATATGGAATGTCCCGTATGCCATCGTATTTACTGGCAAGGTACACATTGGCAAGCAATGACTAGAGAACTAAAAATCTTGCAGAAGGGACGATAGAAATCCTTCCCCATAACGAGCTTATTTGACTTCCCTGGCTCTAAGATGACAGGCAAGCTTAGCATCGTTGATATTGGTATACCTCAAATTCTGGCCAGAACGCAAACATAAAACTTATCACGAGGAACGGGTTGGCAAATCGTATTTCCCGATAATGACAGAAATTGGACCATGATGCTATACTCACTCACATCCTAGTAAAATGACTAACTTGCCAGGAAGTACCATGGAATGAAATCTGAAGCAAAAGGTTAGACATAGCTCAAGAACTAACCAAGGGTGGTTTAATCATCATGCTACTGGCTATCGATATTGGGAACACAAGCATCAACTTAGGTCTATTTGACAGTGATAGATTAAAGGTTTCTTGGCAAGTAGCCAGTGAAATCCACTGTATGGCAGATGAATATGGCATTTTATTGCTCAATCTCCTGGAACGCCAGAAGTTGCCACATTTAGAGATAACAGGAGTATCATTATGCAGCGTTGTCCCACCATTAGTACACACCTTTGAGAAGATGTGTGAAACCTATTTAGGTATCCGCCCTTTGGTAGTTGAATCTGGCATTAAAACAGGCATGTGCATCCGTTTGGACAACCCCCGAGAAGTTGGCCCTGACCGTGTAGTCAACGCTGTTGCTGCTCAAAATCTCTATGGAAAGCCAGTAATTATAATTGACCTTGGCACTGCCACCACCTTCGATGTTGTTTCCCCAGAAGGCGATTATATTGGAGGAGCTATCTCTCCAGGAATTAGCATGGCTGGTGAAGCATTATTCGCTCGCACTGCCGCACTGCCCCGAATAGAGTTAATCCGGCCTGCACAAGCCATTGGCAGAAATACCGTATCTGCTATGCAATCAGGTATAATATTTGGTTACATCGGGCTCATTCAAGGTATGATTCAGCGAATAGAGCGCGAATTGGGAAGCAAGGCGAAAGTGGTAGTCACTGGTGGAGAAGCTAATTCTATAGCCAAAGAGATACCAGAGATAGACGCAATAAATCCTAATTTAACCTTAATTGGACTGCGCCTTATTTATGACATGAATTTGGCTGAAAGGCAAAAACGAGGAATACCTTAAATAGTTCAAATGAATTTAGCCTTAAAGTTCTACCCAAGGGTCAAAGATAAGGAGCTATATTGAATACTCAATCGAATTGGCTCCGCAGCGGCAAAATGCTGAGCAACAAAACTATCGTTCTAGGAGTAACAGGAAGCATTGCTGCCTATAAAGCAGTAGAAATTGCCAGTCAGTTAACCCAGGCGGGGGCAATAGTCAGTGTAATTATGACTGAAGCAGCTACTGAATTTGTAACTCCATTGACCTTTCAGGCTATCACGGGAAGACGCGTGGTCACTGAAATGTTTGACTTGACTTCTGAATTTAGCATCGAGCATGTGCGGCTAGCTGAAGCTGCTGATATAGTGATTATTGCTCCAATCACGGCTAATGTTATTGCTAAGCTAGCTGCTGGCATTGCTGATGATATGCTATGCTGCACAGTCCTTGCCACCAAGGCACCGGTGCTTATAGCGCCAGCCATGGATGCAAATATGTATGATAACCCCATAACTCAGGATAACTTATCCAAGCTCAAAGCACGTAACTTTACCATTATTGGACCAGCTTGGGGCAGATTGGCCTCAGGCCAGGCAGGTTTAGGACGACTTGCCGATATCAATGATATTATAGGTGCTATCTGCCAAACACTAGGAAAAAACGGTGACCTGGCTGGCAATCATATCGTGGTTACTGCAGGCGGTACCCGAGAGCCTGTTGACCCGGTTCGCTATATCAGCAACCGTTCATCAGGCAAGATGGGCTATGCTCTAGCTGAGGCAGCGCGTGATAGAGGAGCTAAAGTGTCATTGATAACAACACTTGCCTCGCTTATTGAACCTATAGGAGTTGACATAGTAAATGTCAATACTGCCCAGGAGATGTACGAAGCGGTGAGAAACGTGGTTCCCCAAGCTGATGCTCTAGTTATGGCGGCAGCCGTAGCTGACTATCGCCCTGCGAGTACAGCTAAAGATAAGATAAAGAAGACAGATGCCGGGTTAACATTAAAACTTGAGCTCACCCCAGATATTCTGGGTAGTATCAAAGGAGATTTTATCAAAGTAGGCTTTGCCGCTGAGAGCAACAGTTTGATAGAAAACGCTAAGCAGAAGCTTCAGCAAAAGGAACTCGACCTTATTGTGGCTAATGACATCACAGCTACCGACAGTGGCTTTGGTGCTGACAACGACCGGGTAGCGATAATTGACCCAGAAGGCAATATTGAAAGCTTGCCTTTGCTTCCTAAACGTGAAGTAGCCGACAAGGTTTTAGATAAAGTAGCAGAACTCCTGAGTGGGCGTTAAGCCTTCCTTGACAAGACTCATTATTATGTTACACTGATTATGGAACTAAATAAAGTCTAATTTAGGGTCAATATGGTTACTAAAAATAAAGCACATTTAATTTTCCCCGAAGACCTTCTCCAAGCGATAGATAAACTGGTAGGCAAGAGGGGAAGAAGCAAGTTTGTTGTGGAAGCAACAAGAAAGGAATTGAAAAAAATCCAGTTCCTTGAAGCATTGCGAGAGGCAGCGGGTTCTTGGAAAGATGAGAATCATCCTGAGCTCAAGGAAAAGGGAACTTACCAATGGGTGAGAGACCATCGGGAGATGGAGAATAGAAGATTTAGGGAATTTTCACGGTAAATTGTGGCTAATTATCTATTAGACACCACGGTAATCATTGATTGTCTCCGCGGGAGAAAGGAAACAGTTGGCTTTTTAGCCGAGATAGCCTCTGAGGGCTCAGTCGTTGGCTGCTGCGCAATCAATATCGCTGAGGTTTATGCTGGAATGAGGGAGACTGAGAGAGAGGTTACCAAGAGATTCTTAGACAGTCTTGAGTATTATGAGGTGACCAGAGACGTGGCTGAACTAGCAGGGGAATATAAAAGGGAATATGCGGGGAAGGGGATTACCCTTTCTCTTTCCGATGTTATAATCGCCGCCGTAACTATTTCCAATAACCTGATACTTGTCACTGATAATTTAAGGCATTATCCTATGTCTGAACTAAACATCCAGCAAATAGAGGCGGGAAACAGAGGCTAGTATGCTGCTGATAGACAGCGTGAAGTATGAGGAGTGGAAGCCTGCAACTGAAGATGAGTTTGAGCAGGTGGTCAAGGAGCATGCCAAAGATATCTTTGGTGAAGACTCAATATATTTTGATATTAAGCAGAGAATAAGATCAAAAGCAGGGATTGGCTCAATACCTGACGGATATGCCCTCACCTTCGGGGATACGCCTTGCTGGTATATCGTGGAAGTGGAACTATCGTCTCACCCCTTATATGAGCACATAGTGCCACAAATGACTAAATTCAGCAGGGCAATAAACGATCTAAATGCTCAGCGAGCAATAGTAGCTGCTATGTATAGTGAGATCAAGGGCGATGTTTTTAAACAGACGTTGGTGCAAAATAGAATTGGGGATCAGGAGATTCATGCATTCCTATCACGTCTCATCTTTAATCCTCCTATCCTAGTTGTCGTGATCGAAAAAAGAACCAAAGAACTCGAAGAAGTCTGCTCCAGTCTCCCCCTAAAGACAAGGACTGTAGAGCTTAGGACTTTTACTAGAGAGGACGTTGGCATAGCAGTTCATGCACATCTGTTTGAACCTCTCTACAAACTTTCCCAATCTTCAACAGCGAAGCTGGTCACCACTGGAGAAGGGGGGAAAATTGAGCTAACAAAAAGGGTAGCTTTGCAAGATCTAATTGACGCCAAATTGGTTAATTCGGGGCAAAAGGTTTTCAGAAACTACAAGGGCAATCGATACGAGGCTGAGATCACAGCCCCAAACAAATTAATGTTGCTACATGACAACACAACCTGGAACAGCTTATCAGAAGTTGCTCGACACGTTACTGGTACAGCAATCAATGGATGGATATGGTGGTACACGCTCAAAGATGGGCAAGAGTGCTTAATGGACGACCTTAGAAAGAAGTTGCACTGATGAAGGAGCTATGAAGCGAGGTTGCCACACCTTTGCTCGCCAAAGGAGATACGTTAACTAACATGTCCGAAATCCCTAAAGCTTATGAGCCAGGTCAAATAGAGAAGAAATGGTACAAGTTCTGGCTTGAGCAAGGCTACTTTACCCCCCACATAGACCCTAACAAAAAGCCTTTCGTCATTATCATGCCGCCGCCTAATGTCACTGGCGAGCTACATTTAGGGCATGCATTGACAACTACATTCGAGGACATTATGACCAGGTGGCATCGGATGAAAGGTGAACCTACCTTATGGCTGCCTGGAACTGACCACGCAGGAATCGCCACACAAGTAGTCGTGGAACAAGGGCTAGCTAAACAGGGACTGAGCAAAAATGACATAGGTAGAGAGGCATTCCTGAACGCAACCTGGGACTGGGTAAAGAAAAGTCGCGGGACAATCAACCAGCAACATCAGATGTTAGGAGCTTCCTGTGATTGGACACGAGAGAGGTTTACTCTAGATGCAGGTCCATATAGAGCAGTTCGCACTGCCTTCGTGCGCTTATACGACAAAGGGCTAATCTATCGGGGGGAACGCATAATAAATTGGTGTCCACGCTGTCAAACTGCCCTTTCTGACCTTGAAGTTGAACATAAGGATGTTGCGGGAAGCCTTTATTACATCCGCTATCCCCTGGTCGATGAAGGGGGCTTTGTTACTATAGCTACTACCCGCCCAGAAACTTTTTTCGGTGACACCGCTGTAGCAGTAAATCCACAGGACCCACGCTACAAGAACTTGGTGGGTAAACAGGTAATCCTCCCCATTATAAATAAGACAATCCCCATAATCGCTGATGAGGCCGTTGATGTCTCCTTTGGCACTGGAGCATTAAAGATAACCCCTGCTCATGACCCCACGGATTTTGAGGTAGCAGAGCGTCATAATCTGCCGCTGGTAAATATTATGAACCCTGATGCCACTATGAATGAAAACACCGGGGCATACCAGGGATTAGAAAGATTTGCCTGTCGAGACAAGGTATTAGCTGACCTGAGAGATAGAGATTTACTGGAGAAAATCGAACCATATCTTCATTCGGTAGGCCACTGCAACCGCTGCCAAATGATGATTGAGCCTGCTATTAGCCTACAGTGGTTTATTCGTACACAACCCTTAGCTGAAGCAGCTATTAAAGCCGTTAGAGACCACAACATCACCATAATCCCAAAACACTTCACCAAGGTATATTTCGATTGGATGGAAAACATTAGAGATTGGTGTATTAGCCGACAGCTATGGTGGGGACATCGTATTCCAGTGTGGTATTGCCAAGCATGTAGCAAATTGACTGTCTCCACAGATGAACCTAAGACTTGTATTCATTGTGGTTCAGAACAAGTGGTTCAAGACCCCGACGTCCTTGATACCTGGTTTAGCTCAGCACTATGGACACATTCCACTTTGGGTTGGCCAGACGATACTGATGATCTCAGCTACTTCTACCCCACCTCAGTTATGGTAACTGGCTATGATATTCTTTTCTTTTGGGTTGCCAGGATGATTATGATGGGGCTGGAAGATACTGGCAAAATACCCTTCCGCAACGTTTATCTTAACGGATTAGTTCGAGACAAGAGTGGAGAAAAAATGAGCAAGTTACGGGGGAATGTTATCAATCCACTCGAAGCAATATCCAAATACGGTGTGGATGCCCTTCGACTTGCATTGACCGCTGGAAACTCACCTGGGAATGATATAAATCTAGGTGCAGGGAAGCTAGAGTCCAGCCGCAACTTTGTCAATAAAATATGGAATGCCTCCAGGTTTATTCTACAGAATATAGATACCGAAGCGTTAAAAAGCCAGGCCCTGCCAGTGGATTTCATTGCAAATGGAGCGGAGCGACCGGCGAATCCTGCCCTGAGTAAACTCCAGATGGAAGACCGCTGGATTGATAGCCAACTGAATCGCCTAGTTAGCGACGTCACCCAAATGATGGGAGAGTTCCAATTCGGCGAGGCAGCTCAGCGGATTTACGAATTTGTTTGGTCAAAGTTCTGTGACTGGTATATCGAAATTGCTAAGATGAGGCTTCGCAATCAATCAACGCCTTCGCCTTTACCTTTTTTGGTCAATGTCCTAGAAAAATCACTACGCCTTCTGCACCCTTTTATGCCATTTATCACAGAGGAACTTTGGCAAACCCTAAGGATGACACTGCTTCGCTCTGCTCGCAATAACAGTATGAGCATGCCAGATTCTATAATGATCGCTCCTTATCCTGTGGCTAACAATGAAGCTATCGACTTAGAAGCAGAGCAAGTGATGGATTCCACAATAGAAATCATCCGCTCTATCCGCAATGCTCGTGCCCAGCACAAAGTAAGAGCAGACAGGTGGGTTGAAGCATACATTTACGCTGATGAATTTCTTCCCAAGCTCATTCCCCAAACAGAAATCATAGAGAAGCTGGCTAGAGTCCAGCCCTTAGCTATCCTTAGCCACCGAGAAAGAAAGCCCGAAAAAGAGGAAGCGCTCGTTTTAGTATTAAAAGAAGCTGAGGTGCTTTTGCCTTGGGCTGGTATAGTGGATAGGGTGACTGAAAAACAGCGGCTGGCAAAGGAAATTGAAATGACCAAAACCAGAATTGCTCAGCTCGATGCCAGGTTAAGAGACAGTGCCTTTTTAAGCAAAGCGCCACCACAGATTATTGAAAAGGAAAAACAAAGACTTGATGTGCTTGAAGATAAACTTAAAAGACTACACCAAGAATTATGTCAACTTGCTCCTCCCAACAAGCAAGAAGATTAGCTCCTTCAGAGTTCTTAACACCTGAGTGGAGAGGAACTCTCCCCACATCACTCCCTACCTGCCGAGGAGCGTGAGGATAAAGAGCCAGCCAATTCAGTTTTTAGCTTTAATAGCCCGTGCAACTTTACCAATGCTTTCTTGGTATCGCTAGCCA
The DNA here is from genome assembly GCA_016933195.1 of Dehalococcoidia bacterium. Classification (GTDB taxonomy): domain Bacteria; phylum Chloroflexota; class Dehalococcoidia; order GIF9; family AB-539-J10; genus JAFGBN01. The sequence continues at coordinate 6,077 of JAFGBN010000101.1, read as the reverse complement.
CGCGGGATTTGTCACGTGTCTTTACACGATACTTAAATAACCAATAGGTAAATTCATCAAGTTCACTTAAATTTATAGACCTGGAGTGCGGATAATGCTTCTCTTTTCTAAAACGTTTTAATAATTCCATCTGCGTAGCACCATAAATGTGTTGATAAGCCTCATCAACCACGCCATCGTCATTATACAAGCCCAAAACTCTTTTCCTCTTGCGGATTTCCTCAGTTATAGCTAAAATCAAAAATCGCTCCACTAGGATGCCATAAAGATAGTTAAGATAAGCTTGGTATTTGGAGCCACCTATCAGATTTTTAAACTCGTCTTTAGTTAATTCTATGGGTGCTTGGTCAAAGAATAGGAGCTTACTCCGTTCTTTTTCAGGAATAATTCCATCAGCCTCTTCGCACAACCTCTCAGCTAAAATTAACCAGTCAAAGGCCTCATTATCAATAAGGTACTTGTAATGCCGCTCGTTATAATCCTCCTCAGTGCTGGCCCATAGTTTGATAGCTTCAAGTAGAGCCACATACCAGTGCTTGCCTTCAGCGATGGCACTCTTTAGTTGTTGAATTGCCTGGGCATCGTTCATAGACACTATAACCACTTCCTCCACTTTCCATTATATCTCTGTGTGTAGCGAAGGCTCAAGGCAATATTCGCCAGCCCTTATACTCAGCGAACTGGCGCAGATGTTCGCTAGGATAAGTTGCCACCGGATTTCCCACTAACTTCAATAGAGGGATATCGAAGATGCTATCGGAATAAGCGAAGCTTGCAGAGCTATCTATTTCCAGTCCAGTTCGCTCAATAAACTCCTTGAGTAACCTGACTTTATTCTCACCGAAACACAAAGGGTAGATAGCCTTGCCAGTATATCTACCATCAATCATCTCAAGTTTTGTACCAATCACGTTGGACACGCTTAATTTTTGCCCGATAACCTCCAGGAGCTCGTTAAAGGTAGCAGAGACAATTATGACTATATGACCGCTTTGTTTATGTTGATGCAGAATTTCAACGACATCGCTACGCAGTGATTCAAACAAATAATTATCGGCGACCCAGTGAAAGATATCTCGTACCTCTTCCCTGCTTGCCCCTTTAAAGATGCCGCTTAAATCCTCCATCCACTTCACTCTGCATTTCTCCCCGCTGTACAGCTTACACAGGCTCAATAACCACAAGGCTGAATGCGTAACCCAGAATACCAGTATCCAAACTCTCTTTTTTTTATGCTTGAGATAATACTTGAGAAATCCTTCCCAAACACCTCCGCGGGCTAACGTGCCATCCAAATCAAAAAGAGCTAAGATATTGGTCATTCATTCCTCTCCCAAAAGGCAAGCAATTCTCCCAAAGGTAAAGTATTCAAAATATGCTTTGGCTCGCACCAGGCTCTGCGGGCTACGCCAATGCCAAACCTCATAAAGCCCAGGTGGGTAGTGCTATGAGCATCGGTCTCAATAGCAAGCTTCACCCCTAAGTCTCTAGCTCGAGAGGCATAGATATCATTTAAGTCAAGCCGCGCAGGCATGGCGTTAATTTCCAGGATTTTGTTGTTCTTAGCTGCCGCCCGAATAATAGCTTCTAAATCCATCGCTACAGGCTCACGCTCACCCAGGAGGCGACCGGTTGGGTGAGCTATTATGTCAACATCTGGGTCCTCTATAGCGCTTAATACTCTCTTGGTCATCCTTTCCTCACTTTGATTCATAGCAGAGTGCACAGCAGCAATCACTATATCCAGGTCAAACAGGACTTCGTGCGGCAAATCCAGGCTCCCGTCTGCCCTAATATCAACTTCGATGCCGCTGAACACACGGATTCCGCTTAAGCGCTCATTAAGCGCCCTGATTTCACCTATTTGCTCTCTCACCCTCTCTGCACCAAGCCCGTGAGCAATACCTCTTCCACCAGAATGGTCAGTAATTGCTATATACTGGTAGCCTAGTTCCTTGGCAGCCAGAGCCATTTCTTCCAGGGAGTTATGTCCGTCGCTCCAATCGGTGTGCATGTGGAGGTCTCCCTTTATATCAGCTAATTCCACCAGTTCGGGTATAGTTCCTTGCTCGGCTTTTTCCACTTCGCCTTGAGCTTCCCTGAGTTCCGGTGGGATATATTGAAGCCCGAGCCGATGATAGAACTCTTCTTCAAGAGCAAATTTCTCCAGCTTATCCGTAGCTACAGTAGTTATTCCATACTCGCTCAGCTTTAAGCCCTGTCGCCGCCCTCTCTCCCTCAGGGAGATATTATGTTGCTTGCTACCAGTAAAATACTGGAGCAAGGAGCCAAACGAGTCATGCTCCACCATTCTCAAGTCAACCTGCAAGCCTCCGGAAACGATGGCGCTTGCTTTAGTTAACCCTCGAGCCAGCACCTGCCCTACACGAGGCAAGGCAACAAAAGCATCTATAACCTCCCCGGGGTTATCAGCAGTACCCATAAGGTCAATATCGCCCAATGTCTCCCTGAAGCGGCGCAAACTGCCCGCGGCAGTTAAATTCCTCACACCGGGAATGGAGCGCAGAGCGCCGAGGATTTCTTCCACGGTGGGCAAAGCCTCACCAATAGGAGTACGCTGGTCTTTACGGCGCAGGGCTTGAATTTGTTGAAGCATATTGTCAGCGGTCTTATCGCCCAGACGGAAAAGCCTGGCTACCTGTCCGCTCTTGACTGCTTGCTCCAATGTATCAACTGAACTTATACCTAACTCACCGGAAAGCCTGTTAGCTGTCTTAGGACCGATTCCTGGTATTGCTAAAAGATTAGTTATCCCCTCAGGAAATTCAGCCTTCAGATTCTCATAATAACCCAGCTTGCCAGTGGTCACCAGCTCGGTGGTCTTTTTAGCTATGGCCTCACCCACGCCAGGAATATTTCGCAAGTCCTCACCTTCCTCAATCATAATCTTTATTTCCTTGGGATAATGCTCGATGGCTCGAACTACCTTCTGATAAGCACGAATCTTAAAGGTGTTCTCCCCCTTAAGCTCCAGGAGGTCAGCGATATCACTGAATACTTTAGCAATAGCTGTATTTTTCATTAGCGTCGCTAACCAGAGAAAAAGACTCCAAAAAGTTAATTATAGTATCCTGCGAAAATAACTGCACTATGTCATTGAGAGGGTGACGAGGCCAGTGAAAGCAACTTCAGAATAAGCTCGGAACAGGCTCTGCAATCTCAAGGTAGGACAGCATAGACTGCTTCACTTAGTTTATAGCTGATAGAGCAAAATTGGCAACTAAACACCAGTTCAGTTATAAGCTTTAATCCTCTCCCTTACCCACTCCCAATCAGGCTCACTATGATTAAAGAAAGATTCAAAATTATCCTTCAGCCACTCTTAGCAGCACTATCACTCTGCACCTTTGTATCTATTGCCTTTTTCCTCTTGGATTTACCTCTCTCATAGCTAGCCCATTTTACAGAACGATTCTTCTCTTTCTGCACTGAGTTGGCATCAGGCTTACGTATGATAATACAGGTATTTAAAGCCACGAAGATAAAATTTTAATCTTCTAGCTCGATTGTACCAAATTCCTGTGTTCGAGGTTTGGCCTCGCCAATCACCCATCTTCCCCACTCTTTACAAACATCAACTGTAATTCCACTTCCTTCCACGGGGTATATCACTCAACTAGTTGAAACTTATCCACACCCCAAGCATGACATTCAGGACAACCGACCGGTTCACCGATTTCAGCTTCGCCAAATCCTTCCTTTTCTACCCAAGTAGGACAATTACCAATGAATTCAGGATCTTCTTCGTTTGAAGCAAGACAATACCCATACTCGTTGAACTGGTATATCAACTCATCTCCATTATAGCCACAAATCACACATCTATATTTTCCCATGTTCGCTCCTATTCTTCAGCGAAGGTAATTTCGTGTTTCTGCTCATCTACTACGTATTTTATTAACCTCACCGTTTTTTCTTCAATTGCTCTCCTCTTATCCCGATAGCCAAGAACCCGTTCGTCAAACTCGAAACCAACTAGTATACTCTGAACCATTTGTGAATCACCCTGTGCGATTTTCCTTATCAGCCAATTCTCATACATTATGATCTGATTCAAGTCTTCTTCTGTCACTGTGCTTGTTTTCAACTCCATACAAGTGAACTTGTGAAGAATGTTAACTCCATCTACATTTGTTACATGAGTGAGGAAAATATCCATTATCTTATTGAACGAAGTCGGTACGTAGTTTATATAATCACTGTAATCACCAATAAGCTCCTTCAATCTGCCGTTGGCGAAAGCTTCCATAAACCAAGCATTAAGATAACCTTCGTAAATCAAACGCCCCTTTTTGTCAGAATCCAAACGTATTGGTAAAGGCTGCGTTCTCGCCGATTGATAAGGATTCAATATCGGCTTAGTGGGAGCATAGATCGGATTATTCCTAAGCAATAATCGAATTAATTCCTTACCTTCATCAGTTGTAATAGGATGGTGGCTCTTCTTAGTAAATGCTGCTAAATCAAATGTCCAGATTTTGCCTTTGTCTTTGAGGTCCAATATGTCACTTAGGGTAATAGGATTCCTAAATTCTCGAACCGCTGGTTCGAAACAAATCCTATAGGGAAAAGTCTGCTTAGGATCATTCCAGAGTGGTTCAACATCATAAAAAGGGCTCACCGTTACTTTCCATAGCCCATAAAGCCCTATATTTTTAACATAAAGAAACAGAAAATCACCTGTTTTGATTCCAGCAAATCCTGCGATGATATCGGCATTTATTTGTTCAGACTTGGGAGAACCAGTTAAACAAATCCCCCCATAGATTCCTCTTTGTAAACACACTCTGAAGTTATCCAGTTTGGTTAGAAAAATGTGATAGCTCATATTATGCCACTCATTAAACTATCAAGGGTGAAAGCATCATGCTAACTCAACAGCAGAGCGTTCGCTAGGATATATCACAACGCATATCCTTTAGCTTTAACATTTTACCACCACTACTTTGAGGTTCGACGTCTACATTAAACCTAGCACCACACCTTTGGCAATACACCTACTATCTTATGAATACATGGCAAATTCCCAATCCTATCTAACATGTTTCTCCCCTCTCACTCCCAAGCTTCGTCCTCGGCAAAGCCTTCGTCGGGCTCTGATTCGTCGCTCTCCTCTTCGCTATACTTATCGAAGTTTTCTTCCTCACTGAATGATTCTTCACGGTATATAAAAGGGGGCGGGAAAGCATTCTCCTCACCTCAACACCACATTTGAGGCATTTGCTGAGCGGTTCGTCATTTATCCCCTGTCTCGTCTCGAACTTATTTCTGCAAAACTCACAATTAACATCGCTTATGGCTCTATAATCATAAATTGGCATCATACCCTTCCTTCAACCATGTTTCGTAGAGTATAGGAAGCCACTACACTACCTCCCGCAGCAGTGTTTATACTTCTTGCCTGAGCCGCAGGGGCAGGGGTCATTGCGGCCAACCTTCTTGCCTGCCATCACTGGCATCTTTTGGCGCGGAGGCTGCTTCGCTCCGTCCTCACCGGCATTTTTAGCAATGCTGACGTGATAAATGCTATGGACAACATCGTGCTGAATACTACTTAAAAGCGCATCGAATAGATGATGCCCCTCTCTTTTATACACTCCCAGGGGGTCCTGCTGCCCAACAGCACGCAGCCCTATTCCCTGGCGCATATGCTCCATAGCAGTAAGATGTTCCATCCACAACTTATCAATGACGCGGAGCATCACCAGGCGCTCTACAAGCCGCATCTTATCAGAATCTATCTCCTGCTCCCGCTGGTCATAGAACTCAGCGGCATAGTCACTCAGCTTTTCTACGATTTGCTTCTTTTTAAGCTCGGAAAGCCCATCCTTCCCAAACTGTGGTGGTAGGGGGAAGATGTGAGATATATCCTCAAGTAAGCCGGATAAATCTGGTTCAACCAAATCATCACCAAAATGGCTAGCTACCAGGCTCTGGATTTCATCCTGAATCATAGACAATATATTTGCCTTGAGGTCAGCACCACTGAGGATTTTCTTTCTCTCGGCGTAAATCACCTCGCGATGGTTGTTTACCACATCATCGTATTCTACGAG
>JAFGBN010000100.1 GCA_016933195.1 Dehalococcoidia bacterium | reverse complement strand
TTGCCTATCTTGCTCCCGTAGAGTATATTGAAAAGGAACTTGCTAAAATCCATAGTCCACTGTTACCTATGTGGTCAGCCAGCACAACTAGTTGACAATTAGATTACCGCGTGTTACTTTGATAGTAAGTCTAGTGCTTAAGCGAGGTGTGAGAAATGAACTATGGGCGTGAGTTGCTTAAAGGAAACACCGATTCTTTGCTACTTTGCTTGATTAATTCTCGACCTACATATGGTTACCAAATTGTAAAAGAGCTAGAGAAAAGGAGCGACGGGTATTTTCAGTTTAAGGAAGGGACACTTTATCCTGCTCTCCATCGCCTGGAGAAAGATAACCTCATCAAGGGCAAATGGCAAATGCTATCTAATGGGAATGGGCAACAAAGACGGTATTACTATATCACTAAAAGGGGACAGCAAGCTTTAGCTAAAAGGCTGGCTATATGGCAGGATTTTTCGGCCGCGGTTAGAGCTATTATACAGCCAGAACCAATCTAGCACCACAATGAAGAATAGTATAAGCCGCTATTTGAATAGCTTTAGGGCTTCTCTCAAGATTGACTCAGATATCAAAGACAGCGTGGCCCAAGAACTCTATACGCATCTTGAGGATAGAAGCCAGGAGCTAAAGGAGAAAGGGGTTAGCAAAGAAGAAGCAGATAAAATCGCGACACAGGTGCTTGGCCCCCCTGAATTAGTTGCCCAACAGGTCTATGATACATATGCTCAAGGTAATTGGCAGGAAGCGTTGTTCACCGCTTTGCCCCACTTTCTCGTCGCTTTGCTCTTCGCTTCATACTACTGGCAGAACGTCTTCTGCTTATCAAGCATATTGATGACGACCGTCGGCATAGCGATTTATGGCTGGCATAAAGGCAAGCCAATATGGCTCTTTCCCTGGCTAGGATATTATATGTTACCAGTACTAGTTACAGGGATACTACTAATTTACCTTCCTCAAGGTTGGAGTTGGGCAGTGGCAGCTCTTATTTATATACCCTTGGCTCTCGCTGTCATTGTCTATATAGTGATGCAAACTACCAGACGGGACTGGTTATATGCTTCACTAATGTTAGCTCCCATTCCTGTAATACTCAGTTGGTTATTATCGCTAGGCATAGGGAACAAGTTTTTCTTACTGGAGAATGTATGGATAGCGGAGTTGCAAACACAGATCCCCTGGATAGTTGTTAGTTTCCTTGCTTTAGCTGCGGCAACCATTAGCTTTATCCGTATCAAGCGGCGCAGGTATAAAATTATTGGTTTAATCATTCCACCGATTGCAATCTCAGTCTCAGTAGCTTTGGTAAACCGAGGAGCCATTGAGCCCTGGGGTTGGCTATTATTGCTCTCCTGCTTAGTCGCTTTCGTTACTCCAAACTGGATCCAGTCTAGGGGGTATAAATACCTAGAGATCAAGTTTGCTTCTGATTCCACAAGGTAGGTTGAGGCTGAGCATCCTTTTTGTAAAGCAGTCCTAAGTGTTCATAAGCCAGCTTGGTAGCTATTCTGCCACGAGATGTGCGCTCTAGAAAAGCCAACTGAAGAAGGTAAGGCTCATAAACATCCATTATAGTATCAGCGTCCTCGCTAATGGAAGCAGCAATGGTATCTAGACCTACAGGACCACCATTAAACTTATCAATTATTGTGTGTAGGACCCTATGGTCTATGTCATCCAAACCTACAGAATCTATCTCTAGCTTCGAAAGCCCTTTCAGAGATGCTTCCTTGGTAACCACTCCATTTGCCATGACTTGAGCATAATCTCTTATTCGCTTTAGGAGGCGGTTAGCTACTCGAGGTGTGCCCCTAGCACGCTGAGCAATTGGGATAAGCCCATCCCTCTCTACTAGCACTTTGAGGATAGCTGCTGACCTATCTAGAATCGTCTGTATTGCTGCCTCACTATAGAAATTAAGGTGATAAGTCACTCCAAATCTGTCACGGAGCGGAGGGCTGAGTAAAGCTAGACGAGTAGTAGCCCCGATTAAAGTAAAGCGGGGTAAGTTTAACCGCAGACTTCTAGCTGCCGGCCCTTTCCCTAAAAAGATATCGAAAACAAAGTCCTCCATCGCAGGGTAGAGCTTTTCTTCTACTGTGTGGCTAAGCCTGTGAATCTCATCAATGAAAAGGATGTCTCCCTCATGCAGGTTAGTAAGAACAGCTGCTAAGTCTCCAGGGCGTTCTATCGCTGGCCCGGAGCTAACTTTAATACTAACCCCCATCTCAGCGGCAATAATATAAGCCAGGGTAGTCTTTCCCAAGCCAGGAGCCCCATAAAGAATAACATGGTCTAGTGGTTCATGCCTTTTTTGGGCAGCGGAGATAGCTATTTTTAGATTATCCTTAACTTTCTCCTGGCCTATGAATTCATTAAGGCGTTTGGGGCGGAGATTAGAGTCTATAGAGCTATCTTCAATAGTCGGCTTGCCTGAGACGATGCGCATGCTTTTTTTCTTCATTATTGGAGGGAAGTAGCTTCGATGTCTGATTGTAAATCTGTAGTCTCAACCTCTTCAGCAACTAGCAATTGAGAAGGGATAAGCTTGCCAAGAATAACATTCTCCTTGAGCCCACGAAGTCTATCTATTCTACCTTCGACAGCAGCATCAATAAGAACACGTCCAGTTTCTTGGAAAGAAGCAGCCGCCAACCAGTTGTCTTTACTTAAGCTGGCTCTAGTTATTCCCAAAATGACAGTTTGCGCTGTTGCTGGCTCACCTCCCTCAGCTAATATCTCAGCATTCACACCTTCATACTTAAATCGATTCACCAGCGCACCAGGTAAGAGTGCTGTATCACCTGAGGAAGCAATTTTCACTTTGCTTAACATCTGACGAACAATGACAGTAATGTGCTTATCGTGTATATTTACTCCCTGAGAGCGATATACCTTTTGTACTTCATCCACTAGGTATTGCTGCACCGCTTCTTTACCCATAATATGCAAAATATCATGTGGATCAACGATACCTTCAGTAATCCTCTGACCCGCTTTCACCTTATCCCCTGATTGAACAAGCAAGCGGGCACCATGTGGAATGGTATATTCTCTGTCTTCCCTTTCCTCATATTTAATGAAAATATGGTTATCCTCCTCAATGATAACTTGTCCTGCAACTCTAGCTACCGCGGGTTGTTCTTCAGCTATGGTTGGTAAAGGCGTGCCTGTCTCCTCTGGCGAGGAAAATAGAGTCGTGCCCACGCTAACTAGTTGCCCATTATTTACAGCGGGAGTTGCTTCTAGAGGAAATGGGTATTCATCTAAATAGAATTCAGAACTAGCGATTTTGACTACAATTCCCCTGTCAGTATGGGTTATCTCTGCAGTGCCATCAATCTCAGAAATAATAGCGCTTCCTTTTGGTATTCTAGCTTCAAAAAGTTCTTCTACTCGTGGCAATCCAGTGGTAATATCAGTGCCTACCACGCCTCCCGTATGGAAGGTACGTAGAGTGAGTTGAGTTCCTGGTTCACCGATGCTCTGGGCGGCAATAATTCCTACAGCGGCACCAAGTTTCACTAGTTGTCTCGTGGACAAATCCCTGCCATAGCAATACTGGCAGATGCCAAATTGAGAGTGACAAGTGAAAGGTGCTCTCACGTACACTTGAGTGACATCAGCCTCAATAATTCTTTTGACTTTTTCTTCATCGATTTCTTCATTGCGATCAGCGATAACTTCGTTGGTGTGTGGGTCAATGATTTTACTTGCTGCCAAGTAGCCAATAATCCGCTCACTAAATGGTGGTAAGGCGCTATCCTCAGCCACCTTTGATATCCAAACTCCTTCGGTAGTACCACAATCCAACTCGGTTATGACAACATCTTGGGCTGTGTCTACAAGCCGTCTGGTGAGATAGCCGCTATCCGATGTTCGCAAGGCGGTATCAGCTAATCCCTTGCGAGCACCATGAGTAGAAATGAAATATTCCATGGCTGATAATCCATCGCGGAAGCTTGACTTGATAGGAAAGTCTATTATCCTCCCGGAGGGATCGGTCATTAACCCTCGTATCCCCGCCATCTGCCTGATTTGAGAGATATTCCCCTTTGCTCCTGATGTAGCCATCATGTAAATTGCACCATTAGGGTCGAGTGACTGCGATAGAGCATCACTAATTTTGTCCGTGATATCCATCCATACCTGAACTGTGTTTTCATACCTTTCATCTTCAGTGATGAGCCCATGGTTAAATTGGTCTGCAAAAAGGCTAGCTCGCTTTTCAGCCTCCTTGAGAAGATTAGACCTAGCCGGAGGCTCTTCGATATCATTCATGGCAATAGAGATCCCTGACTTTGTAACATAGTGAAAACCTAATTGCATAATGCTGTCAAGAACAGCAGCGGTAGTTTCATTGCCTAGTAAACGAATACAATCAGATACCAGAGATCTCAAGCTAGCCTTATCCACTGCTTTATTGTAAAAACGAAGTTGCCAAGGCAAGGCATCATTGAATAAAATCCGGCCCACAGTGGTATTTATTCTCTCCCCTCCTGAGCCAAGTGAAGGATCTCGCACTACAATTTCGGCACCAAGCTCGATGATACTGAGTTCATGAGCCAGTTTAGCCTCATCAAAATTACTGAAAACCTTCCCTTCACCCTTGGCGCCAGGCTTAGCCTTGGTAAGGTAGTAGCAACCCAGAACTATATCCAGAGTAGGTGTGGCTACAGGCTCACCACAACTTGGTAGTAGCATATTATAAGGACTAAGCATATATTCTCTAGCCTCTTTCACTGATGCCCGGGACAACGGCAAGTGAACTGCCATCTGATCACCATCAAAATCAGCATTAAAAGCAGTGCAAGCTAAGGGATGGATCTGAAAAGCATCCCCATCGATTAACACAGGCTCAAAGGCTCGGATACTTAGGCGATGTAATGTAGGAGCGCGGTTAAGCAACACAGGGCGTTCCTTGACTACCTCATCAAGTGCATCCCAAATCTCAGGCCTGCTGGCTTTTTCCACTTGGCGTCGAGCACTCTTTAGATTATTGGCATAGCCCCTCTTTAGGAGCTTATGCATAACGAAAGGCTTAAATAATTCTAGGGCCACATGGCGTGGCAAGCCGCATTGATGGAACTTGAGCTTAGGGCCAACAACAATAACCGACCGACCACTATAGTCCACGCGTTTACCTAAAAGATTTTGACGAAAGCGGCCTTGTTTGCCCTTTAATACGCCTGAGAGAGATTTCAAGGCGTGATTCTGGCCAGTAGTGACTACACGTCCTCTTCGTCCGTTATCAATAAGGGCATCAACAGCCTCCTGCAACATGCGCTTCTCGTTTCGGATAATAACTTGAGGGGCACCTAGTCTCATAAGACGACGCAGGCGATTATTACGATTGATAACACGCCGATACAGGTCATTAAGGTCACTAATGACAAAGCGGCCACCATCCAATTGGACTACGGGACGAAGCGCCGGGGGTAATACAGGAAGCACAGTCAAAATCATCCATTCGGGCTTATTTCCACTCAGCTTAAGAGCTTCGACTAATTGTAGCCGCCTACTAACCTTTTTGTAGCGTTCTCCTGAGGCGCTATGAATTTGCTCAAGAAGCTCTTGATACAATTTCTCTATATCAATTTCCTTCAAGATCCCTAGAATGGCTTCAGCACCCATACCAGCTTCAAAAATATCACCAACTTTATCCTTAAGTTCCCTATATTCCTCTTCGCTGAGCAGTTTGAATGGCTGAAGACTTTCTATCGCCTCCATTCTCTCCTTCAGCTCTTTTTCAAATTCCGCCCTTTTCTCTACAAATTTAGCACGCAGTTGGTTTGCCTCTTTTATCGCATCCTCATCCCCCGATTCAGCTCTAGATTGAAGCTCTCCGACCTTCCTATTCACATATTCCTCTTGCTCGACGATTTTTTGAGCAATCTCTTCCTCAAGTTGGAGAATCTTTTTCTGCCTAGCCTCCTCATCAATGGATATAATGATATATCGGGCGAAATAGATGACGCTCTCTAAATTTCGTGGAGATAGGCCAAGGAGAAGCCCAAGCCGACTGGGTACCAATTTAACAAACCATATATGGGTAACTGGTGCAGCCAACTCAATATGCCCCATGCGCTCCCTACGCACACTGGAATGAGCCACTTCAACCCCACATTTATCACAAACAAGACCCTTGTACCTCATCTTCTTATATTTTCCACAAGCGCATTCATAATCTTTAGTTGGCCCAAAAATCCTCTCGCAGAAGAGGCCATCTCTTTCCGGTTTCAAAGTACGATAATTTATCGTCTCCGCTTTAGTCACCTCCCCATGAGACCAACTCCTTATTTGCTCCGGGGAAGCAAGATTTATTCGAAGAGCGTTGATTCCATTAAATTGAGACATTGTTCTCCTTTAAAACCTTGTGTTTCATCCTAGTTTTGGCCTTAATTTGACGTTCGCAAATGTATTTAACCTTTCTCTTCCTCGCTGAGCATCTCGACAGCAAAACCCAAGCTACGTAGTTCCATAAACAAAACTTTAGAGGATTCTGGGACACCAAGCTGGCGAATATCTTCGCCTTTAACAATAGACTCATATGCTTTAGCTCGACCCATTATATCGTCTGATTTTATTGTAAGCATTTCCTGAAGCGTGTGAGCTGCACCATAGCCTTCTAACGCCCATACCTCCATCTCGCCAAACCTCTGACCTCCGAATTGGGCTCTCCCTCCCAAGGGCTGCTGGGTGATGAGCGAATACGGACCAGTGGAACGAGCATGCACCTTGTCTCCAACAAGATGAATTAGCTTCATCATATAGACATTGCCCACAGTTATTGGCTGGTCAAAAGGTTCGCCAGTTCTTCCATCTCGGAGTTCTATCTTGCCAAAAATGGGAGGGTAAAGCCTTCGGTCTTTATAAGCTTTCTGTACCGTTTGTTCCAAATCCCTGTCGCTTAGATTTTGAGCATTTATGCCCAGCTCTTCAAGCCACAAGCAGAGCGAAGCTCTTCTAGCAACACCTTTACGCTTGTCGTCCATCACTTTTGTGGCATCAAAACCATGTTCGGAAAGCCATTCTTCAAGCTTCTTTGGGTCAGCTGCTACATTAGCCGAGCCCCCCGAGTCCAGGTTAACGGCACCTGCTTTCCAAGCTATCCATACCCTAGCTAAAGCATCCTCAATAGCCATAGCATCAGCTCCGTCAAAAACCGGATTAATTGCTCTAAAACCTAGCACATGAGCTGCCCAGCCTAAATGAGCCTCTAAAACCTGCCCAATATTCATACGAGATGGAACACCAAGCGGATTGAGAATAATATCCACAGGCGTTCCATCGGGCAAAAATGGCATGTCTTCTTCAGGCAATATGATTGAAATAATCCCTTTGTTACCATGTCTCCCCGACATTTTGTCTCCAACTGAAATTTTGCGTAGTTGGGCAACCCAAACTTGTACGAGTTTATTCACCCCGATAGGTAATTCATCATGGTCCTCACGGCAAAGTACCTTGACATTAATCACTCTTCCCCACTCTCCAGATGGCATTCTGAGAGAGCTATCCTTCACTTCGCGCGTTTTCTCGCCAAAAATGGCCCGCAGTAATCTTTCTTCCGCTGAAGGCTCCGTCTCTCCTTTGGGAGTGATCTTCCCTACCAGAATATCATTAGGCTTTACTTCAGCCCCAATGCGTATAATGCCTGTTTCATCAAGAGCGGAAAGGCTCTCCTCACTCACACCAGGTATATCTGCAGTGATCTCTTCAGAACCGAGCTTTGTATCGCGTGCCTCAGTCTTATATTTCTCAATATGAATAGAGCTATAGATATCATCCTTAACTAGCCTTTTACTGATAATGATAGCATCCTCAAAGTTATACCCCTGCCAGCTCATAAAGGCACAAATGACATTCTGCCCTAAGGCGAGTTCTCCATTGTCTATTGAAGAACTGTCTACCAACACCTGACCCCTTTTAACCCGATCTCCCTTGCTTACCAGAGGATGTTGATTAATACACGTCCCTTGATTAGCTCTGAGGAACTTGCTTAGCTTATATAATTGCTCTTCACCTTCCTCATTCTGGATTACGATTTGCGAGCTGGTTACTGAATTCACTATACCATCATCAAGAGCAAATATCGCTTGTCCACTATGTTTAGCTACTTCCCTCTCCATGCCCGTGGCTACCAAAGGAGCCTTGGGACGTAATAATGGCACTGCTTGTCGTTGCATGTTACAGCCCATTAATGCACGATTAGCATCATCATGCTCAAGAAACGGAATAAGGCAGGCAGACACACTGAATATTTGTTTTGGTGAAACATCTATAAAATCTACTTCATCTATTGGTTCTTTAAAATACCTGCTACCTTCCTTGACTTCAATTTGCCCCTCAGTGAATTCATTCCTTTCGTTGATTGGCGCATTCGCTTGAGCAATACTATACTGTCTATCTTCATCGGCTGTTAAATAAGCGATTTGGTTAGAGATAAAGGGAGCTATCTTAATGTTTTGACTAGGGAGAGAAGATAGCTTTTGGGCAACTTGCTTTGTGATTATTGTCCCAGATTCAACCAGAAGATGGCCTTTGTCGTCCATCACGTCTCCCCGAGTCGTCCTCTCTAATAGTTCTTCCATGGTATTAGGAACTTCATGGATAATCCTGCGATACGGGGTTTCTATAAAGCCATGCTCGTTAACTCTGGCATAAGTAGCTAGAGAACCAATTAAGCCTATGTTAGGGCCTTCGGGTGTCTCTAAAGGACAAATCCTACCATAGTGGGAATGATGTACATCACGAACCTCAAAT
>JAFGBN010000099.1 GCA_016933195.1 Dehalococcoidia bacterium | reverse complement strand
GCCTTGCCCTTATGCTTGGCTCTAATTCTTCCCAGGTAAAATAAGGAAAGGGAAAGCCCTGGGGTAGTTCACCATGCTCCAGCTTGACGTTTCTGCGCTCTCGGCTTTGGGCATATATTCTTTGGACAGCGGCTTCGATTTCCTCAGGGACATCGAGGATAATAAGAGCGTTATCATCCAGGTAATCAAAGATGCTCCCTTTATTGAATAGCGGGAAATAGAACTCAGCGCCCTGAAACCACTCCCCTTGCTGTAATCTGGCCATATCCTCCTGAAAGCGGTGTTTCACGTCAACAGCGCAGCTATTTAAGTCCCAGGAACCGAATATCTCACTTTCTTCAGGAATAGCAACTTCTTTAGGAGGAGTGATGGTTATGGAGCATATTGGCTTGGCTGAGCGCTGACTTTCCGGCTCGAAGCACCTTATGCTCTCTATCTGATTGCCAAAGAACTCTATTCGAGCTGGTAACTGGCTGGAAGGAGGGAAAACATCAACTATGCCACCCCTTCTACTCATCGTTCCAGGCGCCTCAACAACGTCTTCCATCTCATAGCCCATGGCCTGCCATCTGCGCAGCAGAATCAGGGGGTCAGCGCTCATGCCTTGCTCTAAAACATGGCAGGAAGCCACAAAACCCCTCCGAGCCACCGTTTTGGTTATAGCTGCCAGGGCTGAGCTTACTATCAAAGGCCTATCGCCGCCATCATTAAGGGCTAAAGTGGATAATACCCGCAGCCTTTCCAGCATGGCGTTAGCAGGATAAGAAGCAAGGTATTCATAGGGCAGGAAATCGAGCTCGGGGAAATGGTGCAAATTAGCCCTGGGGGGGCACCAGACTTGAAGTTGCTCATAGAGCCTCCTGGCATTCTCCGGCTGGGCGGTTATCACCATAATAGGCGAATTAAGTTCTTCATACATAGCGGCTATAAAGTAAGGCTTGGCAGCGCCGAGTACGACTACCTTATGTCCACGTTTGGCTACAGATAATTGCCTCACCAGTTGTTGGTAGGCCGGTGTTTCTTTAAGTAAAGAAAGCAGGCAAGAAAGATTCATGATTGAGCAATTTTAGCATAGCGAGTTTTCCCTTACTTGTTGACTCTTCCTGGTGACTGCTATAATCCGACATAATGCCTTATAATCGAATAGTAGCTAAATTCGGCACAGGTCTTATCACCTCAGGTACTGACCATCTTGATTTACCCACCATGTCTGGTCTGGTGAACCAAGTAGCCCGGCTTCAGTACCAGGGAAAGAAGGTAATAGTAGTTTCCTCGGGGGCGGTCGCTGCCGGGGGACAAAGGCTTAGAGAAATCAAAGAACGTAAGGGCACTCCCTTTAAACAAGTTCTGGCTTCGGTAGGGCAAGGCTACCTTATGCACACTTATGAGCAACTTTTCAGTCAGCATGATATAACTATAGCCCAGGCATTGCTTACGAAGGAAGACCTCTCCGACCGTGCTGGATACCTTAATGCCCGCAATACCCTGCTGGCTCTTATCGAGCTTGGCGTAGTCTGCATCGTTAATGAGAATGATGTCGTCGCCATTGACGAAATTGAACAGTTTAAATTCGGAGATAATGATAACCTCTCAGCCATGGTGTCCAACCTGGTTGATGCTGACCTTTTGGTGCTGCTCTCTGACATCAGCGGTTTATATACTGCCGATCCGCATTACAATCCTGAAGCACAGCTTATCCGCCGGGTGGACAAGATTGATGCTGAAACTGAACGCCTGGCCAGCGATACTGCTAATCGGCGAGGAATCGGAGGCATGACAACCAAGATTGAAGCAGCCAGGCTGGCCACCTCTTCAGGAACAGATGTAATCATCGCTGATGGACGAGAGCCTGATATCTTATTAAGAATCGCCAAAGGAGAAAGTTTAGGCACACTTTTCCCGGCGCAGGTGAATAAGATGGAAAGCAGAAAGAGGTGGATGCTCAGCGGGCTGGCTTCTAAAGGCAAGGTAGTGGTGGATGAAGGCGCTATGGTAGCTCTTAAAAAGCAAAGTAAAAGCTTGCTTCCTGCTGGGGTTGTGGAGGTGAACGGCAACTTTCAGCGCGGCGACATTGTGGACATCTTTGATAAGCAGGGCAAACATGTGGCCTGCGGCATCTCCAACTATGGCTCTATTGACATTCTCGTCATTAAAGGGGCGCATTCGGATAAAATCCCGGCTCTTCTGGGCCACGATTACGGCGATGAGGTGATTCACAGAAATAATATGGTGATAGTGTGAAGAAACTAATAAATGGAAAATGTATGCTTACATAGATGAATCCGGGGACGAGGGTACTGGAGGAAAGGGAACAAAGTGGTTTGTTATCACAGCGCTAATTGCCAACCAAGAAGGGGCCACTGCATTAGGGCACACTTATCATAAAATAAAACAGCGAATTAATTTGGATGCTGATAAAGTTCTTCATTGGGTAGAACTCAGTCATCCCAGGAAAAAGGCTGTAACTGAAGAATTAGCTAATAATGACTTCTCTATCTGCTCAGTGCTAGTGGATACACAACACCCGGACATCGTTAATACCAGCCCAAAATTAAAGGGGAGAAGGTTATACTTTTACACATTCAGACGGTTGGTAGAACGTATCACTTGGTACTGTGATGATAAAGGCTACAAAGTGAGGCTATATCCAGAAAATAAAGCTGGGATTAAATATAAGGAGCTAAATGGCTATCTAAACTACATTCAAAGCCAGCCGGACTGCGAAGTTAGGAAAGGTTGCATCTTGGGAGTGAATCCCAAATCCAAATCGCAATCTAATCTGATACAGCTTGCGGATTGTGTTTGTGGCGCAGTTCAGAACGCTGTAGAGTATAAATACGGTGTGATTGAAGACTCATACCTGCTCACGCTTGAGGACAAACTATATAGGCGAAGTGGCAAGGTATTCGGCTATGGCATAAAGTTTATGCCACACAAAAGCACACTGATTCCGCAATTACTGGCAGGAACATACAAATGGCTGAATAGTATATAAAAAATAGCTCCCGGCGGTAGGATCCCACGCCTCTACAGACGCTGCCATCTTTATCAGATGACCAACCGTTTTCCAGGAGCTTTTCTTACTACTACCAAAATTATAGTAAAATGTTATAGTTATGTCAATGTCTTATTGGCATTTGCCAGGAGGCGGGGATGGATACGCTGAAAACTAATGTTTTGTATTATGGTGATAATTTAGAAATCTTACGCAAGTATATTCCTGACAACTCTATAGACCTTGTTTACCTGGACCCGCCTTTTAACAGCAAGAAGGACTATAACATCCTGTTCAAGGAAAACGGCGGTGTCGAGTCCGAAGCCCAGATAAAAGCCTTTACCGATACCTGGCACTGGACTCAGGCTGCGGAGAATACCTACCACGATATTGTTACTAATGGACCATTGAAGGTAGGGCGGCTGGTTGGCGCCTTGCATGACGCCATCGGCCGGAACGATGTTATGGCATATCTGGTTATGATGACCACCAGGTTGATAGAGCTCCACCGTGTGCTCAAGCCAACTGGCTCTATTTACCTCCACTGTGACCCCACCGCCAGCCACTATCTCAAGCTGGTGCTCGACCAGATATTCGGGCCAGTGAATTTCAGGAATGAGATTGTGTGGCAACGATATGGTTCGCATAACGACCCAAAGCGCTTTGGCAGAGTAACAGATTACATTATCTTCTATTCCAAGACACAAACGTATAGCTTCAACCCGATAAGAACTCAATATAGTGAGAAACACCTTTCTACAAGATTTAAGTATTCAGATCCTGACGGAAGAAAATTCTGGCCTAATACTTGTCTTGCCCCAGGAGGGAGAGGCCCAAAATACGAATGGAAAGGGCACATAGCAAATTGGCGTTTCACCCGTGAAAATATGGAAGACCTAGATGCAAAAGGTGAAATATACTATAGCAAGACCGGAATTCCATACCGCAAGAATTACTTAGACTCATTACCAGGACAATTAGCTCAGAACATATGGACAGATATTACGATGACAAGAAGCGGTGCTGAGCGACTTGGCTACGAAACCCAGAAACCCCTTGCCTTGCTTGAGCGTATTATCAAAGCCAGCTCTAATGAAGGGGACATTGTTCTCGACCCGTTCTGTGGCTGTGGCACAGCGCTTATTGCTGCTCAAAAGCTGAACAGACGCTGGATAGGCATTGATATTACTCATTTGGCTATCACCCTGATGCGCAACCGCCTTCATGATAGCTTTTCCGGCATTCAATTCGAGGTTATTGGTGAGCCGGTAGATTTGGCTTCCGCCAGGGCTCTGGCAAGACAAGACCGCTACCAGTTCCAATGGTGGGCGCTTGGCCTGATTAAAGCCAGACCATTAGGGGAAAAGAAGAAAGGCGCCGATAAAGGAATTGACGGCGTTGTCCAGTTCATAGACGACCCCACTGGCAAGGCTAAGCGCGCGGTTGTCCAGGTGAAAAGCGGGCATGTGGGGGTAACTGCCATTAGGGAATTAATGGCGGTGGCTGCTAACAATGCTCTGGGCATATTCATCACGCTGGAGCCACCAACGGGGCCAATGCAGACCGAGGCGGTAGGCGCTGGCTTCTACCACTCGCCGGGGTGGAATAAAGACTATCCCAAAATACAGATACTGACTGTGGAAGAACTATTGCATGGCAAAGCTGTTGACATGCCTCCCCAAACCCAAACAAGTGTTACCTTTGCCAGAGCTCCAAAGGTTTCTCAAAAGGAAGGGGAGCAGCTATCTATGCAGTAATAATAAGGGGTGAGGGAAATGGATGACATTATTACAAATATGCGCATCGGTCTGGAAAAAGCACATGTGAAGGGTGTTCCAGAGTACATAAAGAATCTACAGGCTATTTCCGATAGTTTGGAGGACTTCCGTCTTGAGGGTAAAGCAGCACTCATGTTTGCCAGAGCGGGTTGTAGCGTAACTATTAGAAAGCGCGCAGAACCCCCTGACCTAGCTCTCAAGTTCAATAATGAACAATTCTACGCAGAAGTGAAACACTTTAGAGAGAAGGAGCAAGATAGAATTGACGCTGCCAAAATGAGTGAGCTTGTCGATGAAGATGAATTAGTGCCGTATGGCGACACAGTCGCGCTAGAAGGCAAACATGCCTGGGAACAAGTCTATCACGTCGCTAAGAAGAAGATAAAGCAATATGAAGAATGCGCCCCTAACATATTGGTCGTCGAGAGCAGCAGCACTAGCATTGAAGATACAGAAATACTTACAGCAATCGATACGATTAACGAAGATGTTCATTATGGGAAATGTCCAGGATTTGCCAAACTAAATGGCATTCTGTTGGCGGTGGATTGGAATAATATCTCTCACCAATGGCGAAACGCATACTTCTTTCGCACAAGCAATCCTGTTGTTCCGCTTAGTCGGCAACTTTCAAGTTTGCTTGACAAGATTTGTTTTGGCTAGCCAATACCTCACAGCGAACAAATAATCGTGGCAGTTCAAGAGGGGCTCCACCCCCTCCTGAAAAACCTTCCTCCTCTCCTTTGAAGGAAGGAGGACTAAGGGGGTGACGCACATTGGAATCAGCGATAAAGGAACTGGAAGAAAAAGGATGCTTCCTTCGACGTTTTCTACTGGAATGTCTTAAGTGTTTCCCCTAATATCTCTTCTGCGTGTTTAGACGCTTCTTTGCTTCCCCTCTCAACAGCAAT
>JAFGBN010000098.1 GCA_016933195.1 Dehalococcoidia bacterium | reverse complement strand
TTGCCTATCTTGCTCCCGTAGAGTATATTGAAAAGGAACTTGCTAAAATCCATAGTCCACTGTTACCTATGTGGTCAGCCAGCACAAGCCATTGACCAGTTTCGGACAAAGGACTAAACTTCACCTGCGGGTGCATGTCGGGTTAGGCAGCAATATATAAACCTGTTAGAGGAGAAAGGACAGAAAAATGCTAATTATGGACATTCTTACCTGGGAACCAGCGAGATCAGAAGAGGTCATCAAACATAGAGCAGAAGAGAAAATTCCTCAAGGGGTAAAAGTAATTGGCGAGTGGGTCGCTATTGCAGGTTGTCGAGCTTATAGACTGGTTGAGGTTGCTGACCCCAAGCTTCTTTTTGCCATGACTTCTTTCTGGGTTGGCCTCGGTAAGAAAGAACTTGTGCCTGTAATGGAAACTGAAGAGATGATGAAACTTATGCCACGTAGGTAGTGGAGTTTGCTAATTTTGCCTCCTTTTATGACATGCACCCGTCAGACAAATAGCGTTTGATAATAAAGTAATCCGCGGGGTTGGCTGCACATTGTGGCGGGATGTTCAATATATGACCTGTCCACAGGGAAGCGCAACAAATTAACCAAAAAGCGGAACATTTTTCACTCTTAATACCATCACAAACGAACAGGCAGGTTAGCTCAACTTGCGCGTTCTATATTCTCTGCCAGTGGGACTAAATTCGAACTAAGGGCTTTCGGCTGGGGTCGAGCCCTTACGAGGAGTCCCCCACCACTTCTTGAGCCTGGCGGCAATCTCCTTTTCATAACCCTGGTCGCCGGGAAGGTAGTAGCGCTTGCCTTGAAGGGAAGACGGCAGGTTTTGCTGCTGGACAAAATGGCCGGGGTAATCGTGGGCATATTTATAGCCCTTGCCATATCCCACCTGGCGCATCAATCCAGTTACCGGATTACGCAAATGCAGCGGCCCCGGCTCGTTTTGGCCACGCTGTACATCTTCCTGAACCTTGGAATAAGCCCGGTACAGGGAGTTACTCTTGGGAGCAGTCGCCAGATAGACGGCGGCCTGAGCCAGAGCCAGATTGCCTTCAGGTAGACCCACAAAGTGCACCGCCTGCTGGGCAGCCACCGTTATGGTCAAGGCCTGAGGGTCGGCCATACCCACATCCTCAGAGGCAAAGCGCACCAGCCGACGTGCAATATACAGGGGGTCTTCGCCAGCTTCGAGCATACGCCCCAGCCAGTATAAACCAGCGTCTGGGTCAGAGCCGCGTAAGGACTTATGTAAAGCTGAAACCAGGTCGTAGTGCTGCTCGCCAGTCTTGTCGTACAGTAAAGCACGGTGCTGCAGCGCCTCCTCAATGGCCGGCAGGGTTATCGGGCGCCGCTCATCACTGTCAGGCAAAGTAGCAAATGTCGCCATCTCCAGGGCACTCAACGCCACCCGGGCGTCTCCGCTGGACATGGCTACCAGGTGCTGCAGGGCCTCCTCAGTTATCTCGACCCTGAACTCCCCCAGTCCCCTCTCCTCATCCTTAATAGCCCGCTCTACGATGAGCTTGATTTCCGGCTCACTCAGCAAATTCAGCCGGAAGACACGGCACCGGGAAAGCAGCGGCGCAATAACCTCAAAGGAGGGATTCTCCGTGGTGGCCCCAATTAAAGTAACCGTGCCATTTTCCACGAAAGGCAGTACTGCATCCTGCTGTGCCTTATTGAAGCGGTGAATCTCGTCGATAAAAAGAGTCGTCCTCTGCCCCGATACCTTTGAGCGCTTTCCTGCCTCACCGATAACCTGCCGTAAATCAGCTACTCCGGCACTTACCGCACTGAGGGGGCTGAAGTAAGACTTGGTAACACTGGCAATAATCTGAGCTAGAGTTGTTTTGCCACTACCCGGCGGCCCCCACAGGATTATGGAGGGCAGCTGGTCTGACTCGATAGATTTCCGGAACACACGCCCCTCAGCAACCAGATGCTCCTGGCCTACAAACTCAGCAAATGTCCGGGGGCGCATCCTTGCCGCCAGAGGGATGCTGCGGGGGGGACCAGCTTCGTCGGGTAAATCAAACAGAGGCAAATTCTCCATTTACCTGCCATCCCAGACGGGCTAACATAATTATATCAGCGGCCCGCAGGTATGAAGTAAATTATCACCCTATATTGACGGTGAATACCTTCTGTTCTGCAACCTCCTCTTCCCACGGCCGCTTATAGTCCATAGTTACACTGGCATGACCCGCCTTTAGCGCCTTGAACCGGAAATACTCCACCCCACCAGCACCAACCACGTCTTTCCCTGCCGTCTCACCTTCCTCATACGTCTTTTTCACCAACTCAAGCATGCCCGCATCATAGTCTTCCTGCCAGCTATAACCGGTAGTAGGATTGGAATCAAGGGCAATAATAAATTCCTTATTAACGTCGATATTTATTGCCTGCTTCGGGTCAGTGTAAGTACTAGCCCCGGATGCACATCCAGCCAGCAGGCAGATAGCTATCGCCGTTAGCATAACCAGTACCAGAAATTTCTTCATATCTCCTCCTTAATGATTAGCTTGCACACTATGCGCCATTTTCTGTATCGACAGGTATAGCTATGTTAGACTCCCGCAAGCTAGCTGTCAACAGCAGTGTCCTTTCAACTCCTCAATTTTTCGAGTTGCTCAAAATAGGAAAATCCAACTATGGACTCACAGTACAGCACCTCTACAGCAAGAAAACAGCGTGCCCCACTAGAAGGCAATGACTTGCCCCAGTGAAACTTGTGCAACACACATATGCAATGCTAGTATTGGGCTTTCCTCGACATGTTCCCATTTGAAAAGCTCTTCCCGCGAATGAGCTTGCATTTCGGGATATTTAGAATGTATCTTGTCAGGTGATGTGTTTGCACTGGAAAGCCCCGAGAATATTCTACGGATGGTGGATTGTTGTCGCCTGTTTCTTTATTGCGCTGTATGTGGGTGGAGCTGTCTTTTACGGGTTCACCGCTATCTTTGAACCTGTAGCGAATGAACTTGGCTGGAGTTACACGCAGGTTTCATTTGCTGCTTCGCTCCGTGGTCTGGAGATGGGCATTCTCGCACCATTCGTCGGATTACTTGTCGACCGCTGGAGCCCAAGAAAGCTCGTAATCACCGGGGCAATAATTAGCGCTCTCGGCTTGATTCTTCTCAGCTACACCAGCTCCCTCGCGATGTTTTACGGAGCCTTCATTCTAGTTGCCATAGGGATGAGTAGTTGCACCATGACAGTGCTGATGTCAGCCGTGGCCAACTGGTTTCGTAGAAGGATAGGAACAGCGAGCGGCATAGCAGTCTCTGGCTTCGGTTTTGGCGGTTTGCTGGTCCCGGTAATAGTCAGGCTCATCGAGGTATATCAATGGCGCATGACGATGACCATTCTTGGCCTGGGTATGTTGGTCATACTTATACCGCTGTCGCTTCTGCTGCGACATAAACCTGAGCAGTATGGCTACCTCCCTGACGGTGAAGTAAAAGAGGAAGTGATATCCGGCCATCGTCCAGGCTTATCACAGAATGCTGAAGTGCATATGGGGGTGAAACAGGTACTCAAAAGCCGCGCCTTCTGGCATATAGCACTGCCCTTTACATATCATCTCATGATAGTAAGCGCCATAGTCACGCATGTAATGCCTTATCTCAGCAGTATCGGAGTCGCCAGGTCCATGTCCAGCCTGGTAGCTACTGCTATCCCCCTGGCGAGCATTGCCGGACGCCTTCTCCTTGGCTGGCTGGGAGACAGATTTGATAAAAGAAAAGTAGTGGCCGGAGCCTTTACCATGATAGGTCTCGGCACACTCTGTTTTGGATATACATCAATTGGCGGTCTCTGGCTGATTGTGCCTTTCCTCATCCTTCTTGGTACCGGTTACGGTGGCAATAATGCAATGAGGCCATCTCTGGTAAGAGAGTATTTCGGTAGAACCAACTTTGGAACTGTTTTTGGCTTAATAATGGGCGTGAACTTGCTGGGAGGCCTCGTAGGCCCGGTGCTAGCTGGATGGGTGTTTGATAACCGGGGTAATTACGATGGTATATGGTTTATATTTGCTGGCCTTGCTGTTGCTGCCGTAATTTCTATCCTGACAACTCCCTCAACCACCACAAGCAAGGCCTCTGCTAAAGTTTGAGCTCGATGATTTGGTTCCTTATGCTCCTCCTGCCAGCCATTCCAGCACCTCTTTCAGCGCTTCACTGTGATTGGCTCTGGTTACCATAAGTGTTTTAACTTCAGGATGGCGCTTGACTTCGTCAGCAAAAGGATGGGAGTTAAGCATGATAGTGCCCAGAACCCTCTTGCCGCTTTCTATGGCTTGCAGAACAACCTTCCTGAACTGCGGTGATAAAAGCTCCATCTTGCCAATTTCATCAACGACTATTAAATCGCTCGCCTCCAGCGCCTGGCGTAGGGCAGAGACGCCAAGTCTATTCAAGTTATCAATGTCAACTTTGTATTTGCTTACCTGGTAGGGGCTGGAGATATTGACGTGCGCCAGAACTGCTTCCTGGCCATCAATGGTAACGATTCTGAACCCTTGCCTTATCCCGCCTACCCGTATTTCCTCAGTGTAAAAACCGCCAGCCTTAACTTTTGTCTTGGTTACGGCTTCCCTGATAATGGCAGTTTTACCTGTGCCTGGCTTACCAGTTAATAACAGCATACTTGCCGCTATTTCTCAACCAAAGCCTGAGATTTCCTCTTTTCCTCAAGCTTCTTTCGGCGCCGCCGCTGTTTCAAGCCAGCCACTCTCTTCTTCTTGTTCATATCCTTTCACCTTAAAGTGACAAAATCCTGGATAGCCAACTACTATAGTTTTCCCATCCTGACTTCTGCGATATCTTAAAGCATTTTACCTGATATGTCTAAATCTTTTGAACATTGTTTATTTTGTTACCCTATGTCCTTCGCCATTACCCCAGGACAATGTGCCCCAACTGTAGCTCCTGGGATACGGAACAGGTAAAACTTAGTGGCAAGGGAAAGGTCTACTCCTGGACCGTAGCTCATCAAGCTTTCCATCCTGCTTTTATAGATGAGGTGCCCTACGCTTCGGTAATTGTAGAGCTTGATGAGGAAGTCAGGTTAGTAACCAGTATCGTTGATGTCAGGCCCGGGGAGCTCTATATTGGCATGCTGGTGGAGGTGGTTTTCGAGGATGTTACCAGTGAGATAACTTTGCCCAAGTTTAAAAAGTCCTCCTGGTTACAGGGCATATTTTCTTCTCAGATTGTCTGATAGCTCTGCCACTAATTCCAGAGCACGGCTTGCCGCTTCAGACGACAAGGTTGCCAGTCCACAAGAAGGGGTTATTAATCCTTGAGCTATGATTTGCCTGAATCCGACGCCGTCTCTAGTAAAGGGAGCCATAGCTTCTCCCAGGCGGTCAGAAAGGCTGGGCACGGATTCCTTAGCCAGAGCATCCTCATCATTGGGGACTATCCCCCAGGCAATAGCGCCCCCGCGCTCAAGAAAGGACTTCACTTCGTCGGGATAAGCGCTTAAAGAGGAAGCATAATTGTAAGCATCAAAGCTAAGAATATCAATTGAAGTGCCTAAAAGGACTGGCCAGTTGGTATTGCCACAGCAATGCAGTCCTTTTATTCCCTTAATCCCCTGGAAGACCTCCTCTAATAAGGCAGGTACCTTCTCCTCAGGAACAGGCACAAAAACCGAACCCAAGGAAAGCAAGTATGGCTCGTCAACAAATATAACGGTATTGGGTGAGACCTGTCTCAAAGCATTTTCCTGCCAGGAGGCTTTTAGACGCAAGAATTTAGCCGCCACTTCAGCCAGGGTATCGTCATAAAGGACAGCTAAGCCATCCTGACGAGTAACCGTCAGTCCCAAAGTTATGGGCCCCGTTACCTGCCCCTTGACTATTTGCTGTTTATTCGCCTTGGCCAGAAAAGTATGAAATCCTGCAGCATATTCAGCAGAGACACCATATTCACCGAAATTTCCCGCCTCACAATCAATATAAATTTGCTCCAATTCAGTATCAAAATCCGCCGATGGCTCAATGTGAATTTTATCCTCATTCACAGCTACCCCGGGAAAGCCCTCGCTGAACTGGACACACATATTTTCTTTGGGGGAGCGTTTCGGTAGTTGTGGCCAGGCAGGCATAACAGGAAGATGTTCCATGACCAGAGAGCAAGCTTCTTCAGGCTCGTCTTGGGGCATGCTGCCAATGGCTGTGGGTAAACATCCAAATTCAAATTTAGCTGACATTTTTCCCTTCTAGTTAGAGACGTCGGGGAAACTCATCGCAGTGCGTCCAGGATAGAGAGAGGAGCCATGCTATCCCTGGTCTTGCAGAAACGCGCCTCCATGCACTGGAATTAACATGGTAACTACGCACTCTAGCATCAGAGTCTCCCGCCTCCCTTCTATCTGTCCAGGTATTTCCCAATAAGTAAATCCAAATCCTTTTTTGCTCTGTCTGGTATATATTTCGGCGAGGTAACAATAGCATTCTTAAGGGCGGTGGCACAAGCGCAGTCCCGCTTGGAGGGGATAAGAGGAATTATCCTTTTCAGGATTCTCTTGGCAGTATCAATGCCTTTCTGTAGAGTGGTTAGAATCATCTCTGTAGTCACTGGTTCATAGTCCAGATGCCAGCAATCATAATCGGTGACAACGGCGAGCGTGGCATAGCACATTTCGGCTTCTCTCGCCAGTTTAGCCTCAGGCAAAGCAGTCATTCCAATGATATCGGCGCCCCAGGAACGGTAAAGCTGTGACTGAGCTTTGGTGCAAAATTGCGGCCCTTCCATAGCCAGATAAACACCGCCTCTATGTACCTTGGCACCTGCCTTATCGGCTGCCTCAAATAGAATTTGGCTCAACACGGGGCAGAAAGGTTCGGCAAAGGCAATGTGCGCCACTATCCCATCACTGAAGAAGGTACTCTCCCTGCCATTAGTGCAATCAATGAGCTGGTCAGGAATGACCAAATCCATAGGCTGGATTTCTTCCTTGAGGCTGCCCACAGCACTCACCGAGATAATCCTTTCCACCCCCAGAGATTTCAAGGCATAGATATTAGCCTTAACCGGCAGTTCTCCAGGACTGATGTGGTGCCCCTTACCATGCCTGGGAAGAAAAGCAACACTTACCCCTTCAAGTTCGCCCAAAATAATAGCATCGCTGGGTTCGCCAAAAGGCGTGCTTAGCTTCACCTCTTCCATCTCAGTCATGCCTTCTATCTTGTAAAGCC
The DNA here is from genome assembly GCA_016933195.1 of Dehalococcoidia bacterium. GTDB lineage: Bacteria > Chloroflexota > Dehalococcoidia > GIF9 > AB-539-J10 > JAFGBN01. The sequence goes on along the minus strand of JAFGBN010000098.1, from coordinate 37,310 downwards.
CGCTGCCCCCGATTATTCCTATTTCAGCTGTGGACATCAAATTCTTTCCTCCGTCCTTAGTTTTGCAAGCGATTATGATATCAACGAAATAAAATAGAATATTACTTCAAAGCTTTGTGCCTTGCAATTACAGGTAATGGGAACACACGTCGCGTGAGCCGGTACAAAGAGTTGACTTTGCTGTTTAATGCTGTTAAATTCAAACCAGCTATATGTAACTTATTCGCGCGGAACTGAAACGTAATTAAGGAGGAATAATTTCAATGGAAAAGAAAGAGCCATATGCCAGCAAGGAGGAATTCAATCAACGGGTTGTCCACTACCCCGATGTTCCCATTGTAGAAATGGCTCCCGGTTCAAACAGTCACCTTGTGTCTGCGGTAAACATGACGGTCAGTTTCATCACTATCGACCCCAATAAGCACTTTCCCCCTCACCACCATGAAGCGGAACAGATTGTGATAGTACTGGACGGCGAGTGCGACCAGATAGTGGATGGGAAGTTATATCCACTTAAAAAAGGTGACGTTCTCATTATACCTTCAAATGTACCGCATGGAGACTATGTTTATGATAAAGGCCTCAAAGCCATCGAAATTTTTTCGCCAGCACGAGAAGACCTCGCAGCAAGGCTAAAAAAGGCCTTGGCCTCCTAGCCTGATGTTCGTATAACCGGGGAGCTAGAGACGTAGAAGGCGCTACTTGCCTGATCACCTGAGCGAGTGAAAATTTTTGATTTTACTCGGGAATGTTGTTACATTCGAATGGGCCATCTACATCCTGTTGGCGCGGATTAGTAAGTATAATTGAAGAGGAGGAGTTCAATGGAAAAGAAAGAACCATATGCCAGCAAAGAGGAATTCAGTAAACGAGTTGTCCACTACTCTGATGTTCCCCTTGTAGAATTAGCTCCCGGTTCAAACAGCCACCTTGTGTCCGCTGTAAACATGACACTCAGTTTTGTCACTACTGAGCCCAATACATACTTCCCTACCCACCACCATGAAGCGGAACAGATTCTAATAGTCCTGGATGGCGGGTGCGACCAGATAATGGACGGCAAGTTGTATCCACTTAAGAAGGGTGACGTTATTACTATACCCTCAAATGTAGAGCATGGAAGCTACATTTCGGATAAGGGATTCAAGGCCATCGAAGTTTTTTCGCCGCCACGAGAAGACCTCGTAGCAAAGCTGAAAAAGGCCTTGACTTCCTAGTCTAATATTCGCATAAGCGAGGACGTAAAGGCATAGCAGACAGGTCAGCGCCAGGAGAAATTAAGAGACTGATTTGAAGTGCCAGCTGGCACATAATCAGAGCAGGTGCTCTTACCACACACAGTCACATTTAATCCCCTCATAAGCCATCCCTGGCTTTGCCCACATTGCCAGGATTTTCTTGCAAAGGAAATTCCATCCTCACTCGTATAAAGGCTGCTTCCACCCACAGCTCTTTTTTGCTTCAATCACCTGACGGCCTGTCGAAAAATACTACTTCTCGCCCCCCTATCTCCTTAGCTACCTTTCCCTCCTCCTCCAGTAATTTCAGGTGAGCTATAGCCTCTCCGAAAGCAAACCACTTTTGCGACGGGGGAAACATATCCCACGATTTGTAGGTTACATCCCAGGTCATTTGCGATGCTATCTGGGAAGCGTTTTGCCTGCCCTTTTCAAGGATAGAGATAATCTCATCAAGCCTCAGTTGGTGATGACGCCGCAACTCTCCAATTCTCTCCCGGTGATTTTTAAGAATGCTCCTATGGCCAGGTAGCACAAGTTCAACATTCAAATCGTAAACTTTGTCCAGGCTCATCAGATATTCCTTCAGAGGATTCCACTCATCGGACCAAAGTGAGATATTGGGGGTTATATCACCGAGAACATGGTCTCCAGCTATGAGTATCTTCTTGCTGGGTTCGTAAAGACACAAATGGCCCTCGGTATGTCCCGGGGTTTCAACACATCTAAATAAGTAATCCCCCATGCTCACTGTGTCATCTTCTTTCAGGATATGGAAGTCCAGGCGGGCCGCTGGGCTATACCTGCGACCCGGGTGATTTCTGATAGCCAGCGCGAGTTCATCCTCGGGAAAGCCATGTTTACGGGCAAAATCGGTCTGTCTTTCCCAAGGCCCCGGCGTATTAGAGTTAATAATTGCCGCATCCGCCCGACCGAAGTAAATCTTTGCTGTATCTGCGGCGAGACTTGACACTAAACCTGAGTGGTCTGCATGCATATGCGTGATGAAAAAATCAGCTTCCTGCAAATTCACACCGCATTCCGTTAAGCCAGAAGTTAACGCTCTCATACAGTCCTCGCGGTTCCATCCAGTATCGATAATTAAAGACCGCTGAGCCCCTTTTACTACATAAGAGTTAAGGGCCTTCAGGGGACTTCTGGGGAGGGGGACCTCAATTCTATAGAGGTTTGGTAATATTTCCTCGAACAACGCTGCTAAGAGTCCTTTCTACTAATACTAATCATGGATTCGGCGCAATCTGACTGCATTCACTCTGTCCGTGCAAGCAAGCTCGACTACTTCCGGGCCAAATCACTTTGGGGGGAAGCTATCGCCGAGTTGAAGCATGATTATACAGGGAAAAGATGCCCTGATAGAAGAACTTCTTCGTCAATTTGGCAAAAACCCTTCTCGCTAGATTTTAGCACACACAGTCACATTTAATCTTCTCGTAGTCCACCCTTGGCTTTGCCCTCATTGCTAGGGTTTCCTTGCAGAGACTCTATTCCCAGTTGTATAAAGGCCTGTTTCTGCCTACGGTATCTATCTTTGCTCTGGACAATGTTGTAGAATCAGTTGGAGGATGGCTTTTCGTGGCTTTTCCTTATGTAAAAGTGTGGTTAAGATTAGCAAGCAGGAGGTTTTAAACTGTGGAGAACGAGCGTGTTATGGTATTCATAGATGGTGGGAATCTTTATGCTGGGGTAAAATTTGGACTCAATCTGCAGAAATCTGTAAATATAGATAGCTTGGTTAAGAAGCTGGTTGCAGAGCGCCACCTGGTGCGGGCCTATTATTACACTACTCCCAGTCCTCGCCCTAACTCATCCATGGGCAAGGCGCACCAGCGATTTCTTGACAAGTTGGGCTGGGTTGAAAATCTCCAGATTCGGCGTGGAAGAATCGTGCCCAGGAGACATACAGTCGAATGCCCCAAATGCAAGGAATCATTTGAGTATAATGATTATACGCAGAAGGGCGTGGATGCGCGAATCGCAGTGGACATGGTTACGCTGGCAGTGAGAGGTGCTTATGATACTGCTATTCTGGTCTCTGGTGATAGCGACTTGGCAGAAGCGGTTGACTATATTCGTGAACAGACGAACAAAAAAGTAGAGAATGCGTGTGTGCCTGGGAAAAGCTGGGCGAAGACGCTCAGGGAAGCAGCGGACAAGCGGATTCCCTTAACAGAGGAATATCTTACGGACTGCCTGTTTGAAACGCCTTTAGAAGAACAAGCCCCGCTTTAAAGCGGGGCTTGTGATTTCAGTTCCCCTTATCGGCAGCACAACAAAGGGAATTCAATAACTCCTGTTGTGGGAACAGCAGGAGTCATTCATTACAGTAAATTTAACACAAATACTAATTTTGTCAAGTCCAATCTGGCGATGTTACGGAGTTAGTTTTATCATCCGCAGTTACATTTAATTTTCTTATAATTCATCTCTGGCTTTATCCACATTATTTTCATCCCATAACTGCTTGCCAGAGTTGGTGGAGGAGGCGCTGGCGAACTTTGGAGTCGAGGATGCAAAGGAACCCAGTATCGCACCATGCTTCTGCGCCCAGTTCCCGAAGCTTACCACCCGGGTGCTGCCATTTTGGGGATTTGCTGTTCATCCTTTCATTCTGAAAGGTGTCTTTGCCGGCACTTGCAAGGAGTCGCCAGTTTTTGAGGCAAAAGTTGACACCAATTTCTCTCCCTGGGTGTCACAATCGGGACACAGAGCAGGTTTGTCGAAATCAGCTATCGGTCTTTTGACCTCAAACTCCTTACCACACTTTGGACACCAAAACTCGTATGTGGGCATTTCATCACCTCCTCCCAAGACTGGTTTAGTGACTATCTCTATTATACCCCTTCTCAGCGTGATAGTAGATACATAATTGTGGGATATTACACCGAGGGCAGGACACCCCCGTAACAAACACCACTAAATGTGAGCGGGGCTGTAAGCCTTTTGACAAGCCTGCAGGTCAATGCTATTATAATTCTAGCAAATATTATACCTTTAGCATGAAAACTTATTTGGATAACATCATCAGTTTTCTTACAGGATGGGTTTAGGGGGTGGTGGTAGGTGGACGACGCCGATAGTTGGCTTTTATTGGCCTTGCTGGTCTGCTTAGCGCTTTCAGCTTTCTTCTCCAGTGCTGAGTCAGCCTTTATTGCCCTGCCTAAACTCCGCATAAGGTATCTTGTAGAGAGCGGCGTTAAGGGAGCCAAGCAGCTAGCTAAAGCATCTGAGAAACCGGAGAGATTCTTAGCCACCGTTCTACTGGGTAATAACCTGGTGAATATCGCTGCGGCTACATTGGGCACTATCATGGCAGTAGCAATACTGGGCCTGCCATGGGGGCCAATCATAGCTACCATCGGGGTGACGGCGCTGGTTCTAGTTTTTGGTGAGCTTATCCCCAAGACTCTGGCGGTGCATCATGCTCAGCGGTTATCTCTGCTTTATATTACCCCCTTGAGGGTAATGGAGTGGTGTCTTTACCCATTTGTCCTGGCGCTGGGTCGCATTGGTTTGGGATTCAGTAGAATGATAGCCCGGCCCGAGGAAGATGACAGGTTGGTAAGTGAGGGTGAAATACGCTCTGCGATAAATGCTGGTGAGGTTGAAGGGGTGGTAGAGGAGAATGAGGCAGAGATGTTGCACAAAGTCTTCGAGTTTACCGACCGACCCGTAAGCAAGGTAATGATTCCCAGGACTGAAATTGTCTGGGTAGCTCAGGGGACTAAGGTAAACGATTTTCTGGATATTTATACTCAGAAGCCTTACAGCCGTTTCCCCGTGTACAAAGATAATACTGATAACGTGGTGGGCATCTTGTCTGCCAAGGATGTTCTGATGAAGCTGGCTGATGATTCTGCCAGTAAGAGAACTGTCATCGATGATTTAGTGCGCAGCGCCTATTTTATACCCGAAAGCAAGCATTTAGGAGAACTTCTCGCCGAAATGAGGGATGGTGGCTATCGCATGGCAATCGTTGTGGATGAGTTCGGAGGCATAGCCGGAATGGTCACCTTGGGGTTGTTAACCGAGGAGATTATGGGCGATATCAGGGATGAGCTGATTGGCGAGGACAAGGATTTTGTGGTGACCGGTGATAGTACTTTCCAACTTGATGGTGGATTTCGAATTGAAGAAGCTAACGAGGAACTGGGGCTGGGGCTACCTTTAGATGATTACGAGACGGTGGCTGGTTTTATCCTTAGTCATCTGGGTCGCATACCGAAGCAGGGGGAACAATTGAAATATAAGAATCTGAAATTTGTCATAACCGAAATGCGCGGAATGAAAATAGAGATGGTTGTAGTCACCAGGGAGAAGGCTACATAGCACCTGCGCCCTAGATTTGGCCACTGCATGACGACCTTAGCAGATATCACCCTGGACCCAGCACGTCAACGAAAAGCCAGAGAATATAGTAGATTATCGCGGCGGGGGTCCTTTCTGGAACTCGGAATAAGCCTCATTTTGCTGTTAGTCTTCCTTTTCACTGGTGCATCGGCTAAGCTAGCTACTCTATTGCCCTTCCCCTTACCATGGAGAGCAGCTTTATACTTATTGATTCTGGCAATGGGCTATGGAGTGATAATAGCGCCGCTAGATTACTATTATGATTTTACATTGCTGCATCGTTACGGTCTGTCAGCCCAGGCACTAGCAGGCTGGCTGAGAGACAAGGCTAAAGCCTTAGCGCTGTTTCTATCGCTCGGCTTATGCCTAATCATAGCTGTCTACGGGCTTATGGGATATCTTCCAACACTATGGTGGTTAATATCAGCCTTGATTGTGATTTTGCTCAGCCTGTTCCTTACCTGGATAAATCCTACACTCCTTATGCCTTTATTTTTCAAGTTGAACCCTCTAGAGGAAGGGGAGCTTAAAGAGAGATTGCTAAATCTAAGCAAGCGGGCTAGAGTTAACATTAAAAATGTGCTCACTATGAATTTAAGTAGCAAGTTCACCACAGCTAACGCCATGCTATGCGGCTGGGGCAAATCCAGGCGCATTATCTTCAGTGACACCTTACTGCAGGAATATTCACCCGACGAGATAGAGGTAACTCTAGCCCATGAGCTAGGCCATCACCTCCACCATGATATCGCCAAACTCATGGCAATCCAGGCAATCGCTTTTTTGCTGGCATTTTACCTAGCCAATCTCGCTCTTAAAACAGGAGTAGTGTTATTTTCCTTTCAGGGAATAAGTGATTTGGCTGCTCTCCCCTGGCTAATCCTAGTTCTAGCTGTGCTCATCTTGCTATCCCAACCATTGCTCAATTGGTATAATCGTCGTATTGAACTAGCGGCAGATAAGTTCGCACTGGAGCTGAGCAATAATCCGCAAGCCTTTATAAGTCTGATGGCCAAGCTAACTAACCAGAACTTATCTGAAGCTAAACCCAGCAGGTGGGCAAAGTTTTTGTTTTATGACCATCCTCCCTACGACGAGCGAGTGGGGTTAGCTCGCGACTACCCTGTCATTGCAAGCCAGGATGAAGTCAGCGAAGTAGCAATAAAGTAACCTAAGGAGATGAATTCTTGAAGCTTATTTTAGTTAGACACGGAGAGACTCACTGGAACAAGGAAAGACGTATTCAGGGAGGCAGTAGCGATATTGAATTAAATGATACGGGGTTAAGGCAAGCCCAAAGATTAGCTTCGTTCTTGAAGAATGAGAATATCGCTGCCATAATCTCCAGCCCTTTAAAACGAGCTATGGCTACTGCCAAGGCCATAGCCAATCACCATCAATTACCTGTGGAGATTGATGATGAGCTTAGGGAGATAGAAGTCGGCGAATTGGAGGGCTTTGGCGTTTCCAACCTGACGACCACTTTCAGTCAATTTTTGATGCAATGGTGGCAAGATGCAGGCAAAGAGAAATTGCCCAAAGGGGAAAGTTTTGTTGATGTGCAACAAAGGTCCTGGAAAATTGTTGAACGCTTGCTAGCAGAGCATAACAACGAAACAGTAGCGGTGGTTAGCCATTACTTTGTTACCTTAACTATCATCTTTAAAGCTTTAGATTTACCATTGAAATACATTACCAAGCTAAGGCTAGATACTGGCGGGGTAAGCATCCTTGAATTCGGGGGTTATGGAACTCGGCTGGTGGCATTTAACAACATCCCTCATCAATGTCATTGCGAGGATGAGCCAAAGCTCTGAGCCTTTCGCTTACTGTCATTCTGAAGAGTGGAGCGATAAAGAATCCGGGGCGGAGGGACAAAGCAATCTCTATGAAAAAGATTAGGCTTGAGTCAAGAATCCTGGATTTCATTCAGCAGCACAGCCTGATTCCACCTGGAGAGACGGTGCTTGCTGGGGTATCAGGTGGTGCTGACTCAGTATGCTTGCTTCACGTCCTGGCAAGGTGTCAAAGGAGATTGGGTATAAACCTTCATGTAGCCCATCTAAACCATCAGCTTCGAGGCGCTGAATCTCAAGCAGACGCCAGCTATGTGGCTAATCTAGCTGACAGGCTGAGCATAGCCATCACTATTGATAAACAAGATGTGGCTAGCTACAAGGCTCAAAGGAATTGCTCTATTGAGGAGGCAGCCAGAGGACTACGCTATAATTTTCTCGCCCGGGTAGCAAATGACATAGGAGCCAATCGAGTAGCCATAGGCCATACCAAGGATGACCAAGTAGAAACCATCTTGATGCATATACTGCGGGGAACAGGGACCTCTGGGCTACGTGGCCTTGAGCCTTACTCACCTATGGTATATGGCAAAGAGGGAACGTCATCGCAAGCGAAGCGAAGCAATCTATCCGTAATAAGGCCTCTTCTTGATACCACCAGAGAGGAAACATTGAATTACTGTCAAGAACAACAGCTTGAGCCACGAAGTGATTCCTCCAACCTCTCATTAATTTTTTTTCGAAATCGCCTCCGCCTCGAGCTTCTGCCGCTGCTTAGAGGATATAACCCCTCGATAGACCAAGCGCTGCTTCGTTTAGCTAAAATCGCCCGGGATGATAGCTCTTTCATTGAACAGCAAGCTCTTCAGTTATGGAGTGAAGTGGCCAAGCAAGAAGAAAACGCTATCCATCTCAATAAGAGGAAGGCTCGCGCCTTGCCTATAGCTTTGCAAAGACAGATAGTAAGGTTAGCCATAGATAAACTGGTAGGAGACACTCAGGATATTGAGGCAAGCCACATCGAGGCAGTAAGGGGTTTGCTGGACAAGCCTGTGGGCAAAAAGACTTCCCTGCCCCATGGCCTTGTTTGCTGGAGTGAGTATAATGAGATTGTTGTTGTGCCCTCACGCCTCTCGCCAAATAAAGGGCGGGAAAACCGAGGGTCTCCCCACTTAATTGTCCCCCATCAGATAAGGGGCAGTGTTGAGTGGGTCTCACTTTCTCCGCTGCAAGGTGAGTTTCCCCTCAATATCCCAGGTAACACTGTTTTGCCCGGCTGGCGGGTTATATCCAGCATTATGCAAGAACGAAACCTCCCTGTCATTGCAAGCACAGCAAAGCAATCTCAACAAAAGGGCAGGGATTTTGTTGCCGAACTCGATTTGCACAAAACAGGAACCGAATTACTTGTCCGCCAGCGCCAGCCAGGGGACAGATTCCAGCCTCTGGGCATGAATATGCCTAAAAAGCTTCAGGACTTTATGGTTGATGCCAAAATACACCTCTCGTGGCGGAAGCATATTCCCATAGTTTGCTCTCCTCAACAAATAATCTGGGTAGTGGGCTGGCGTATCGATGATAGAGTTAAGGTCACTGTAACTACTAAAGAGGTTCTGCACTTGGAGTTTATAAAGTCACCATGAAAGCAGTGGATAGAGAATTGAGGTTACGCCATCTCACGGTTGATGAAGCCTTATTCAGACTTGACCAATACCTTAACGATGCTTTTATGGCTGGCTTGCCCTGTGTGCGTATTGTCCATGGTAAGGGAATAGGAGTACTGCGTCAGGCAGTGCAAGAAGCATTAGCCAAGCACCCTTTGGTTAAATCTTACCGCCTTGGCGGCTATGGTGAAGGGGACTATGGCGTTACCATAGTTGAGTTTGCTAGTCGTTAGAAAAAAGCTATGATATAGTGAGCCCATAGCTAATTGACATTTTTATTTCTTTATGCTACTTTGTTATTTTGGTATCTACTAGAAAGTAAAAAGTTTAGAGAGTTAGGAAAGTCGGCTGGCTGAAGCCGAGCGAAATTCTCATAATGAGTAGATCGGCATATGACCAGGCGGCTTTTTAAATTGCCTAAAATAGGGGAAGGAGTATAGAAGTGCCAACAATTAATCAACTTATTCGTAAGGGGCGGCAGAAGCCTAAAAAACGAACTAAGTCCCCGGCATTGCATCTCCTTTATAATGCCATGAAAGCCAAAACCAAATGGACCCATGGGGCACCTCAGAAGAGAGGTGTTTGCATTCAAGTTAAGACTGCTACCCCCAAGAAGCCGAACTCGGCATTGCGTAAAGTTGCTCGTGTAAGGTTAACAAATGGCATGGAAGTGAATGCTTATATTCCTGGCGAAGGACATAATTTGCAGGAACATTCGGTAGTCTTAATTCGTGGTGGCAGGGTCAAGGATGTCCCTGGAATTCGCTACCACATTATTCGTGGTACCTTAGATACTGAAGGGGTAACTGACCGGAAACAAGGTCGCAGCCAGTATGGTGCCAAGAAACCAGCGAAATTAGCGAGTTAGCAAATGCCAAGGAGAGTTAAGAGAATAGTAAGAAGAGTAGCGCCTCCTGATGCCAAGTATGGCAGCGTCACCACGGCTAAATTTATTAACAAACTTATGCTCAGAGGGCAAAAAGCTACGGCTGAACACATTGTCTATAATGCTCTAGAGCTTGCTGGCCAGCAAATAGATAGCAATCCTGCGGAAGTTTTGGAGCAGGCAATCAGAAGTGCCGCACCTCTTCTGAGAGTTAAGCCACGGCGTGTTGGAGGGGCTACCTATCAAGTTCCTGTGGAGGTAGAGAAAGACCAGGGTCGCGCTCTTGCCATGAAATGGCTTATTACTTCAGCACGAGCGCGTAGCGGCAAATCTATGGAAGAAAAATTGGCTGCTGAATTAGTCGATGCCATTCAGGAGCGCGGAGCAACAATTAAGAGACGTAGCGACCTCCATAGGATGGCTGAGGCTAATAAAGCCTTTGTTCATTATCGTTGGTGAGAAATTGAAAACAGCACTCGGGGAGAAAAATAAGCTTATGTCACGGACTTTCCCTTTGGAGAAGATACGAAATATAGGCATCATCGCTCATATAGATGCTGGTAAAACCACTGCTACGGAGAGAGTTCTTTACTACGCAGGGCGTACTTATAAAATTGGAAGTGTGGATGAAGGGACAGCGGTAATGGATTGGATGGAGCAGGAAAGAGAGCGAGGTATCACTATTACTTCAGCAGCCACCACCTGTAACTGGCGTGAACATTGTATCAACATCATTGACACCCCTGGGCATGTGGATTTCACTGCCGAGGTGGAGCGTAGCCTCCGTGTACTAGATGGAGGTGTGGTGATTTTCGACGGTGTAGCTGGAGTAGAAGCTCAATCAGAGGCTGTATGGCACCAAGCAGATAAATACCATGTGGCTAGGATTTGCTTTATCAACAAGATGGACAGGATGGGTGCTGATTTTTACCACACAGTGGCTATGATTAAGGAAAGGTTGCGAGCTAATGCATTGCTTATACAACTTCCTTTAGGAAGTGAGAGCTCTTTCCACGGAATTATCGACCTCATAGAGAATAAGGCTATTGTTTTCTCCAATAACCCAGATATGACACCGGTGGAGGAGGCTATAGCGGAAGGCGATAAGGCTGTTGTGGCTAGCCATCATCAAGCGTTGGTTGAGAAATTAGCTGAAAATGATGACCAGATTATGCTGATGTACCTTAATGGACAAGATATTCCTGTTCATCAACTCAAGGCAGCTATAAGAAGGCTGACCACCTCAAGCCATGTGGTGCCTATCCTTTGCGGTAGTGCTTTAAGGGGGAAAGGCATTCAACCATTGCTCGATGCTATTGTGGATTACCTTCCCTCACCCTTAGATGTTCCACCTGTCCATGCGCGCAAAGTTAAAAAAGAAGGGGAAATCATTTGCCAGGCAAGTGATGACGAACCTTTTTCAGCTCTAGCATTCAAGACGGTTTCCGACCCATTTATGGGCAGGTTGACCTATCTACGCGTATATTCAGGTAAAGTAAAACCAGGGGCACAAGTTCTCAATACTAGCGTAGGTGAGAAGGAGAGATTAGGAAAGCTATATGTTATGCATGCTGACCACCGCGAGGAAGTCGCCCTAGCTGATACTGGTAGCATTGTAGCAACCTTAGGGCTCAAGAAGACATCGACAGGAGACACACTCTGTGATGCCACGCGGCCTGCACTTTTTGAATCTATACGCTTCTCTGAACCAGTGCTCTCTATGGCTGTCGAACCTAAAAGTAAAGCTGACCGAGATAAGCTAGATGACGTCCTGACTAAGCTTGCTGTTGAGGATCCCACTTTCAAAATCCACAACGACCCGGAAACAGGTCAAACTCTCATTTCGGGAATGGGTGAACTTCATATTGAAGTATTGCTGGACCGCATGTTCCGTGAGTTCGGTGTAAAGGTGAATGTTGGTAAGCCCCAAGTAGCTTACAAAGAAACAATCACCATTCCTGTAGAATCTGAAGGACGATTCATTCGGCAGTCCGGGGGTAAGGGGCAGTATGGGCATGTTTGGCTTAAACTTGAGCCTGGAGAACAAGGCAGCGGCTTTGAGTTTTACGACAAAATTAGAAGCGGAGCTATACCCAAGGAGTTTGTTCCACCAGTGGAAGCAGGAATCAAGACAGCATTGCAAAGTGGGGCATTAGCAAGCTATCCTGTAATAGATATTAAAGCGACTTTATACGATGGCAGTTTTCACGAGGTTGATTCCTCAGACTTGGCTTTTAAGATGGCAGCTTCTATAGCTGTGAAGGACGGGCTAAGAAAAGCCAAACCCGCCCTTCTGGAACCAATTATGGAGATGGAAATAATAACTCCATCTGGGTTCTTGGGAGATATCGTTGGTGATTTAAATTCACGAAGAGCGCATGTCGAAAGCATTCAGAGCCGCGAAGACTTCTCCTCTATTCGTTGTCTTGTTCCTTTGGCAGAAACTTTCGGCTTTGCTAGCAACCTGAGATCACTCAGCCAAGGAAGGGCAAATCACACCATGCAGTTTCATCGCTATGAGAAATTGTCTGCTAATTTGACAGAGCGAATTGTGGCTAGAATGGGGCGAGATAGATGACCAGCGAAAAGGTCCGCGTTAAGATCAAAGGGTTCGACCACAGGTTAGTTGACCAAGTGGCAAGGCAAATAGTAGAAGTGGTGGAACGCACCGGGGCTATAGTTGTTGGCCCAGTCCCCTTACCCACGCATATTGAAAGTTTTTGCGTTATCCGCTCCTCCAACATTGATAAGGATTCGAGAGAGCAGTTCGAAATCAGGACCCACAAGAGGTTAATTGATATTCTTCAAGCAGGTTCCAAGACTATAGACAGTTTAAGTCAACTCAATTTAGCATCTGGAGTGGAGATAGATATTAAATTATAGTTAAAGCTATGTTTCCTGGCATTATTGGCAAAAAAATAGGCATGACTCAGCTCTTTCTAGAGAACGGAGAGGCAATCGCAGTTACTGCCATTGAAGCAGGACCCTCCGTTGTAACCCAAGTGAAGAGCCAAGCCAAGGATGGCTATAATGCTATCCAGCTAGGCTTTGGAAAAGCTAAGCGCCTTACCTCTCCACAAAAAGGACATCTCCAAGGCATAGATAAAGTCCGTTATCTTCACGAATTCAGAAACGAGGATATTAGCTCGACCAAACGCGGTGAGAAAGTAGACATTAGCTCTCTAAACTCCGGCGACCTAGTAAATGTAACTGGCTTTTCCAAAGGCAGGGGTTTTGCCGGCGTGGTGAAACGCTATCATTTTGCCGGTGGGCCGAAAACCCACGGCCAGAGTGATCGGCATCGTGCTCCCGGCTCAATTGGGGCTACCACATCCCCTGGCCGAGTGCTCAAGGGAAAGCATATGGCAGGGCACATGGGAAATAGGAAGACCACGGTGCATAATCTTGAAGTAATTCAAGCTGACTCAAATCGCAGCTTGCTTTTGTTGAAGGGAGCAGGGCCCGGAGCTAATGGGAGCTTAGTAATTATTCGGAAGGTAGTAAGAAGTGCAAGTACCAATTTATAGCCTGACAGGCGAAGTTGTTGACCAAGCAGAGATTAGCGAGGACGTTTTTGGCCTTCCCTTTAACGCGGCAGTAGTTCATCAGGCTATGGCAAGGCAGCTAGCTAATAGGCGCCAAGGAACGGCCTTCGCCAAGACGAGAGGCGAGGTTAGAGGAAGCACAAGGAAACTTTATCCCCAGAAGCACACCGGAAGGGCACGGAGGGGAAATATAAAATCACCTCTCCTTAGAGGAGGTGGAGTAGCTTTTGGTCCTAGGCCACGCTCATATCGTCAAGCCATGCCCAAAAAGATGAGACGATTAGCTTTGAAATGCCTTCTTTCCGCCAAAGTTAAAGAGGGAAATATAAAATTAGTACAGGAACTTGACTTTGAGGAACCAAAAACGAAACCTATGGTCAACGCCTTATCATCTCTCGGAGTCACTCCTCCCACTTTAATCCTTACTGCCCAATCCCTACCCAATGTGGTCAAATCAGCGGCTAATTTAACCAGCATCAAAGTTCTACCTTCACCTCTAATTAATGTATTGGATTTACTGTCTTACAAAATGATAATTGCTACTGTGCCTGCAGTGCGCAGTATAGAACAAATTTGGGGTCGAAATATAACTAAAAAAGAGAGCTCTAAAAATTCAGAGAATTCCAGGAGGAAGAGTCATGCACCTTTATGAGGTGTTGCGGCGTCCTTTAATTACGGAAAAGGCTACCATGCTTAAGGAAGAGGATAAATATGCCTTCGAGGTAGCCGGCAAAGCTACCAAGTTCCAGATTAAGGAGGCAGTGGAACTAGCCTTTAAAGTTAAGGTAGCTAAAGTAAATGTAATGGCAGTTTCAGGAAAGACGAGAAGGATGGGCAAACGCCAGGTAACAACCCCATCTTGGAAGAAGGCAGTGGTCAGTTTGCAACCAGGAGATAAAATTACTTTCCTTGAGGGTATTTAATGGGCTCGGTTATTAAGTGGAGAAAGAAAAAAATGTCAAAGCACCAGCACAAGAAGCTTCTTAAGAAGACTCGCTGGCAGAGGAAACATCCCTAAGTCTAGAAACCCTAAGTTTCCAGGGTTTAAGATTTAGACATTAGATGTTAGAGTTTAAGGATGCGAGGTGATTTGTGGGATTGAAGACCTATAATCCAACTTCTCCAGGCAGAAGATATATGTCTAGTGCCAATTTTGAGGAGTTAAGCAAAATAGCCCCTGAGAAATCTTTACTTTTGTCGTTGAAAAAGAAAGCAGGGCGTAATAACCGAGGTGTTATAACCGTGCGCCACAGAGGTGGTGGCGCTAAGCGCAAGCTTCGTGTTATCGATTTTAAGAGGGATAAGCTTGGTATTCCAGGCAAAGTAGCATCTATTGAATATGACCCCAATAGGTCAGCTCGGATTGCTCTAATTCACTATGTTGATGGAGAGAAACGCTACATCCTCGCTCCTCTAGATCTTAACTTAGGTGACACTATAAAGGCAGCTGAGGACGCTGAGATAAGATCAGGGAATGCCTTACCGTTGAGTTCTATCCCCACAGGAACCTTGCTGCACAACATTGAGCTTGAACCAGGAAAAGGAGGCCAGCTTGTTCACAGCGCTGGAACTTCGGCCCAAATCGTGAGTAAAGAGGACAAGCACGTCTTGATTAAGCTGCCTTCAAGTGAATTGCGCAAATTTCATAATAAATGCTGGGCCAGCATTGGTCAGATAGGCAATGTTGACCATGAAAACATAAAATTAGGTAAAGCTGGCCGTAAGAGATGGTTGGGCTTGCGCCCTTCAGTCAGGGGATCTGCCATGACTCCTCGGGATCACCCGCATGGAGGTGGTGAAGGCAGAGCTCCACGAGGAATGCCTCCAAAAACACCTTGGGGAAAGCCTGCTTTGGGTTATAGAACTCGGCGTCGTAAAGTATCCGATAAAATGATCCTTAGGCGGAGGGAATAGAATGTCAAGGTCGCGTAAGAAAGGCCCCTATTATGACGCTAAACTGCTTAAGAAAATAGAAGCGCTTAACAGTTCGGGAGAGAAAACAGTGATAAAGACTTGGTCTCGTGCCTCTACCATTTTGCCTCAGATGATAGGCCATACTATTGCCGTTCATAATGGCAGAAGACACGTGCCCATTTTTATCACTGAAAACATGGTAGGGCATAAGTTAGCAGAATTTGCCTCTACCCGGACATTTAGGGGACATGTCACCAAAACCAAAATGACTGCGCAACCAGGAAGGTAAGACACGATGAAGGTAAGAGCTGTAACTAAGGACGTCGGTATTTTGCCTCGGAAAGTTCGTTTGGCGATCAATATGGTTAGAGGCAAAAAAGTTGATGAAGCTTTGACTATTCTTAGCTTTCTGCCTACTCCGACAGCCAAAGCAGTAGCTAAAACAATCAAATCAGCAGCAGCCAATGCGGAGAACAACCTTCAAATGTCACCGGCTGACCTCAAAATCACTGAGATCTTTGCTGATCAAGGACATACCTTAAAGAGATTTCGCCCCCAGTCTAGATCTCGTATAAGCCCTATTTTAAAGCGGTCTAGCCATATCACCGTCTTCGTTGCTGAGGAGGAGGGATAATTTTGGGACAAAAAGTTCACCCTCGTGGCTTCAGGCTGGGCATCAGCCAAGATTGGCAAGCCAAGTGGTACACTGAGAAGAACTATTCCCAGTTTTTGCTGGGTGACTTAAAGCTGCGCAGGGCTATTAACCAAAAAAGTTCTGGAGGAGCTGTTGCTAGGGTGGAAATTGAACGGCCAGGAGATGAGGTATACTTAACCCTTTATTCAGCTCGCCCTGGTATCTTAATTGGACGGGGAGGGCAGAACGTAGAAATACTGAGGTCAGAACTGGAGAAAATTAGCGGGGAGAAAATTAGATTGACCATTAGGGAAGTCGCCAAGCCTGAGCTTGAAGCTGCTTTGGTAAGTCAGAGCATAGCCGAACGTATTGAAGATAGGATACCTTTCCGCCGAGCCATGAAACAAGCAGCTTTTCGAACCATGCAAGCTAGGGCTAAGGGAATTAAGATAACCTGCGGCGGAAGGCTTCATGGAGCCGAGATTGCTAGGTCAGCTACCATTCATCAAGGTCAAATGCCATTGCATAAACTGCGTGCTGACATTGACTATGGTTTTACCGAAGCCCATACTGTTATGGGACATATTGGAGTTAAAGTATGGATTTATAAAGGTGATATTCTACCTGAAGTGGAGAGAGAAAGTGTTACAGCCGAAGCGAGTAAAGCACCGCAAAGTTCATAGAGGACGATTAAAGGGCGCAGCCCACAGTGGAAACGGGGTTGTTTTTGGCGATTTTGGCCTGAAGGCTGAGGAATCTGCCTGGATAACAGCGAGACAAATTGAAGCAACCCGCCGCGTGTTTGTACGTTACCTGCGGCATGGCGGTCACCTTTGGATACGTGTTTTCCCCGATAAAGCTGTGACCAAAAAGCCTGCCGAGACAAGAATGGGTAGTGGTAAAGGCAGTCCTGATCATTGGGTGGCTGTAGTTAAGCGAGGCAGGATTATGTTCGAGTTAGCCGGGATTAAGGAAGACACAGCTCGAGCAGCAATACATCTTGCTTCTTACAAACTTCCCGTTGCTACCAGTTTCGCCTTGAAGGAAAGACTGAGTGTTGATGAAAACTAGTGAAATTCGCGCTCTCAACAATGAAGAACTAGCAACAAGGCTAGAGGAGGCTCATGAGGAGCTTTTTAACCTTCGCTTCCGTTTGGCAACTCGACAATTAGTGAATCATCGGGAAATTCCCAAAGCGAAGAGGAAGATTTCCAGAATAAAAACCATTCTAAAGGAAAGAGAACTGGGCATAAGATGAGTTACACAAGAAGAAAGGTTAGAACAGGGCAAGTAGCAAGCGATAAGATGAATAAGACTGTGGTGGTAGTTGTAGGAACTTCGAGGCATCACTCATTTTATAAGAAACTAGTCAAGCATAATAAGAAATATAAGGCTCATGATGAGAATAATGCTTGTAGAACCGGAGACAAGGTGAAAATTATGGAGACCCGCCCCTTATCTAAGGAAAAGCGTTGGCGAGTAATAGAAATAATATCTAAAGGAGAGCTGGCCGAAGCTAAGCCAGAAGTGACCGATGATACAAGCTTACACCAGACTCAAAATAGCTGATAATACTGGGGCCAAGCAGATTATGTGCATTAATATACTTGGCGGGACAAGAAGGAGATATGCCCATACAGGTGACGTTATTGTGGCTACGGTGAAACGAGCTATACCTCATGGGATGGTGGAGAAAGGCGAGGTAGTGCGGGCTGTAGTTGTACGTGTAGCTAAACCTCATCGCCGCTCTGATGGCTCCTATGTTAGGTTCGACGAAAATGCCGCTGTCATTTTGGGTGATAAAAACAACCCAAAAGGAAGTCGTATTTTCGGCCCGGTAGCCCGGGAACTCAGAGATAAAAATTTCGCTAAGATAATATCCTTAGCCCCAGAGGTCCTTTGAAATGAAGATCAGGAAAAACGATACTGTCACCATTATTGCTGGTAAGGATAGCGGGAAAAGGGGAAAAGTGCGACGCGTCATCCCTAAAGAAGACAGAGTGCTAGTAGAAGGACTCAATATGATTAAACGTCATTCCCGAGCCCAAAGGACAGCCCGCCAAGCTGGCATAATTGAGCTTGAAGCTCCAATCCACATATCTAACGTAATGTTGCTCTGCAATAAATGTGGTAAACCTACTCGAGTTAGTTTCCGTCTCCTTGCCGATGGCAAGAAGGTACGGATTTGCCGTTCCTGTAATGAAGGAATTGATTAACAAAATTTGATTGCGATGTCTGTATCAAAAGATAAATATTTAACGGAAATGATTCCCCTGCTTAAGGCTAGGCTTGGATATAGCAACCCAATGCAATTGCCCAAGCTGCAAAAGATCGTGCTCAGCATCGGTTTGGGCGAGGCGATACAGAACCCTAAAGCTCTTGAGGCAGCAGAGAGAGACTTAGCTAAGATCTCAGGACAACATCCAGTGATTACGCGGGCTAAAAAGTCGGTGGCCTCTTTCAAGCTGAGAACTGGTATGTCTATCGGAATGATGGTGACGCTACGAGGTGCGAGAATGTACGATTTTTTTGGTAAATTAATTACCATTGTATTGCCGCGTTTTCGTGACTTTCGTGGCGTATCTAGAGATTCCTTCGACGGTCGAGGAAATTATAGTCTAGGCATAAGAGAGCAGATAGCTTTCACTGAGGTTGGTTACGATAAAGTGGACAAAATCCGTGGCCTCCAGGTAACTATAGTTACCACCGCCAAGAATGATGATGCATCCATGGCTCTGCTGGAAATCATGGGCATGCCCTTTAGGAGAAATTGATATGGCGAAAGTATCTAAGATCGTCAAGTCAAAGCGGTCACCAAAGTATAAGGTGCAGCAACGTAATCGTTGCCAATTGTGTGGCAGACCGCGTGCTTATATGCGTAAATTCGGCCTATGTCGCATTTGCTTCCGAGAGCTCGCTTTAACTGGCGTGATTCCTGGAGTAAGAAAAGCAAGCTGGTGAGGATTTTTTAATGACAGTTACTGACCCAATCGCTGATATGTTGACTCGGATTCGCAACGCCATCATGGCAAATCACGATGATGTACTTGTGCCCTCCTCTCGAGTAAAGCTCTCCATCACCAAAATACTCAAAGAGGAGAATTTCATTGACCGTTATGAAGTGCTCAAGGAGAAACCAGAACCAATGATAAAAGTTCATCTCAAGTACACAGATAGCCAACCCGCAATACTAGGCTTAGAAAGAGTGAGCAAGCCGGGTCTAAGGGTTTACGTAGGCCGGCACGAAATCCCGCGTGTATATGGAGGCTTAGGTATTGCCATTTTATCTACACCTAAAGGCATTATAACCGGTCAAAAAGCATGGCAATATCGCCTTGGCGGTGAACTTCTATGTTACATATGGTAAATTTTGCGGCTAAAGCCACAAAAAGGAAATTAAAATTAAGTTACTCAAATTAGTTTTTGGCTTAGGCAAAGAGGTGCAGTGAATTATGTCACGTATTGGTTCACTCCCCATTGTTATACCTCAAGACATTGAGGTAAAGATTAACGGAAGCGAAGTAATAGCAAGAGGGGATAAAGGAGAACTCTGCCGATGCTTTCACCCTAGCATTTCTATCACTTTGAAGGATGGGATGTTAATTGTAAGTCGGCCTAGTGATAATAGGATTCATCGTTCTTTGCATGGGCTTACTCGCAGTCTCCTGGCAAACATGATTGAAGGAGTAAGTAAAGGTTTTGATAAAGTCTTGGCAATAAATGGCGTAGGCTACAGGGCACAGAAAGCTGGTGACAAGCTGATGCTCCAGGTAGGATTCACCAACCCCGTGGAGTTCCTCCCGCCTCCAGGCATTTCTATCACTGTCGAAGGGACAAACCGCATTCATGTCACTGGTATTGACAAAGAAGCTGTGGGAGAGACAGCCGCCAGAATTCGAGCCATACGTCCCACCGACCCCTATAAAGGGAAAGGCATTAAATACTCCGAGGAAAGGCTACATCTTAAACCTGGCAAGTCAGGTAAAGTAGGTAAAGACTAGTAGATACAATGACCAAAGGGAAATCGAGGACAACTAGAGAAATGCGACATAGGCGGGTGAGACTAAGAATGGTGGGGACAACATCACGACCACGATTATGCGTCTTCCGAAGCTTAAATCATATTTATGCCCAACTTATTGATGATTCCATAGGCCAAACTTTAGTTTCAACAAGCACTCTCGACCCTCAGGTAAAAAGCAAGACCAACGAGATGCCCAAAAGCAAGAAGGCCGAAGTGCTAGGAACTCTACTTGCTGAGAAAACGTTAAATAAAGGAATCCACCACGTGCTCTTCGATCGCGGTGGCTACAAGTACCACGGCAGAATCAAAGCTTTAGCTGAGGCTGCCAGGAAAGCTGGATTGGAGTTTTGAGATTTTATGAAAGCGATTACCAAGGTAATAGGGAAAAGAGGCAAAATCGATGCCTCAGAACTAACTCTTGAAGATAAACTATTAAGCATTGACCGTGTAACCAAAGTGGTCAAAGGCGGCAGACATCTTCGCTTCAGAGCTTTAGTGATAGTTGGTGATAGCAATGGGCACGTAGGGTTTGGCTTGGCTAAAGCAGCGGAGATTCCTGAGGCGATTCGTAAAGCTGGTTCTGTGGCGAGGAAGGGACTGATTGAGGTCCCTATCATGAACGGCACCATCCCTCATGAGATTCTAGCCAAGTTCGGGGCATCCAAAATCCTACTAAAGCCAGCAGCACCTGGCACTAGTTTGATTGCTAGCAATACTGCTCGAGCAGTACTCGAATTAGCTGGTGTGAGAGATATTCTTAGTAAATCCCTAGGTAGCTCAAACAAGATTAATGTAGTCAAGGCAACGCTGCTTGCTTTGACTAACCTGAGGAAGCCTAAAGAGGCCGAAGCTCTGAACCTAGCAAAGGATCTCAAAACTGAAACTAATGCCAAGACTCCAGAGGATAAAGTGGATGAGACAGAATGAACTAAGACCTCCAATAGGTGCCAAGCATAAGAAGAAACGCGTAGGCCGAGGAAATGGCAGCGGATATGGCACCTATTCAGGGAGAGGCTGTAAAGGGCAAAAGGCTCGTTCTGGTGGTGGCGTACGCCTTGGCTTTGAAGGCGGACAGTTGCCTCTAATAAAACGGCTGCCACGAAAAAGAGGCTTCACCAACATTTTCAAAACTGTGTATACGATTGTAAATATTGGCAAGCTTGATATTTTCCCTGCAGGATCTGAGGTAACTCCTGAGAAACTGCTCCAAGCAGGGCTAATTAAGTCCCTGGACCAGCCGACTAAAATTCTTGGCGATGGCGATATCCAAAATCCATTGTTAGTCAAAGCTCACAAATTCTCTTCAATCGCGGAGAGAAAGATTGTGGCCGCTGGAGGAAAAGCAGAGAGCATCTAAGATGCAGCGCAGGGAAAAACAACCACGCCTCATCCAGGCAATGATAGATGCATTTACATTGCCCGATTTAAGGCGAAAGATACTTTTTACCCTAGGCATCTTAGTAGCTTTTCGTTTTGTCTCCCATGTCCCTCTTCCTGGAGTGGATCTCGAAACTTTACGCAGTTTCTTTGAGCAAAACCTCCTGTTTGGCATGCTTGACCTCTTTAGCGGTGGTGCTATGGGGCGCTTCAGCGTGGTTGCCATGGGTGTTTACCCTTATATTACCTCTTCCATAATTATGCAATTGCTGGTCCCAGTTATCCCTAGTCTCCAGGCTATCGCACAACAGGGAGAAGCTGGTCAGCGCAAGATAAACCGGATTACTCATTTATTAACTGTGCCCTTGGCTGCCCTCCAAGGCTATAGTATGCTGGCTCTGCTACGTAGCCAGAGCCCTCCTATTATTGGTTCCCTTGACCCATTAACTACTGCCACCATAATAATGTCGATGACTGCTGGCACGATATTGCTTGTCTGGCTCGGAGAATTGATTACCGAGCGGGGAGTAGGAAACGGGATATCAATAATAATTTTTGCTGGCATTGTAGCCAGCTTACCAGACATGGTGGGTCGTGGCTTTATAGCTGCAAATGACCCTATGGGATTGACAGTCTTTATTATACTTGGCTTGGCTACTCTGGTATTCGTAGTTGCATTTATTGAAGCTCATCGGCGCATTCCCGTACAGTATGCTCGTAGTACTTTCCGTGGCGGCCGTATGTATCGGCAATCAGGCTCAACCTATATACCATTGCGAGTGAATACTGCTGGAATGATACCACTTATCTTCGCTATCGCAATGATGCAGCTTCCCGGTACGATAGCTACATACTTTATGAACCCGGCAAGTCAAAATCCAAATTTCTGGAATTCAATCTATACCATTTTTCGCCCTGACACTCCAGGCGCTCTAGGTTTGATTTACCAGGGATTGTACTTCGCCTTGGTAATCGGTTTCACCTTTTTTTATACCATGGTCATATTTGAACAAATGAATTTAGCAAAAACTTTGCAACAGCAAGGTGGCTTTATCCCTGGAATCCGACCAGGGAAAGCAACATCTGACTATCTAAATAAGGTTATAAGGGCTCTTACATTCGGCGGCGCTTTTTTCTTGGCCTTCGTGGCAATCATGCCTTTTATTGCTCGATCAATCACAGGTGTTGTAGCCTTGACCATCTCCAGTACTGCTTTGCTTATAGCTGTTGGCGTTGCCTTAGATACTATGAAGCAATTAGAGGCACAGTTAACCATGCGTCGCTATGAAGGTTTTCTGAAATAAAGTCAAAAAATACAAGCCTTTTTGGCTTTTGGGTTTAGTTTTTGGTTTTCTTTTGATGTACGTAATTCTACTAGGTGCTCCAGGGGCAGGAAAGGGAACTCAGGCAGATATCCTTTCCACAGAGATGCATTTACCCCATATAGCTCCTGGCGATTTGTTTCGCAGGGCGCTGGAGGAAAAGACTGAATTAGGGCTCTTAGCTAAAAAATATATGGAGGAGGGCAAGCTAGTCCCAAACGAAATAACCAGCCGGATGATACTCGAAAGGATTAACCAGCCCGCTTGTACCTTTGGTTGTCTCTTTGACGGTTTTCCTCGAACCTTAGAGCAAGCAGAGGTTTTAGATAAAGCTCTTGTTGACCAGGGGAAAAACATAGACAAGGCTATATATATTTATGTGCCTGATGAAGAGCTTGTAAAACGCCTTAGTGGAAGGTGGATTTGCCAAAGTTGCCAAACACCCTACCATCTGATAAGCTCACCACCTAAAGTACCAGGGAAATGCGATAAATGCGGTGGTAAGCTGTACCAGCGTCCTGATGATAGGGAAGAAACAGTGAGGGAGAGATTAAAGGTCTTTTTTTCTCAGACCATGCCTCTCCTCGAGCGTTATAGAAAGCAGGACAAACTCATCGAAATCAATGGCAATTTGGGAATACAAGAAGTGGCTAAGGAAATACTCTCTGTGCTTAAAGGCAGCAAGTAAATGATAATTGTGAAATCTCCTGATGAGATAGATATCATGCGCCGATGTGGCAGGATACTAGTGGCGGTCTTGAATAAACTAAGAATAGAGGTGAAACCAGGAATTACTACGCGTGAGCTAGACTCCATTGCCATCCATGAAATGGAAGCGAGAGGAGGCGAGCCTTCCTTTAAAAACTATCAGGGTTTCCCCGCCAATATATGTGTTTCTGTCAATGACGAGATAGTCCATGGTATTCCCGGTGAACGAGTATTACAGGATGGAGATATCGTCTCCTTAGACGCAGGGGTAAAGCTTAACGGCTTTCATACTGATGCAGCTATAACTGTTAGCGTGGGGAAGGTAAGTCAGAAGGCTAAGGAACTTATTTCGGTCACGGAAGGCAGCCTGCAAGCCGGCATTGCTCAAGCTAATTGCGGAGCATATCTTGGAGATATCTCAGCTGCTATCCAGGGTTACGTTGAATCAAAGGGTTTTTCCATAGTTAGGGAATACACGGGACACGGAGTAGGCAGAGAGCTGCATGAAGACCCGCAAATACCCAATTTTGTGGTGGGGAAGGGCACTCTGCTTCGCAAAGGTATGACTTTAGCCATTGAACCCATGGTTAACGCTGGAGGTTGGCAAACTAAATTGGCTGCCAACCGATGGGCAGTGCTTACGGCTGACGGAAGCCTTTCAGCGCACTTTGAACATACCATTGCTATTACTGACAATAAAGCAGAGATACTTGCTTAGCAGCAAAGAAAAACATGCCTAAGAAAGAAAGGATAGAAGTTGAAGGCAAAGTAACTGTATGCTTACCTAATACCATGTTTCGTGTCGAGTTAGCTAACAGCCATACAGTGTTGGCTCATATCTCAGGCAGGATGAGGAAGCATCATATCAGAATTTTGCCTGGAGACAGGGTCTTGGTAGAACTTTCTCCTTATGACCTGAGCCGAGGCAGAGTTACTTACCGGCTTAACTAGATTCAGTCTTTGACAGGTCAGCCAAGGAAGTTTATTATAGTAAGGTTTATTTGACTGGTGATGCGAAATGAAAGTGAAAGCTTCAGTTAAACGGCGTTGCAAAAAATGTAAGATTATCAGGAGAGAAGGTGTGGTTAGAGTTATTTGCGAAAATCCAAAGCATAAACAGAGGCAGGGTTAACAATGCCACGTATTGCTGGAATAGATCTTCCTAAGGACAAACCAATCTGGGTGGCCTTGCAACATATTTATGGTATTGGCCGTACCTCAAGCCAGCATATTCTAAACACCGCAGAGGTCAACCCCAGCACCAGGGTTAAAGAACTTACTGAGGAGCAGCTTGGCCAGCTTCGCAATGCTATTGATAACCAGTATAAAGTGGAAGGCGACCTTAGGAGAGAGGTTCAGTCTAATATAAAAAGGCTTGTTGAAATCAGTTGCTATCGGGGCATGAGACATCGTATGAATTTACCAGCTCATGGACAAAGAACGCGCACCAATGCCCGCACTAAAAGAGGAGCAAGGAAGACAGTGGCAGGTAGAGGCCAAAGGCGCGGTGTAGCTAAGAAATAAGGAGTTTACGTTTAACAAATGCCAAAGAAAAAGAAAAGAATTCATAGAAAGGTTAGTGAAGGTAGAGTCTACATCCAATCTACGTTTAATAACACCGTTGTTACCATTACTGATACGCAAGGTAACGTTATCACCTGGGGAAGTTCTGGCACCGCCAGATTCAAAGGTTCTAGGAAGGGTACTCCTTATGCTGCTCAGCTAGCTGCTAGAGAGGCAGCAAGACGGGCAGCAAACGATGGCTTGCGCCAAGTTGATGTTTATATTAAAGGCCCAGGCAGTGGACGTGAAGCAGCTATCCGCGCTCTACAGGCCTCAGGACTCACCGTTACTAGCATCAGAGACGTAACTCCTATCCCACACAATGGTTGCCGTCCGCGGGGAAGGAGAAGGGTATAAAAATGGCAAGGTACACAGGACCTGTTTGCCACCTGTGCCGGTATCTCGGTGAAAAGCTCATGCTTAAAGGGGAGAAGTGCTCCAGTCCCAAATGTCCCTTGGAGAGGAGAACTACCCCTTCTAGAGGGCGTTTTCAGGCTCGGCAGCGCAAGGTTTCCGATTATGGACTTCGATTACGCGAAAAGCAGAAGGTCCGCTTTAGCTATGGCGTTCTAGAGCGACAATTTCGCAAGTTTTTTGCTGAGGCAGAAAAAACTCCTGGTGCTGCTGGAGAAGGCCTCCTCATACTGCTAGAAAGACGATTGGATAATGTGGTTTATCGCTTGGGCTTTGCCGATTCACGAGCCCAAGCCAGGCAAATAATTCAGCATGGTCATATCCTTGTTAACGGACACAAAACCGATATACCTTCTTTCCTAATAAAGTCGGGAGATGTTATCAGATGGCGGGAAGCTAGCACTAAAACCGAATATTATAAAGCGTTAGTCGAGAAAGTCAAGGGAAAGGTTATCCCTAGCTGGTTAAGCTTAGATGAAGAAGGAATGACAGGCAGCGCTTCAACCTTACCCAGTAAGGACGATATTGAGGCTAAGTTCGACGGGAAAGCTATTGTTGAGTATTATTCGAGGTGATATATCATTAGGTTGCCTATGTCCAATGTAAGTTGTGTTGAAATTGCTGGTAATTATGGCCGCTTTCTTGCCGAGCCTTTAGAGGCAGGTTCCGGCATCACTTTAGGCAACACACTGCGACGTGTGCTTCTTAGCTCTCTGATTGGTGCCGCAGTAACATGGGTTAAGATAGAAGGGGTTCAGCACGAATTCACCCCCATCCCTGATGTTAAAGAGGATGCCCTAGAATTTTTACTTAACGTCAAGGAACTGAGGCTCTGTCCCCTTTCTCATGAGCCAGGGAAGTTGATGTTAGAAGCAGAGGGGGAAGGCAGTGTCTGTGCTGGCGACATTAAACCCACAACTGACTTTCGCGTTGCTAACCCCGAGCTTTACCTAGCTACTTTGGATTCTTCCCAGGCTAAGCTTAATGTGGAATTTAATGTGGAGTTGGGAAAAGGTTATGTGCCAGCTAAAGCGACTGACGACTTACCTGTAGGAGCACTACCAGTAGACGCCATTTTTACACCAGTGCTGAAGACCAACTTCTCTATAGAACCCGTCAGGCCTGGCCAAGAGGGAAGCCCAGAAAGACTCATCTTAGAGATTTGGACTGATGGCACTATTCCTCCATGGGAAGCATTTACTCAAGGTGCCGCCATCTTAGTTGATCACTTTGCCTCCTTCAGGGATCTCCAGGTTCCAACAGCAGAGGAAGCAAAGGTAGGCGGCGCTTTAGCCATTCAACCTGACCAATATAATACTCCCTTAGAGGAACTAAATTTATCAACCCGCCCTTATAACAGTTTGAAACGAGCAGGCATTTCCACCCTAGGACAATTATTAGAGAGGAGCAAGGGAGGCTTGCCACCGTTACCTGGATTGGGAGCAAAATCCAGAAGTGACGTGGAAGAAGTACTGGCAAACCTAGGCTTTCCTCTCACTTCTAATTCCAGCAGGAGGAGGGATGAGACACAAAGTAGCGGGACAGAAGTTAAGTAGGCCAACTCAGCATCGCTGGGCATTATACCGGAATCAGGTCACTGCCCTTTTAGCCTACGAGAAGATTACCACCACTGAAGCTAAAGCTAAAGAAGTTCGCAGCTTAGCCGAATGGATGATTACTTTGGGGAAAAATGGTAGTCTCGCTTCAAGGCGGCAAGCGTTATCACTTATTACTGATAAGAAAGTGGTTGAAAAGCTATTTAATGAAATTGCTCCGGGGTATACCGACCGGGTTGGGGGCTATACAAGCTTAGCGAAGGTAGCGCCTCGCCTTGGCGATAATGCTCCTATGATTCAAATCCAATTGCTTAAGTAATTTTCGCACTAAAGCACGAAAAAAAGGAATTACACTAATTAGTAGAGGAACAAGTTGTGGCTATAAGCCACAAAAGTATGTTCTGATTATAGAGTATGACGGCACACGATACCATGGTTTTCAATGGCAAGTTAGCTTGCCTACCATTCAGAGTGAGCTGGAGCAAGCTATAAAGAAATTTTGTGGAGAAAGTAGTCGAGTTATGGCAGCTAGTAGGACTGATGCCGGTGTACATGCTGAAGAGCAGGTAGTGACTTTTTGGGCCAAGCCCTCATTATCTCCCACAGCATTAGTTAAAGCACTAAACTACTACTTACCCAAGGACATCGCAGTCAAATCAGCTCACAGAACCAGCAGCGACTTTAATGTTCGACGCGACGCTCTAAGCCGAGAGTATCGCTATTACATTTTGAATAACGATACTCGCTCGCCATTTAGTCAGAGGTTTGCTCTATTTGTACCACAGCCATTATGCACAGAAGCGATGAATGAGGGATGCTCGCTTATCCAAGGCGAGCATGACTTTGCCTCCTTCGCTACCTCTTTGGACGATGCCAGAAGCACGGTGCGCAATATCCACGAAGCAAAGGTTGACAAAGAGGGAGATTTTGTTATTTTTCGAGTGGTAGCCAACTCCTTTTTAACCCACCAGGTACGTAACACTATAGGTCTCTTGATGAGGCTGGGCCTAGGCAAAATAAGCCTTGCAGACTTTCGTGATATTCTGGAAGCAAGAAATTTAGGTTCAGCTGGTCCTACAGCTCCTGCCCTTGGTTTACGGCTTACCAAAGTCAACTATCCTGAACCCCTAGATAAAGCCTCCAGAGATGTGAAAGGTCAGAGATGAAAACATACAGCCCTAAAGCTAAAGATATCAAGCACGAGTGGCGGGTAATTGATGCTGAGAATAAAACTTTGGGAAGAATGGCATCCCAGGTAGCCAATTGGCTCATGGGTAAGCATAAGTCAATCTATGCTCCCCATATTGATACTGGAGATTACGTCGTGGTAATTAATGCTGCTAAAGTGAAGGTAACTGGCAAGAAAGCTGAGCAAAAGATTTATTACAGGCATTCAGGATATCCTGGCGGCCTAAAGAGTCCAACATTTAAAGAGATATTTGATAAGCACCCCACCCGCGTAATTGAGCATGCGGTTAGAGGCATGTTACCTAAGAATCGTTTAGGTAGAGCCATGTTTAAGAAACTCAAAGTTTATCCTGGAAGTGAGCATCCCCACCCCTGCTAATACAAAGAAGCACTAAATACTAATATCGAAATCCTAAAAGATTAGAATTTAGGATTCAAGTTATTTGGGAGGTAATGATTAATGGCTGAAAAAACTTATGTTTGGGGAACGGGCAAGCGTAAATGTGCTATAGCTCAAGTCAGGCTCTTTCCTGGGAGCGGAGGCATAGTGATTAACGATAGACCTTACGAGGAGCTCTTCCCTCGCCTTGAGCATCGCCATATGATTGAGCATCCCTTCCTGGCTACCAATACCATGGACAAGTTCCATGTTACCATAAAGGTAACTGGTGGCGGGGTGAGTGGCCAGGCCGCAGCCATCCGCCATGGTATTGCTCGAGCTCTGGCTAAGGAGAACGAGCTTTTCAAACCTATGTTGCGTGAAGAAGGCTTTCTTACTCGGGATGCTAGAATCAAAGAACGTAAAAAATACGGACTTAAGCGAGCCCGCAAGGCACCCCAATACACTAAACGCTAAAGAAAAGGACCAAATCTCATAGCTTTAAGGATAGGCACAAGGAACTTTTCGGATGATTTCTAAAATCGCCTAGGTAAGCCGAAAAACAGGTACGAGATGGAGAAAAGCTTCAGTTACTCAAGTTGCCGCGAAGTGATAGAGAGTCACCTTCAGCTTATGGCTCAGCAGGCAGAGAGAAAGTTAACATTGGGTAATATCAAGATAAACGAGGAGTTTGAGCCTTTAGAGTTCACCTTCACTGAGGAAGATAGAGATATGTATGCCTGGGCTAACGATGATTACAATCCTTGGTATATGGAGAATTCCCCATGGGGAGGGTGTATCGGCACACCAACCTGCCTTGCAATGCAGACACTCATGCAGATCTATGGCCACTATGGCGTACAGCAAAAGGGAATCAATCCTCCCGGTGCTGTTGTTCATAACAAGCATGAATACGAATTTATCAACCCCATCAAAGTAGGGAAGAAGCTCAGGATGACAGGCAAACCAGTCGAGAAGTACTCTAGAAGGGGGAGGGATTGGATTGTGACCGAGCATCTAGTCGTTGATGAGGATGGAAAAGAGATCGTTCGTATGAGAGTAAGAAACGCTTGGCCTATCGTTGTTCAATCTGAGGAAAAGACCAGCTAAGGAGAAATATAAAACGACAACTATGCATTTTGAAGAGGACCCTACTGCATTCCGGCCGATGAAAGTCACCGCTAGTAAGGATATTCCAGTTGGATTTGAGACTGAGCCTTTCACTAAGAAGTGGACCCTAGACAAGGGGCGCATTTTCCAGCCTTGGCCGAAGAGTAAGACTTTCCATAACGATTACCCATCCGCCCATGATTTGAACCTTAGTGCACCAATCGAAGCAGGCTGCCAATATCTTGAGTATATGGGGGAGTTCGTCATCAAGTTCTTTGGTAAAGAACACCTTGGAGCAAAGCTCTCTGTTTCCTTTCTTGGCTTCGTTTACCCAGAAGATGAGGTGACTATCAAAGGGATTGTTCGAGAGAAGATAGCTGAGGGGGATGCCGTCAGGCTGACCTTAGATATCTCAGCCCTGAACCAGCGTGGAGAGAATATAATGGCTGGCACCGCCAGCGGGCTTGTCCATTAGTTCCCCAGTGTGCAGCTGGGGGTATTGGAAAGCTACAGGCTCAAAACAGCATAAAAATGCTGGATGCTGAGCATTAAACCAGGAGGTAAAGTTATCATGGCGTTAAGAACAGGAGACCAGTACAGGGAAGGCCAGTCAAAGATTAAGCACAATCTTTATATTAATGGCAACAAGGTAGAAAATTTACAGGATAACCCCAATACCAAGACGGTGCTAGATGCCAATGTCAAGGTCTTCGATCTGGGTTTGGAGTCTCAATATGATGAGATTATGAATGTAGTGTCCCCCCTGATTGGAGGGAAGGTGAGTAGAAACGTACATCCGTCTCACTCTGCCAAGGACCTGGAAATGCGTGCCGAGATGGCCGTTTTGACTTCTCAGAAGTTAGGCACCTGCAACTATCGTTGCCCGGGGTGCGATGCTATGCATGCAACTGCTTCTGCTACTTATGAGATGGACCAGAAGCTGAACACCGAATATCACAAAAGGTTTATTGAGTGGCTAAAATATATTCAGAAGAATGACCTGGCAGTTAGTGGTGGCGTCATGGACGTTAAGGGCCCCCGGAACCTCAGGCCAGGGGAAGGTGACCCTGACCATTATTTGAGAATCGCTGAGAAGCGCCCTGATGGCATCGTGCTGAGAGGCGCTAGAATGCATCAAAGTGGTGCCTATGCCGCAGACGAGACTCTGCTTGTACCTGGTGTGTCTCCAAGGCCAGGTGAAGAACCCTACGCAGTAGCTTGTGCTGTGAAGAACTCCCAGGAGGGCATCACCTACATTGCTCAATACAATGCCATGTCAGCAGAAAGGGAGTTCATGGGCGATAATTCAAAGTTAGGGAATCCTACATATGGGCAAAGAGAGACCTGCCTGATAGTCTTTGATAATGTCTTCGTTCCCTGGGAGAGGGTTTTTATGTGCGGGGAAACAGAATATGCCCACAAGATTTTGCTCCGCTTTGCCAAACAGCATCGAATGGCTTGCGGAGGTTCATGCAAGGCAGGGTTTATAGACCTTATCATTGGCGCCACGCAGGTTTTAACAGAGTACCTCGGTCTGGATAAAGCGCCCGCGATACGGCAACAGATAACGGAAATGATTAAAGTAAGGGAGATATCTTATGGTCTCGCAATAGCTGCTGCCTATCGAGGAGAAGAGGAGCCGAAAGGCTCTGGTTTTTACCTGCCCAATGACACTTTCGGCAATGCAGCCAAGCTTAATACCTGTGACGGCTTCTGGGAAGTCATGAAGTGGGCTGGTGATATTGCCGGTGGGTTTACTGTAACTATGCCATCGGAGAAAGAGCTAGAGAATCCGGTAACAAAACCTCTGGTAGAGAAGTATCTCAAGACGAATGCCTCAGCTAAGGACAGGATGCGCATGACCCGTTTCTTACAAAACTGGATAGCTGGCCTTCACGGGGTGGGCACCTGGCACGGAGCAGGTCCTCGCCAGAACCAGATGATAATGCTCTACAGAGATACGGACCTTGAACAGAAGAAACAGATGGCCAAGGCACTGGCAGAACTGAAGGATTAACACGCGAGTCTATGCCGCGGCTCGACCTCTATTGTCTCGCTGTAAAAGAGTTCATACATTGCCAAAGCGGCGCTGGCGACGTTTATATTCAGAAATGGCTTCTTCGATATCTTTTTGCCCAAAATCAGGCCATAGCACCCGAGTAAAATAGAGCTCGCTATAAGCTGCCTGCCAGAGGAGGAAATTGCTCAGCCTCATTTCGCCACCGGTGCGAATGATTAAATCAGGGTCAGGAATACCACTGGTATAGAGGTGTTGGTTAAACACAGCCTCGTCTACCTTGTCACCGGAAATATCAGTGCCTACGATATGTCTAGCCGCCTGCAGAATTTCATCACGGCCACCATAGTCGAAGGCAAGGCAAAGTGTAAGCCCGGTATTATTCTTGGTGAGTTCGGTTGCCGCCTCTACTTTCTGCCTCAACTTAGGAGATAGCCTATCTGACCTGCCAAGATGTCTGAGCCTGATATTATCCTTATGAAAAGCCTTAGTTTCGCTATCAATCCTCCTCGCCAGAAGGTTGAGAAGCCCGCCAACTTCAACCTTCGGTCGGTTCCAGTTCTCCGAGGAGAACATATAGAGTGTGAGGTACTTTACTTCGCAATCGGCGAATAGCTTCACAACACGATTAATATTATCAGCCCCAGCCACATGTCCTATAAACCTGGGCAACCCACGCCTTCTTGCCCACCGGCCATTACCATCCATGATAATGGCTACATGACGAGGAGGATAGCCCGCTTCAGTCATTATTCAGCCTCCCAGTGAAAGAACGCCATACTCTTTGTAAGGGATTAGTTAGATTATATTTCAAAACGGTCAAGATTAACTTACTATGCCAATCAAAGGAGAAATTTGGAGAATTAAGCAGAGCCTCGGCCATACCCCCGGAATCCAGCATATTAAATATTTTATCAATCCTCTTATCGCTTAGCCTACCATATAATTGCCTGGCTCGATAACCAAGAGAAATTTCCCTGCCCATTTTCGCCTTCCATTCTTTCTGGTAACGGGAAAGCTGAGCCGCAGCCAAGTCATCATTTTCAAGAGCCCTATGAAGTACTTCAACAGCCATCTTAGCACCAAGATGCCCCAGGTATATTCCACCACCAGTAGTTGGCTTCACCTGTCCAGCAGCATCCCCGATAACCAGTAGCCTATCTCCATAGGTACGAGGTAATGCCCCCAGAGGTATAGTCTTTTGTCTTATTTCAACTTCCTCAGTCACCATTCTATCCCGGCAAAAAGAACCGAGGAGAAATTTTTCCAAACTTAACTTAGCTTGAGATGTTGACAGGAGTCCAGCTAATGCCTTATTTGCCGAAGTAGGCACCAGCCAGGCAAACGAGCCCGGTGCTATTTCCCGACCGAAGTAGATTTCAATTTCACCAATGTTATGGGCTTCAACCTCTGCCTGAGCACCAATTAGAAAATTCTTGATTTTGCCCAGACCCAGTTTCTGCGGCAGCTTGGGCTTAAAACCATTAGCCAATATCATGGCTCTAGAGGTAAACATTTCCCTTGAGCCGAGATGCCAGACCTCAACCTTTGCTTTATCCTTTTCTACGATAATGTCAGTAGCTCGAGAGGAAAGGAAATAGTGTGCCCCACTGGCTTGGGCTTTGCGAGCAATAGCTTGATCAAGGGAAGCCCGGTCTATTACATACGCTTGAACCTTTTCGCTCTCCAACCTCAAACATCTTCCCGATGGTGAGAAAAGCCTGACTGAGTTCACCTTCGCCCGTATTATTTCTGGACTGATGCCAAAGGCGTTAAAACATTCGGTGCTGATTATCCCGGTGCAGCAACTATCGAGCCCCGGCGCACTTTTCTGCTCCAAAACAGCCACACGGTAGCCTGAGGAGGCCAGCTCATAGGCGGCATAGCTTCCCGCCAGTCCCGCCCCCACTATAATGACATCGTAAAATTGGCTTGACAACTCACTGCTCCCTGTTCAAATTTCCATGTGCAATGCTATCATATAACGCTGATACAATCGAAGATAGATTACAAAACGCTTCATCGCATTTTACAATAGTCCACCTTGCAGTCGTTCTGAGCATAGCGAAGAATTTTATATGGTTCAGGGTAAAATGGGATAGCTGAACGATTAAGAGATTTGTATGAGAAATAAATAATGGTAAACTACTTTGATTGCCAGGAGTTTTTAACCATTGACACAAAGCTATGACGTAATAGTTGTTGGCGCTGGTCCTGCCGGGGCGACGCTCGCTTATGAGCTGGCAAAGAAGGGCATAAGAGTATTACTCCTGGAAAAGGAAAAACTGCCACGATATAAGTGCTGTGCCGGCGGAGTTACTACCAGGGCTACCAGGCTTCTGGATTTCGACATCTCCGAGGCAGTGGAGGACATAGTCTATGAAGTGAGCATGAGTTATAACTTTGGCAACCCCTATACAGGACATCATAATCAACCATTGATATATACAGTTATGCGCGATGTGTTTGATTATCTTTTAGTCAAGAGGGCACAGCAATTTGGCGCAGTGCTCATTGATGGACAGCAGGTAACACAGATACAAACAAATGCTGATTGGGTTGAAATCGCAACCGCCGATAGCCTGTTTCACTCCCGAGTTGTGGCGGGAGCCGATGGTGCTTATAGCATAGTGGCAAAAGAATCGGGTATAAGAAGGGGCATAAAATATATTGCGGCGCTAGAGTCGGAGGTCATCGTGCCTGAGGAAGACCTGACAAAGTGGAAATCCCGAGTTGCGATAGACCTGGGATGCATCCCTGGAGGCTATGCCTGGGTATTTCCCAAGCGCAACCATCTCTCTATCGGAGCTGGATGCCTTGCCTCCAAGGCAAAGGACTTGAACCGCCGCTATCAGGAATTTTTGAGATCTCTAGGTATCAGCAATTACACTATCGCCAGGACTGGTAGCCACCTGATACCGATTTGCGGAAAAAGAGCAACTGTCTCTCAGGGTAAAACGTTACTGCTGGGGGATGCCGCTGGGCTTGCTGACCCATTGACGGGAGAAGGAATTTGCCACGCTATCCAAAGTGCACAGCTTGCTGCGCCGGTGATTGAGAACTCTTTGCTGCAGGACAAAATCGAGTTACAAGACTACCAGCAGTTAGTAGATGAGAAGATAATGTCCGAGCTGGGCATAGCACGAACTCTTTCAAGAATTCTTGTCCGCTTCCCTCACCTGGTATTCAAGATGCTAAGGCCAGATGGAAGAGCATGGAGAGGCTATTGTTCTTTAATGCGCGGCGAGGTAAATTATGCTACCATCAAGGAAAGAACGGGAGGATTCAAAGGTATATTCACCCTCCTATCCCGGATGTAAGCTTTCTGAGGGTAGCTCCTGTTATGGGAAGTTTGAGCTCAGCGACGAAGAAATCCGGGTTTGCTGGATTTCTCCTTATTGCCTGTGCTCTTGGGACTCATCCTTTATTTTCGAGGCAAGGGCTGCGCCCGCACCCTGGCCTTCCCCATAGCCATTCTGGCAAATATCGTCCGTATTGTCTCCCTGCTCCTCATCGGCAACCACTGGGGAGGGGAGGTAGCCATGACATACTTCCACGATTACTCCAGCCTGGTATTCTATCTCGTTGCGCTTCTGGTACTGGCGCTAATCGCCCGGTTGCTGGGCTGCCATATACCTCTGCCCAGAAAAGCTTAACTGTGATTCAAGGTTGTAGTATAAAAGCGCTACCCCCGGCAAGAAGACGGCTAATAGGGAAGAAGTTTCTCTATGTGTTTACGGTTGACCTTCGGGCCGCCGCCCATTGTAGCCATCAAGCTCGATAAATCTCTCCAGGTCTTCCCGCTTAAACCTGCGGTCACCCCTGGTGCCGAGACAACAGGCAGCAAGGAGTCCTTTGTTCGCCCAGTGCCTCACCGTGTTGGGATGAACATGCAGCAGGTGAGCCACCTCACTGGTGGTCAACATCCTTGAATTGCTTAGTCTGACTTCTACCATATTCATACCTGCTTTATCTTCACAATACTCTACTTATACTAACTTAAGCTCCTTTTCCTGTCTATCACCAAAAAGTCCTGCGACATAAGTTTGGCAGCCCCTGCCCTCGTCAAGAGTCCTGGGAAAAAGGTGTTTTTGCCGCTATTTTAAAGGTGAATACAACACAAGACCGTTGACATGATCAAGATGTGCGGTGAAATAGTGCTAGTCACCAAGCCAAAATCAGACTGCTCTATCTAGTACCATTTTACCATCCCAAATATGACCATTGGGGGATTCATAACCCCCCTCAACAGCCTTATCATTAACATGCACAATACTTGGTTAATCCGTAATACGTAATAGGGCTAAGAGGAGGTCACAATTGAAAAGTATATGGAAGCTTTCAACAATAGTCATTATCCTGAGTTTGCTGCTCAGCGTGGCGGCCTTTGCCTCACCGATATCTGCTGCCACTGGGCAAAACAGCAACCCTGCCTCCCAACGTCTCCTGGTCCAGTTCAAGCCAGGCACAAGCTGGAGCGATATGGCCCGGGTGCACCGACACTTGGGCGGCAAGCTTGGAGGCATAATCCCCGAGATTGGAGTTCAGGTAGTAGATGTTCCTGCAGGAAGGGGTTTTATTAAGTCCCAGGCTTATCGTTTGCATAGACAAGTAAAGTATGTTGAGCTCGACTCTCTGGTTGAGGCTGTTGATGTGCCGAATGACCCTTATTTTGACAACCAGTGGGGTATGACTAAGGTTCAAGCCCCGCAAGCCTGGAGCATAACAGAAGGTAGTGCTGATATCCATATCGCCATCCTCGACACCGGTATCGATATGGAGCACCCCGACCTGGCAGGCAAGATAGTAGACAACATAAACTTCAGTGATAGCACTACACCGGACGCCAATGGTCATAATCATGGCACTCATGTTGCCGGCATTGCCGCCGCGGCAACTGACAATGGCATCGGCGTTGCTGGCATGGGTCACAACTCGAGCCTGATGAATGTGAAGGTGCTCAGTGATGACGGTTCTGGCTATTACTCCTGGGTGGCACAGGGCATTATCTGGGCAGCAGATAACGGAGCTGATGTGATTAACCTCAGCCTTGGGGGTACCAGCCCTTCCACAACCCTGGAGCAGGCAGTGGATTATGCCTGGAGCAAAGGAGCGGTAGTAGTAGCAGCCGCTGGCAATTATGGCAGCTCCTCGCCCTTCTACCCGGCTTACTACACCAACTGTATAGCGGTTGGTGGCACTGACAGCCTTGATAACTTATACTCATGGTCAAATCGCGGCGATTGGGTAGATGTCGCCGCCCCTGGATTAGCTTACTCCACTATGCCCGATGGCCAATATGGCTCCAAAGCGGGGACATCCATGGCTTCCCCCTTCGTGGCCGGCCTATCTGCTCTGGTTTTCACCATAGCCACTGATAGCAATGGCGATGGGGAGCTCAACGACGAGGTGAGAGCAAAGATAGAAAGCACCTGCGATAATGTTGGGGTCGATGTTGTTTATGGTCGCATAAACGCCTGCCAGGCAGTCCAGGGCTCTTCAGCCCCGCTTACCGGTCAAATATCAGGAGTGGTCACCGATGCCGCCAGCGGAGAGGCCATAAGCGGCGCCACGGTCACCGATGGCACCAGGTCTGCCACCACCGGC
>JAFGBN010000097.1 GCA_016933195.1 Dehalococcoidia bacterium | reverse complement strand
TTTAAGCTTGTCGTACTCCTCACTTACCCTTTTTTGAATCATCTCTATGTCTGCGTCCGCCAGGTGTCGAAAACGGCCCTGCGGCTTCAAGTACTCCTCCACTGGCTTGAGACTGGGCCTATCAATATTTAGTTTGTACCTGCCATTCTCCACTTCGTAGATAGGAAAGACACCCGTTTCCACAGCAAGGCGACCTATCTCGATGGTCGACTCTGTAGGAAACCTCCAGCCCGTGGGGCAAGGAGCCAGTACATGTATGTAAGCCGGGCCTTTAGTATCTGCCCCTTTCCTAACCTTATCCATCAAATCAAAGGGGTAACTGGGGCAGGCTGAAGTTACATACGGTATATTGTGAGCAGCAACAATCTCAATCATATTCTTTTTCCAGGTTACCTGCCCAACGCTGACTCTCCCTGCCGGAGTAGTGGTAGTCGAGGCCCCATAAGGTGTAGCGCTCGACCTCTGGATTCCCGTGTTCATGTAAGCTTCATTGTCAAGGCAAATATACAGGATATCATGACCTCTTTCCAATACTCCTGACAGAGCGGCAACTCCTATATCGTTAGTTGCTCCGTCCCCGGCAATAGCAACACAATTGATTTTCCTCTCAGGCATCTTGCCTTTATCCATTAAAATTCTGTAGGCTGATTCTATCCCCGACATTTGAGCGGCAGAGTTTTCAAACAGCGTTTGCATCCACGGAATTCGCCACGCAGTATCGGGATACATTGAGCCTACACCTGCCCAGCAGCCAGCAGGTATACCAACTACGGTGTCCTTACCCAGGACTTTCAAGGCTAGCCTGATAGTCAAACCCAGGCCACAGCCCTGGCAAGCCCTATGCCCCGGAGTGAGAAGCTCGTCTTTAGAGACAAGATTTTTACCAAATTTTATAAATTCACCTTGCATTCTTACTCCCTTATGCCTATAGTCTCAAATACTTCCTCCGACCCCTTCTCCGCAATCTCTCTACCTTTGTCAAGCGCATCTTCGAATTGCTCAACAGATAGATTCCTGCTGCACAACCCACCTATAAGCCCTGCAAATTTTATGTCCTTCCTCTTATCAAATAAAGCTGATTTAACCTCGGAAATGATAGGGCCTCCAGGACCTCCGAGGGAAATGCAGCGGTCAAAGACAATAAGGGTTTCGGCATCCTTTATCGCCTGGTAAAGCTCCTCAAACGGGAAGGGCCTCCACAAATGCAAAATTAAGAGTCCTACATCTTCTCCTTTATCCCTTTTTCTATCTATCGCCACTTTTGCCGTCTCGCTGAGGCATCCCGTACTCATCAATAGTGTTTTAGCACCTTCGGTCTTATACGACTCGATAGGCGAATAATAGCGCCCAAACATGTCTCCGAATTCCTTCCACGCCTGGACTATTACTTCCTTAGATTCCCTCAGGGTTACATCTTGCGCTTTCTTTACCTCCGCGTATATATCAGGGCCCATTACCATCGAATAGGACATGGGGTTATCAGGGTCAATAGCATAAGGATGATGGTATGGGGGAAGATATTTGTTTACTTCCTCCTGCTCTGGCAGAATCACCGGCTCCACTACATGTGACAGCGTGAATCCATCCAGATGAACCATCACTGGAAGCAAAACTCTGGGATCTTCGCCAATGCGGAAGCTTGACAAAACGAAATCAAAGACCTCCTGGTTATTCACGGCGAACATTTGAATCCAACCTGTATCCCTGGCAGTCATGGCATCCGAGTAATCACCCCAGATATTCGCTGGTGGAGCCACAGCTCTGTTACATACCGCCATAACCACAGGTTGCCTCATGGCTGAAACCCAATAAAGAACTTCATGCATAAGAAAAAACCCCTGGGAAGCGGTAGCAGTGAAAGTCCTGGCCCCTGCTGCCGAAGCTCCATAACAGGCGCTCATGGCTGAGTGCTCCGACTCAACGGGTATGTAACTTGCCTTCAGTTCTCCATTAGCTACATAGTCAGCCAGGCGCTCGATGATATGTGTCTGAGGCGTTATGGGGTAAGCAGCTATGACATCAACATCAGCCATCCTTGCTGCCTCAGAAACAGCAAACGAACCCTCTAAAGCTATTCTTTTACTCATTTTCTTCTTCCTCTATCATTGCTATGGCCTTCTTGGGACATACTTGGAGACAAATGCCACATCCCTTGCAAAAGTAAAGGTCAGGCTCATAATAGCCATCCTCAAGGGGTGTTATCGCCCCATCGGGACAATAGAGCCAGCATAAGCCACATTTGTTGCATTTTTCCTTATCCACGATAGGCCTTTCAGACCTCCAATCTCCGGTTTTGTATCGGGTGGCACTTCCAGGCTCCGTGAATACATTGCCAAACCTCATATCTCTCCATGTTAGCTCAGACATTGCTTTAGTCTTTTTCTCTGCCATTTGTCATTCCTTTACCACAGTTTCATCGTAAGCCCTTTTCATAGCCTCGATATTAGCTCCAGCACGTGCCCCGAATCGCTCCTTCAGCTGCTCAACCAGAGAATCCATCTTGACAACCTCAGTGACTTTTTCCAACGCACCCATCATGGCAGTATTGGTGATAGGCAGCTTTATTGTTTCCCGGGCAATCGTGGTAGCATCAACCGAGGCCACAGACCACTTAAAACCAAACTCTGATTTTAGTTGCTCAGGCGATTTTCTTGAATTAATTATGATTTTCCCGTTCTTCTTAAGTCCGGAGGTCACATTGATTGCACCAAGCAACCTTGGGTCAATGACCACCACTATGTCGGGCTCATCAATATTCGTCCTGACTCTGATAAACTCATCGCTTATCCTAAGGAAAGCAACAACAGGTGCTCCTCTCCTTTCAGGTCCAAAGCTAGGGAACGACTGAGCATATTTTCCCTCACTTATGGCAGCGCTGGCAACCAACTCTGCCGAAGTTACTGCCCCCAATCCTCCCCTACCATGCCACCTCACCTCAAGAATCTCCTCCATAATGTAACACCTCCTTTACTTTTCTGTAGACAAGTGCAGAAATTCCTCAGCCAAACCTGCAGGCAAGCTCCCAGCCTATAGGGCAAGAGCATAGAATATGCACATAATTAGTCTGGTCAATGCTGAATTTTCCCGCTGGAGCAGTAGTAGTCGGAGCTCTATATGGCATAGCGTTTCATCTCTGGATTCCTGCATTCATGTACGCTTCGTTATTAAAACAGAGATGTGGCAGATTATGGCTCCTTTCAAAAGCTCCCTACAAAGCTTGGATCCCTATAATACCTCTCTCCATCAAAATCTTCAACCCTCTTTAATGCCCTTATGGAGACAGGCTTGCCCACCGGGTTCCCTATAAGCGCCTCTTCGCTTGGGCATGGCACTCATAACTCGCATAGCGAGCAAAGCATCAGTAGTTATGTGAAAGAAAGCAACTATCATCTTAGCCATGGGGAGTAACTCCCCCGCTATTACACTTGATTCGCTCTGCTTCCCTCTCGTCCCAGATTAAATCCGATATTTACCGCTTTCAGATTCAACTCTTTGAATCTTTCCGGTATATGTTCCTCTATAGCAGAGATAAGAGCATCTTTGGTAACCACCTTGCTTATTTCTACTGCTGCCCCTAAGGCGATTATATTCGCAACCATCTTAGAGTTAAGCTCTTTAGTTGCTGCTTCGGTAGCAGGAATCCCTATATGTTTCAAAGTGCTACTTTCTCTAGGAGATACCAGTTGCTCATCCTGGATAACCACGCCTTCCTCAGGTTTAACCTTGCCAATATATTTATCATATGCACTCTGGTACATAGCAATTAAAAAATCTGCTTCAAGTACATATGGGAAGGTTGTTGGTTTGTCGGATATTACAACTTCAGACTCGCATTCCCCACCCCTAGCTGCTGAGCCATAAGAGTTCGTGCCGCTAACCCATTTACCATCGTTGAAGGCAGCATGGCCAAGTATTGTTCCTGCCAGAACAATACCCTGCCCTCCAAAACCACAGAGTATAACCTGTTTAACTTCTCCCATTGGAAAACTCTCCTGTTATTATTTTCCCTTCCATCTCTGCTGGCGATAAGCCCTCAGCATCCTCTTTCGTGACACACCTATCCTCAAAGAATTTATATGCCTCTCTAGTTGTATCAAGTCGGTTCTGCCTTCCAAACTGGGTTGGACAAGGCGATATAACATCGATAAAAGTAAATCCTTCGATTTGTAATGCCTTCTTGATGCTGCTTATCACCTCAGAAGTCTGGGTAACCAGGTACCTGGCTGTATAGGCCGCACCAGCTGCATTCACAAGTTTGCATATATCAAACGGATAATACGGGTTCCCCTCATGTGTTGTCTGTGTAACGGCACCCTTCGGTGTCGTAGAGCAAGCTTGACCACCGGTTTGCCCGTAATTCACATTGTCAGCGCATATGGTTGTAATGGGCATATTTCTACGAGCGGCGTGGATAAGATGGTTCCCGCCAATATCTATCAAATCTCCATCTCCACTAATAACCATTGTTTTTAATTTCGGGTTGAACATCTTGGCTCCAGTGGCAAAGGCGAGAGACCTACCATGCAGGGTATGAAGAGTGTCACCGTTGATGCAGGGACTCGCTATCCAGCCACCACAACCTATACCTGATACAAACAACATGTCATCAATGTTTATTCCGAGCTCATAAATTGCCCTTAAGATGAGCCTCAACAGGCTCCTGTGGCCACAGCCAGGGCAAAAAGGCAACGTTACTCCTGGCCGCAAATATTCTTTCAAATCTACATCTGTCATAAGAGTCTCCTTAACTGCTCTATGATTGTATTCGGATATATGACTTCCCCGTTCATCTGGTTATATGGTATTACATCACAAGTGGCATATTTCATTATTTCGCCTACGACCTGCCCCATATTCATTTCAGGAACAAATATCTTTTTGACCTTTGAGCCTATATCTCTTGTTATCCTATCAGCGAAAGGCCATGCAGTCCTCAGCCTCAACATGCCAACTTTATTACCTTCTTCCCGCAGTTTCTCCACAGCAAACAGCGAACTTCTTGCCACGATTCCATAGCAAAAAACTGCTATAGTTGCATCATCCAAATAATAATCTTCATATTCAATTATCTCTTCCCTATGATTCATTATTTTATTGTACAACCTTGCAGTTAGCTTCCCTTCAGTTACAGAATCGGCTGTTTTTCTAACGCCGTAAGCATCATGTGTAGAGGCAGTAACCAACAGCTTCTCTCCTTCTCCGAAAGCAGGCATTGGTGGGACCCCGTCATCCTCTTCTGTACCAAAGGGGGCTGCGCCTGGTTTCTTTTCACGTTCAAATAACTCAACTTCCTCTGCAATATTCATCCTCTCCCGTAAATGAGCAGTCGACTCTTCAGCCATAAGGAGAACAGGAACCCTATATCTCTCAGCAAGATTAAAAGCATTGATAGTCTGCTCGTATAACTCTTGCACGGACCAAGGAGAAAGAGTAATGGTTGGTATGCCTCCGTGTGTACCCCATCTAGCTTGCATTATGTCACCACCTCCCACGCGCGTAGCTTGTCCTGTACTAGGACCCGCTCTTTGGGCATTAACAATTACAACAGGTGTTTCCGTCATAATAGCGTGCCCAATTCCTTCCTGCATTAAGCTGAATCCAGGCCCTGACGTAACGGTCATAGCTTTTGCCCCAGCCCATGAAGCACCTATACATGAAGCGATGGATGCAATTTCATCCTCCATCTGCATGAATACAGCTCCTACCTCCCTAAACCTAACGGAAATCCTCTCCAAGGTCTCAGTAGTCGGGGTAATGGGATAACCAGCGTAGTAGTTACATCTTGCTGTGATAGCACCCTCAGCTACTGCTTCATCTCCAGAAAAATAATAATCCCCTGGAGTAACTATGCTTTTCATCTTTTTCCATGCCATAGAATAACTCCTTTCTTTTCAGAATTATAAGTGAGTCCAGTAGGAGCGTCAAGCCGCTGATATCCTCAGTAAGCGGTGTGAGGGCATGTAGCCTACATAGAATTCGGCCTATGAATTATATAAGCGACGATTTCGAAACTAGAAGACGAGTCATTAGAGTGGAAACAGGTACATAAAATACAATAAGGGCACATCAAGCTCTGGGTTTGTTAATTCCATTTAAGTTCTTGAAGCACCTGGTTTTTCAATGAGGTGCAAGATTTCTTTTTCCATTGAAGTATACTCGGCGATGTCTCTTCTGCAAAGTCTTGCCTAAGCTAAGCTGTGAATTCTTTTCCAAATAGTTCTCTGGCTATAATCAACTTCTGGATTTCATTTGTGCCCTCGTATATCTCCGGGACTTTACAGTCTCTATAAATCTCCTCAACCTTATAGGTAGATTGGTCATGCTCTAGTAGCTTCATAAAGCCATAACCACCGAATATCTGGACAGCGTCTCTTGCCATATCCCCGGCACATTCTGTACCATAGTATTTGGCTCCTGCTGCTTCCGGCTCTGGGAACTCCACTCCCTGGTCCATCCGCAGTGCAGCCTTAGAATACAAGTTCCTAGCATTCTCTATTTGTATCGCCCGTTCTGCTATCCTAAATTGCCAATACTGGAACTGGGCAATTTTTCTCGCAAATGCCTCTCTTTTTTTCATATATTCGATGCTTTCATCAAAAGCTGATTGTGCCATACCAACACCACTAGCACCAATCCCTACTCTGCCATAAGTCAATGTTCCAAGGGCAATATGCAATCCCCTGCCTTCTTCAAGGATTAGATTTTCTGCAGGAACCTCAACACTGTCAAAGTATATATCGGCAGTCAGTTGTCCTTTGTTACCCATTTTCTTAT
Organism: Dehalococcoidia bacterium; assembly: GCA_016933195.1. Taxonomy (GTDB): domain Bacteria; phylum Chloroflexota; class Dehalococcoidia; order GIF9; family AB-539-J10; genus JAFGBN01. The sequence goes on along the minus strand of JAFGBN010000097.1, from coordinate 7,169 downwards.
CTGGTTCTCCCACTCTACAGCCTTTGGAATTCAAGTCAATCACAAGCATACTCAGCTTGCCATCGGTGTTAACCAAAGCTGTGACAAAGTCAGCCACACAGGAATTAGTGATGAAGCGCTTATGACCATTTACAACGTACTTATCTCCTTTTTTCGTAGCCATTGTCTTTAAGGCACGGAGGGACAGGTCAGTGCTGGCAATAGGCTCGGTGGTAGCAAAGCAGCCAATTTTCTCTGCCGTTGTCATCGGCCTTAAATACTTCTGCTTTATAAAGTCCGAGCCATACATTAAAGCGTGACCTGCCAGGATACAATGGACATCATAAACGGCAGCGATACTATCGCTGATATACGCAAGCTCCTCAACCGTCACCACTGTAGCGCAGACAGGGTATTTCAAACCAAGACCGCCAACCTCTTTAGGAAATGGTATCTTGTAGAAATCCCCCTCAGCTAATTTATAAAAAATGTCTGAGGGAAAACTCTCCTTGCTCTCCTCCTTATTAGCAATCTCATGGCCTAAAGGAGCTATCTCCCTCACAGCAAATTCTCTTGCCTTTTCCCTCATTTCCTGTGTCTCTTGTGGCAAAATGAGATCGTGAAAAATCCTGTCCTGCATCCTTAATGGCAGGTTTCGCATCTTGATGTCGCTCCTCCTGACCTAGTTAGCGAAATAGAAACCATCTCTGACTTTGCATATCCAGCCACCCCAAAATCGTCTAGAGCATTAAGGACGGTAGCCCTATAAATCCTTTGCAATATCTCCGAGTTGGAGCTCTTCGAGCCTCCGTTTGGTAGGTAAGCCTGAAGCTGAATCCCATCCTCTTTCGTCATAATACTCAGTTAAAAGAGCGTCGATACGCTCTTGGGGTATTGGGCTGAATTCTTCACCTTTCCATTTGACCGTTTCGGTCATCCACCTTTTGGGCCCCATGTCTTCCTCTTTCTTACCCAGCCCCCCTCTCACTTTAAAGGCCTTCTCTACATTCCACCTTCTCTCCATATCCCTTAGGATTTCCCTCGCGTTCTTCTTAATGCCGGTTAGTGCGCTATAAATCTCTGCTATTCTATCAGCACCAAACACATTGTAGATGGAGCGAGCACAGATTCCCGTGGAGTCCAAAAGTCCATAAAACTCATCGTAGTACTTGGTAAGGCGGGGTACATTATAGCCCCCTTCATTACCTCCTGTGGGTGTGTTAAGAATGACCTCTTGGCGATCTTCAGGGACTCCTATCATTCTCATGAGGGGCTTCAATGTTTCAGGAGACATTACAGTACCCAGGCTGAAGGTTTGCAGGGTAGGATAGGCTCCCTTGGTGTTTGTGTAAAGTGCAAACATCTCTGGGCTAAAAATGGTGGTCCGTGGGTCGTAGATAGTGTCTACACCTTTCACATGGACAGCATATTTTGGGGCATCTCCGCCAATCCTCTGTCCCATCCGGTAACATCCTTCTGCTAGAAGATCACCGAACCCTTGCCTTAGCGCTATCTTAGGAATAAGGCTCTTTATTAAGTCCGCTGAACCCCATTCCAACAACATTCCATCAGTATCCTTCTGGCTTATTATTCCCTTATCGTAAAGCTCGGTAGCATAGGCTATGGTATTGACTATGGAGAAGTAGTCCATCCCATAGCGGTCACACAGATCTGCACACATTATAGTTTCTTCATAATTCTTAATAGTGTATGTGACACCGAAGGTCTGAATTGTTGAAAGGATGCAAGAGAGAGAAGCTACTTTTCCATCATAGTCGCCGCCCTTTATCTTTATCGCATGTTTGCATCCAACAGGACAAGCCATGCAAGACACATCACCATTTTTGAGCCTTCCGATAAATTCCGCATTTTTGAAGAAGTTACCGTGCACACCTTCATAACAACCTTCTTGTTGGTTCTTAACGGGAAGCAACCCCGAGCGTTCAAAGTGTCCCAGTCCCAAAAGGGAGCCAAGAGCTCTCCATGCTGGGAAGTAGCGATCTCCCATTATGTCTTTCCGGGCAGTGTCACAGAGTTCACGAAATCTTGAGCGATCAGCTATCTCAATATCCTTTGTTCCCCAAGCAACAATGGCCTTAAGATTCTTAGAACCCATCACCGCACCAAAACCTTCCCTGGCAAAGAGAGAGAACTTATTGGAATTTATAGAGGCGTACCTGACGAGATTTTCACCTGCCGGTCCAATGCATGCCACGTTCCATTCATCTCCGTACTTGTCCCACAGGATGTCTGTGGTTTCCATGGCATCCTTTCCCCAGAGGTCACTGGCATCGAGGATTTCCACCTCATCATCCAGTATCTTAAGGTATACTGGTTTATCTGCTTTGCCTGTAATCACCAGTTCATCGTAGCCAGCAAACTTAAGGTTATACAACCCCCCCGTGCCAGAGTAAGCCAAGGTTCCAGTCTGAGGTGATACCGCCATGAAGCTGGCTCTACCAGCTCCGGGAGCAAAGGTACCAACTAAAGGTGGTATATTAATCAACATGGCATTTTCTGGTGAGGAGAACTCTGTCTTCGGCTTTATAACCTCATAGGCTAGCTTGGCATTGATTCCTGGCCCACCAATAAAGTTGCTCATAAGGTCTTGGGAGAGAGGTTTTGTCTCGCTAGTCCTCCGGGTTAGGTCAACGTATAAGATCTTGCCTGCATATCCCCCTATCTTCGCCATTAGCCTACCTCCTTCTTCGATTTAACCTTTATAATGGCCCCCCAAGGACAATAGTCAGCACAGAAACCGCAATTAGTACAACTTGGCAGAAAGGTGATCATGAACCTGCTGCCCTCCTCGTATCTTGAGATTCTGAGTTTTGCCTTGGACAGGCTAAAGACACCTTCAGTAAAATAGGAGCAGGCTAGTTGACAGGTTAAGCACCCAGAGCACTTGTCCGAAGGTAAGAATATGGTAAAGGGCTTGGCTTTTGTGGATTTATTCATTTCTTCTCCTTGTTTTATCTAGTTGCTCCTTGTTCGTTGACTATTATCATTGTATTCTCTAGCTTCCTCCACTACTGGTCTCTCAATTCACACTTTAAGAATTTGCCACGCCAAATTCCTCAACATCTCCTGAAATTGCGTGTGTGAAAACATCTGAGGGAGGCATCAGCTATATTCCGATGCTTCTTTAGGAGGCTTGAGAAAGCATCTAACGATTCTCCCGGCTCGCCCCAAAAGACCTGTTCCAAAATATCGTTGCTACTCTAAATTTACTGCCAGGCGAAGTTTCACCTGCGGCTATACAATAACCAAACTACCCTTACTTCTTCTTGTCTTAACTGTCTTTTATCAGAAGTTACCTGCAAGTAACTACTGAATTCTTAACAGCATGGTAGGTATAACATGCTCACTTTACCCAGCTACAAGCTCTATCCCTTTATCCACAGCTTTTATATCATTTTCTAATACTGTACCATGGAAGCGGTCTGCCAATTGTGCTGCCATAGATTCCCTATCTAAAGGCAAAACGTCTGCACCAATCAGTGCGCCAATCATAATTACATTGGTGAAGATGGCCCCCCCCATCTTCAATGCTTCATCGGTAGCATTTACTATTATAGCCTTAGCCGAGAATTTTCTAATAGCTTGGGAGAGTTCATCCATCTCAGGATATGTAGCCTTCCCGCTGCTAACATCAGGAGGATAGACTGGCCTGGAATTAGTTATAACAACCGTGTCTGGATTGCCGAATTGATTAAGTAATCGCAGCGCCTCCACTGGCTCCAAAGCAACAATGACATCAGCATGCCCTGAGGCTATCAATGGACTATATTGTTTTTCCTTCGAGATTCGAACATGGCTGGCGACAGGCCCTCCTCTCTGAGATGTTCCATAAGTATCGCCAACGCCTGCGAGGTAGCCTTTACTCAGTAACGCACTCCCGACGAGAAAAGCCATCAATACATTACCTTGCCCACCAACACCACCAATAATCACATTAAGTGGTTCCTTAGTTAGTGTCTTCATAATTATGCCGCCTCCTTAATTATGGCTCCCTGGGAGCATATGTCACTACAAACGCCACATCCGGTGCACTGAGCCTCGTCTATCTTTGCCTTACCTGCTTTGTTATCCCACATCAATCCAGGACAGGCAAATAACCTGATACACAATCGGTTACAGCCACATTCATCGCCTACGCATTTATCGGGATCTACGTGCATTTTATATGGAGCATGCTTTTCCCTTCGTCCTCTTACCAGTTCGCATATACGCCGCATTATCACCACTTTGGCACCAGGTTCGTCATCAGCCATCAACCTCACCAGGGTCTCTGTGGTGTTCTTGAGGTCGAACGGGTCACATACCTCCACTTTGATTCCCATCGACCGGCACAAAGCTTCCATATCTATAGCTGGAGCTTGCTCTCCAGTAGCATCCACTCCAACGCCAGGATGCGGTTGGAATCCGGTCATGGCAGTAGCACTATTGTCCAGGATAAGAAAGATGAAATTCGCACGGTTCCACACGCCATTTATTAAGGCTGGTATGCAGGCGTGATAAAAGGTGGAGTCACCAGCCACAGCAATCACCGGCTGGTCAAATCCAAATTCCTTTAAGTTCCCCAGGCCATTGGCTACTCCGATTCCTCCGCCCATGCAGTGCATAGCTCTTTCTTGGAAAAAGCCACCAGCTGCGAAGCCCATAGAATAACAACCAATATCACCGGCGACTACTCCGTTACGACCATCCAGCGTAAGGGCATTCTTGATCGCCCAGTAGGTGGCACGGTGAGGGCAACCGGGACAGAAATTTATAGACCGAGGAGGCACCATTTTGGCAGCTTCTTTCAATTCCATATCATACTTGGCATCCCGCGCTTGGTATGTAATACCCACTACCTTAGCTACGGCATCGGTAACCAAATCGGTATTTAATTCCCCAAAGAGGTTCACGTGGCCTGTCCGCTTGCCGTAGAAGTTAATATGTGGTTTATTCGCTGGGAAACTGGCAGCCAATTCCATTACACTTCCTTCGATGAAAGGATTAATCTCTTCCACAAATAGAACTTCGTTCGTTCGGCCCAATTGCTTCTCCACAAGTTTCTCCGGCAAAGGCCAGCTAGTACCCAACTTGAAGATACCTACCCTATCCTGCAATCCCAAACGCTCTACCGCCTCTGTGGAATAGAGCCAGCAGACCCCTGAGGTTATGATTAACAACTCTGGCTTGTCCGGCCCCACGTAGTAATTAAATGGTGACGTTTCGAATATCGCCGGTGCCTTAGCCAGTCTTTGCTGCAATTGATAGTGCAGTATTCCAAATGGACCTGCAGCAAACTGGCTCTTAGCCGGCTGGAACATGTCCCATGTGTCAGAAAAATATGCCTCTTTCTCAGTCTTAACTAATTCGCCTAGCTTCACATTGCTTCTAGTGTGAGCAAGTCGAGTTGTTTCCCTTACTACGACAACAATATCTAGCTCGCGAGAAAGCTCAAAAGCCCACTTCACCATATCTTTAGCCTCTTGAGCAGAGCTCGGTTCCAAGAGGGGCATATCCATCCATTTACATATCCAGCGTGAATCCTGCTCATTGGAACTGGATATGGCTGATGGGTCGTCACCAATCACTGCCACCAATCCCCCCTTGCCAACCCCAGTCATCCCCACATTGACCAAGAAATCGGAAACGACATCCGCTCCATTTTGCTTCATGCTTGAAATCGCTGGAATACCAGCAAAGGAAGCGCCAGCGGCTGCTTCCATGGCCACCATCTCGTTTGTAGACCATTCAGCATGGAAATTCATTTTCTTGGCTACTCGCGCTAAAGTCTCGAGTATTTCTGATGATGGAGTCCCAGGGTAAGCAGCTGCGAATCCTATTCCTGCCTCAAGTGCTCCACGGGCAATAGCCTCATTGCCCAATAATAACTGAACACTACCAGGAGCATCTATATCAATCCCTGGCATTCTGTTTACCTCCTTGTAATCTATATTTTTTAAAAAGCATTTTGATGCCCGAATTCTAGGTTAAGAGCCTGTTGACAGTAGCCTCTGACAAGCCTAAATAGAGAAGGTCCTTCCTGTCACCTGTTTTTGCAATAATGTTCTTTAGTGCCCTCTTCTTCTTATCTAGTGAGGCCTTCTCTTCAATGGCTAGGCTCTCATCAGGTATGGGTTGGGTCTCAAGAGCACCTTTGCCCTTGGCTACATCCACAAGTTCAGCGCCAGCATTAGTACGAACGATAACAATATTCCAGTCCTTGAACTTAGCCCGTCCTGAACCTACTGAGATATCAGCAAACTCGCCTGTCCAATCCCAGCAGTAGCTACAAGCCTCGTTGATGTATTTTCTATCCTCCCCCGGTTCCAGCCACTTTTTGGTAGCACAAAATAGGCTAATCACCAGCCTGACATTATCCATCTTCGCTCTGTTCTCTGGCGGAGACATCTTCCTCTTGCTAACAGATGCAACCTGACAAGGCAGGCCAATCATCGCTAATCTCTCACTGCTCTCTTTAGGGATGCTATTGAGTGTTGATAACACTCGAGCAGTTGCATAATCGGCCTCTGCAGTCTGGAGCACTTCTTTCTTACTTCGAGCCAGTATGCCAACTGGAGAGCTATCACCAGACATGCTTGTCACAATATTTCGAGCTAGCAAACCATCCGTAGTCTTACCATCAGACAGCCGCGTCCCAATTGCGGCATCAATAATACCCTCTGATAGTGCTACCGACAGCAAGGCAGTTATTACTCCCCCACCTTGCGCCTTACCCCGAATTTCAGGGTCAGTTGATTTTGCCAAGAATATCTCTTTCGCATTGCCTATCCCTTCTCCAGTAAATGGCACTCCGAAAATCTTCCGGCTAATTGCATCTATGTCTGTATACGTTCGTGGACAATATTGATAGCAGTTACCTTCCGGCAAGGTACAATTATCCAGCTGCACTATTCTGCCCTTGTATTGTGCCAAGTAAGGGCATCCAGCAGCACACCCTCCACAAAAAGGACATAGCCCTTCGTCTATGACCTCCTTGCGCAACTTTCTAGGAGCGAATAGCTTTTTAGAGTCTATGGCTTCCATATCAATAAACTCCTCCTTTCCGAGAAATGTTACCACAGACTGCTTCCTTGGGCAATCCTATGTGCTGGCTGACCACATAGGTAACAGTGGACTATGGATTTTAGCAAGTTCCTTTTCAATATACTCTACGGGAGCAAGATAGGCAA
>JAFGBN010000096.1 GCA_016933195.1 Dehalococcoidia bacterium | reverse complement strand
CTGCCCAGTATTGCCGCTGTGGCTGAAGTAGAGATTTTCACCCAGGCATCCTCAGATATGGTTGGCAGCTACATGTATCTGAGAAAGGGTGATGTGATTCGCAGAGAGGGTTGTAGCAGAGCGCGAGGTACTGCTGTAATGGTACGCCGCTTATTCCACTATTTCCCGGCGCGACTTAAGTTCCTGAAATCAGCCAATACAGAAAACAGCCATATCGCCAATTTGGTAAGCCAATACGCACTGGCCTTCCCTGAGGTTAAGTTCAGCTTAATTCTTGATAAACACCCCAACCTGCATACTGCAGGAAACAACAACCTGCGAGATGTGGTTGACCAGATATATGGCCTGGAGATAGCTCAAGCGATGCTAAAAATAGAAGCGGCGGATAGCTTGACTAAAGTCAGTGGCTTAATAAGTCCACCCACTTTAGCTCGCTCTAATCGCAACTACCTTAGCTTCTTTGTCAATCGAAGGTGGGTGCGCAGTCCCTTGCTAGCCCGGGCGACCGAGGAAGGGTATCATGGCCTGCTTATGGATGGTAAGCATCCCATCGCCATAATCAACATCTCGTTGCCAGCTCAAGAGATTGATGTTAATGTGCATCCCTCCAAGGCTCAAATTAAGTTCCACAGTGAGTCCACTATTTTTGCCATCCTGGAGAAAACAATAAAGGGTGCATTGGTCAGGACGCCTATAGCTACCACCAAAACTGTGCCCTTTTCAGCTACTTCATGGCAATGGCAGAGTCCCCAGATGGTAAGTGATAACGAGCCAACTCTTATTGCTCCACTGCCTGCATTGGGACTGCCTGTTTTGAGGGTGCTGGGGCAGCTAGCCAGTACCTATATCATTGCTGAGGGACCCGAAGGGCTTTATCTTATTGACCAGCATGCTGCCCATGAGCGCATACTCTATGAAAGAATTTTGACCCAATGGTCAAAAAAGGAAATTGAAGTCCAAGGGTTACTCCAGCCAATGTCATACGAGATTAGCCCCCGGCAGGAGGAGAGCTTAAAAGCTAATAAGGATGTTTTGACTCAGTTCGGCTTTACCATTGAGCCTTTTGGTGATAGAAGCTACCTGATACGCGCAGTGCCGTCGTTAATAACGAGGGCCAATATTATTGAGGCAACAAGCACATTGCTCGATAACCTTGCCGCAAAAGAAAACGCAGCTCCCTGGGAAGAAAATATAGCCCAATCACTGGCTTGCCATGGCGCCATCAGGGCGGGGCAGCAGTTAAGCCACGAAGAAATGAGAGAGCTGATAGAACAACTGGAGCAAGCTAAGCAACCACGCACCTGCCCTCATGGCAGGCCAACCATGATTCATCTTAGCTCACGTCAGTTGGAGAAAGAGTTTGGCAGGACAGGCTAGCCTTGACCTTCTCTAGCTTTATGTTCGTAATACCTCAGAAATCGATCAAGTGCCTTAGCGGCATTACCTATTGAGTGGTAGACAGGGATACCAGCTTCATAACATTTCCTTTGGGCCTCAAGCATCCATTCATAATCTCCTTTGGAAATGAGGTCGTAGATCACCACCATTATTGGTTTGGTTGATTTCCTGTGAGCCCTAATGACGTCCTCTAAGACTGAATCCCAAAACTCACTACGCATGCAAGCTGAAAGCATAGAGATGCCCAAGGGAAAGTGAACCATAATTAAATCGATTTTCTCATAGCTAGATAATACATTGAGGATGTCGTAAACTCTGAGTTTCCGAATAGTGGCAGCGAGGTCTACGGGGTTATTCAAGATCGCTCCCGTTTCACTTTCAAGCAAGTCACCTAGTTTTTTGCGAAGCCCTTTAGGAAAACGCGGTATCACAAGCCCGGCACCGGCACAATCATCGGTAGCTAGAACAGTAGCTCCACCGCTAATACCTAGGATGCCTACCCTCCTCCCTCTGGGTAAAAATGAATGGGAAAAGGTCACTGCCATATCTATCAGCTCTTCAAAACTGTAAACTCTCACTGCACCGGCTTGGCGTAGGAGCCCATCCCATACTTTATCTGAACCAGCCAAGGCGCCAGTATGTGAGGCTGCTGCCCTAGCCCCGGATTCACTAGTCCCCCCTTTAAGAATTATAACTGGCCTTTTTTGAGCCGCTTCCTTTAATACACGGTTGAATCGTCGACCATCTTTAACCCCTTCGATGTAAGCAAGTATTATCTCTGTATCTGGGTCAGCAGTTAGATGCTCGAGCAGATCGCATTCATCTATGTCGGCAGCATTGCCATAGGAAATCGCCTTGCTGAAACGAATTCCTCGGTTACCTCCCTCGCAAATCGAGTAAGTAGTATTACCGCCACTTTGGCAAATAAAGGCCGTTGAGCCACTTTCCTTCGGGAGATTATCGTGATATGAAAAGTTTGCCCTGGGACAATACACACCCAGACAATTCGGGCCGATAATCCGAATCCCGCCTCGGTGGGACAGCGAACAAATCTCTGTTTCTAATTGCTTGCCTTCCTCCAGTCCAGTTTCAGAAAAGCCAGCGGTATAGCATTGAACAACCTTGACTCCTTTAGCTGCACAATCATTGATTAGCTGCAGCACTGCATGAGCTGGAACGCAAGATATGACATAATCAATCGGCCCAGGGATATCTTTAATATTGCTGTATATTCGTAAGCCTTTAATTTCCCCGCCTTTGGGGTTTAGGGGATAAACCTTACCTTTGAATCCGTAGCCAAGCACAGCCTCAAGATATCTTTGGCCTGCTCTAGGTAAGCTTGTCTCCTTGCTAGAAACTCCGGCGATTGCCACTGATTTTGGCTGGAAAATATAATCTAGGTTGCGCCTAGCCATCTTACCTTCTTGCAATTTTCCCTGTGGAGAATCTAGTATCTTGCTTAAGTATCATCTTCATCTTCTTGCATTCATGATAATCTGGAAGCTGAGTGATAGCCTTGGCTGCGTTATCAATTCGGCAGGCCTATCGTCTTACCAGGGATAACCTTTACCCAATAGCTTTTTAAGGGTTATCTCCTTCTGTTAAAGGCAACTATCTTATCACTGCCTTAGTGAATACATCAAACTCCTAATCTCCTAGACAGAAACCAAGTAAATAAACTAGAATAAGCATTAACGAAAGGGGAACGAAATGACAAGGAGCCAAATTCTAAATCAGCCAAGGATATTAACCGAGGTTGAATCCAAGGAACTTCTCAAACAATGGGGCATACCTGTTGTCGAAACAAAACTGGCTGGGACTAAAAAGGAGGCAGTTTCTATAAGTAAGGAAATAGGCTTCCCTGTGGTGTTGAAAATAATTTCCCCTGATGTAGTTCACAAGAGCGATTCCGGCGGTGTTAGATTGGGATTGGCCAATGCTACTCAAGTAAGCAATGCCTATAGCGAGATCATGTCATCCATGAGACAAAAGTATCCCCAAGCCGCAATTCAGGGGGTATCGGTGCAACCCTTAGCTCGGGCCGGTATAGAAGTGATAGTTGGCGTGAGCCAGGACCCTCAATTCGGGCCTGTAATTATGTTCGGCCTGGGTGGCGTGCTGGTAGAGGTATTAAAGGACGTTTCTTTCAGAATAGTCCCAGTTACCAGAAGAGATGCTCAGGAGATGATTAAGGAAATAAAGGGATATCCCGTACTAGAAGGCTATAGAGTCCATGAGCCAGCCAACATATCCGCGCTGGAGGAGTTAATAGTCAAGGTATCCCGCTTTATAGAACAAAACCCCCAGATTAAGGAGCTCGACCTCAACCCGATATTTGCCTATAAAGACAAGGCTGTAGCTGTTGATGCCAGGATAATCCTGGAGGAAGGATAACAGCCGGGGGCGTTATTGACGGAGCTAAATCTGCATGTTGTCTTTGGTAGCAAATTGCTCAAGCAGAGGTACAGAAACGCTAAATACTAATGCCTAAACCCTGAAAACAGCCATAAAGCTTCAAAGTTTCATGCGGAAATCTGAATAGTCTGCCAGGTGCCCTAAAGCTCTAATAGCCCGCTCAGGGCTAGCGAAAACCATTGTTCCGCCTTTTGATTCCAGTTTATCCTTGACTTCAGTGACAGGATGCCTATAGAGATAGAACACTAGAGGCTTAGCTGGATGAGACTTTGCTGCTTCCTTTACAAGCTGATGAAGCTCAATGTCAAATGAGGACCCATAAACACCCAGTATGCATAGAACAGCATCTACTCCGGCGTCATCAAGCAAGGCTTCGGTTGCTATCTTTTGGACTTCAAATAACGATATTTTCCTTGTCACCATTATTGCCGGCCATATATCCACTGGGTTACTAACACCCTGCCAGGAGGGATAAAAGGCACTGAGTCGCTCAATAGTTGCTGGAGAGAGTCTGGCTACCTCTAAACCGCATCTCTGGCAGGCATCTATACATATAACGCCAAATCCACCAGTAAAGGTAACAATGCCTATTCTCCTACCTCTCATCAGAGGCAACATGCAAAAAGCTCTTATCGTGTCATTGAGTTCCTCTATATCGCCCACTCTAATCACACCGGCTTGTTTGAGAGCCGCATCCCAAATTTCACCCTTGCCCGCCAGGGAACCTGTATGAGATTGGGCCGCTTGAGCAGCTTGCTCACTCCTCCCTATCTTAAGAGCCACTACCGGCTTCTTACGAGTTACTCGATGGGCTTGTTCTAAAAATCTTGAAGCGTCTCTCATGCCTTCTATATGTAGCCCCACTACTTTTGTTTCAGCATCATTTCCATAGTATTCCAAGCCATCACCAAAATGAACATCGCTACCATTGCCCAAATCTATAGCTTTCCCCAGTAATTTCAAGCCAGGAAGGTCCAGGAAGAAAATTCCTGTCTGGCACATAAAGCCAACAGGTATTTTCTCTATCTGTGCCCCTATGAAGGAGGAACTAAAATTGATGTTAGCATTGATTGTACCTAGACTGTTGGGGCCCAATACCCTGGTATCGGTTCCTGTGATAATATCATCTATTTCTCTCTGCAGTTGCTTACCTTCATCATCAGCGGCGTCAGCAAAGCCCTGGGTCACTATAGTTATAGCTTTAATACCTTTAGTGACGCATTCCTTGACTATTCCCGGGACCAGATGCCGGGGCAGGTTCACCACAGCCAAATCGATATCTGCTGGCGCCTCTGCTATGCTGGCATAAGCTTTTAACCCCTGAATTTCGCTAGCTTGGGGATGTATAGGGTAGATTTTTCCCTGGTAGCCCTGGTTAATCAGGTTTGTTAACACATCGAGTGTCGTACCTTTTATTGTCATCGGTGTTCGCGACACACCGAGAATGGCTACAGATTTGGGTTCCACAAACTTCTTCATTTGAGCTACTATATCCATGGCGTTCCAAATTTTAGTCTATTTTGGCTGTATTAGGCAACCAAAATTTGATAAACTGTCTGCAGTCTTTTCCGAGGATGAATGTTGTTTAAGGAAAAGCTTAAAGAATTTAAGCCTATCTTTTACCCCAAATCCATCGCTGTTGTGGGTGCTTCAAGCCAGGAAAATAAGATGGGCTCTCGCTGGGTGAAAGGTTTAATTTCCGCTGGCTTCGCGGGGCCTGTTTATCCTGTTGCCTCCAGTGGAGGCACCGTCTGGGGCCTGAAGATTTTCCCTGACTTGAAGCTAATTCCTGGCGAAGTGGATTATGTCATTGCCTCTATTCCCCGGCAAGCTGTGTTGGAGTTTCTCGATGATTGCATTGCTAAAAGAGTTAAAGCTGTTCAATTTTTCACTGCTGGGTTCAGTGAGGCAGGCAAAGCCCAGTGGCGCGAGCTGGAACAGCAGATGCTGAGAAAAGCAAGAGAAAATGGCATTCGCATCATAGGTCCCAACTGCCTTGGTGTTTATTGCCCTGAACATAAAATACCTTGTGGCCCATCACCTAGGGGTAAGATTGGCATCAGTGGTTCGGTAGGCTTCGTATCTCAAAGCGGTAGTATCGCCAATAAGTTGGTGGAGATTGGGATAGCTCGGCATATTAATTACAGTGAAGGAGTTAGCTTTGGCAACGGTATCGATTTAGATGCTAGCAATTTCTTGCAATATCTGGCTGCTGATTCGAAAACCGCGGTTGTTGGTGCCTACCTCGAGGGAACGAGGAATGGTCGCCGTCTTTTCAGTGCAATGAAAGAAGTAGCTAAAACCAAACCATTAGTTATCTGGAAGGGAGGTAGGACAGAAGTTGGTGCTCAAGCGGCCATGTCACACACTGGCTCCTTAGCTAGCTCAGCAGCCATTTGGTCAGCAGCTATTGAGCAAGCTGGCGCTATTGAAGTACACAGCCTGGAGGAGCTAACCGATAGCCTGCTTATCTTTCAGCAGCTTGGGCGCTACAAGGGCGGTAATGTAGCAGTCATTGGAGGTTTAGCTGATGGTGGTGGTGGTATCTCAGTATCGGCTGGTGATACTTGTATGGAGGCTGGCCTTGAGCTACCAGCTCTCTCTAGCAAGACGAGGGAACAATTGACTAACCTTCTGGGCGAAGTGGGCAGTATCCTGCATAACCCTGTCGATGCAAGCGCAGCGCAATTTCATGGTCTTTCAACTTTATTCCAAACTATAGAACTGGTAGCAGAGGACCCAATCATTGAACTGCTCTTGATTCAGGAAGACGTGGATGTCCTTCTGGCATATTCCTCCGGAGAAGAGCTGAAGAGGATGAATGATTTCTTTGTAGAATTCAGGAACAGGCAAAACAAACCTTTGGTACTTGTTTTACCCCCGGGCTCTGCTGAGCCAGAGCGTTTGAGTATAGAAAAGATGTTGCTGGAAGCCTCAATTCCTGTTTTCTGCACCATGGAGCGTGCAGCCAGGGCTATTATGTCAATCAACAAATACTTTAGCTCCAGGTGAAGTTCGATAAAAATGAGCACGCTTTACAATGCCCTCAGTCATAGCTATAATCTACGCTAATGTCCCCTTCAGAAACTAGCTTAATCAGTACCTTAAGTAAGTTACGCGAATTCCTAGCTCAGCAGAGCTATGATAGCTATATTGTAGGTGGCTTCATTCGCGACTGGCTCCTGGGTAGACAAACCAATGATGTTGACGTCGCCGTGAATGGAAATGCACTGAGCATAGCTGAAAACGTAGCTGAAAGCCTTGGCGGCAAATTCGTGTTGCTTGATGATGTAAACAGTATAGCTAGAGTGATAGTAGTCGAGAAGGAGCAGCAGTGGCATCTTGACTTTTCTTCGTTTGATGGGGACATCGAATCGGACCTCGCCCGCCGCGATTTCACTATTAATGCCCTAGCTATGGAGCTTGGTCAATTAAATATTATCGCGAGCGCAGAGAATATGAATTCCCGAAAACTCGCGGAATTCTCGGACGAAAAGCAATCTCAACTAAAGCTCATTGACCCGTTTTCTGGGAAAAGGGATTTAGAAAACGGGATGCTGCGAGCGGTAAGCCAGCAGATTTTTCAGGCTGACGCCGTCAGATTACTGCGAGCAGTGAGGTTAGCTGCTGAGCTTGACTTCACTATAGAAACCGACACAGAAAATCTGATTCGAAATTATTCCCAGTACATCACCAGGATCCCCGGCGAGAGGATCAGGGAAGAGCTGCTTCGGCTGCTTGCCATGCCCCGAGCTGCCTACCACATTAGATATCTGGATGAGTTGGGCTTACTTCTATCCCTAATTCCCGAACTAGCAGAGGCTAAGGGGGTGGAGCAACCAACTGTGCACTTCTGGGATGTCTTCGACCATTCTGTGGAAACGGTAGCCGCGATAGAATTCTTAACCAGAGAAAGTAAATGGAAGTATGGCCGTGAGGACATGTTGGCCACTGCCCCATGGTCAGATATAATAGATGCTCACATATCCCAAGAGATTTCCAGCGGAAGCAGTCGTAAGACTCTGCTCAAGCTAGGTGGGCTGCTCCACGATATTGCCAAACCAAGGACAAAGTCCCTTGACGATACGGGCAGAGCACACTTCTTGGGACATGCTAAAGAAGGGGCAGACATGACAACAAGCATCTTAGGGAGGTTGCGCTTTAGCAATCGGGAAATAAATTTTGTGGAGAGCCTTGTTTATCATCACCTTCGCCCCGCTCAGATGGCGAATAAGGAATTGCCCACACAGCGGGCAATTTATCGTTATTTCCGAGATACTGGTGATGATGGAATTGATATCCTGATTTTAGCTTTGGCTGATTATCTGGCAGTTTATGGGCCTCTTGTATCTACAGAAGAATGGAAGGGATGCTGTGCGTTGACGGAGTATATACTAACAGAGAATGAAAAGCAGCAGGCCAAAGTACTGCCTGTGAAGCTTGTTGATGGCAATGACTTGATGAACCTTTTTGACTTAAGTCCAGGGCCCTTGGTTGGTGAGCTTCTAGTTTTGGTTCGCGAAGCTCAAGCTAGCGGTGAGCTGAATACTACAGAGGAGGCACTAGCTTTGGTGCGGAAGGAATTGGATAATCGTGCTTTGAGGAGTGAGGTAATTGAATAAAAAGAATATTGGCCTGTTAATTCTCATCCTTGTCCTATTTGGCTTTGCCCTATGGTCTTTAGTGCCCTTAAACACGAAGTTGCTTGGCCCTGATGGATTAACCCTCGGCCTTGACCTGAAAGGGGGGTGCCAGTTGCTTTACGAGGCTGATCTATCCCAGAAAGACCCTTCTGTGACTGATGCGGAAGCCATGGCAGCAGTGGTGGATAAAATTCAGCGAAGAGTTAATGAGTTTGGTACCACCGAGCCTGTAATTCAGAGGCAAGGTACCAACCGAATATTGGTTCAACTTCCAGGGGTGAAAGATACAAGTGAGGCGATCGAACTTATTGGCAAGACAGCTCTGCTTAATTTCAGGGAGCAGAAGCTCGACGAGAATGGCCAGCCAGTGCTTGATGCTGAAGGGAATCCAGAGTTTAATGATGAGCCGGCTAAAGCTATAAACAGGGAAGGTGAGGAGGAGGAGCTGACCGGCAAATATCTGAAAAGTGCTCGAACAGATGTGAGCCAGTACACAGCTAGCCCGCTGGTCGTTTTTGAATGGGACAGTGAAGGAGCGTATCTCTTTGAACAAATAACGAACCGAAATATAGGCAATCAGCTGGCTATCTATCTAGATAATGAGCTTATTTCGGCTCCAGTAGTCCAGGAAGTAATCAGAGACCGGGGGCAAATTGATTTTAACAGTCCCACCCCTCTTGAAGAAGCTGAAAATTTAGCAATTCAACTTAATTCTGGTGCTTTAGATGTCCCCTTGGCGATTATCGGGCAGGAGAGTGTGGACCCTACGTTAGGTGCTGATTCGATTCAGAAAAGCCAGCAAGCTGCAATAATCGGGATTATATTGCTTCTCCTGTTTATGCTTGTTTACTATCGTTTGCCTGGCTTCATATCCTGTATTAGCCTCGGGATTTATGGCGTTTTCCTTTTAGCTATTTTTAGCGTCACATCTGTAACTCTGACCTTGTCTGGCATTGCTGGTGCTGTTTTATCTCTAGGCATGGCAGTGGATGCCAATGTCCTTATCTTTGAGCGTATGAAGGAGGAATTACGCGCTGGCCGTACTGTG
>JAFGBN010000095.1 GCA_016933195.1 Dehalococcoidia bacterium | reverse complement strand
TTGCCTATCTTGCTCCCGTAGAGTATATTGAAAAGGAACTTGCTAAAATCCATAGTCCACTGTTACCTATGTGGTCAGCCAGCACACCCTTTTGTCTTTATTTCCCTCAAGGATTACAATATGGGCATGCGCAATCTATTTGTTGACGCTATGAAAGGACATGATGCGGATTATATCGAAATCCATTTTGAGGAGAGCCAGAGCACTGATATTGTTTACCGGGGTGGAAGCTTAGAGGAAGTAAGCAGAACTGGCAATTCCGGTGGCAATGTTCGGGTTCTGGTTAAAGGGGGTTGGGGGTTTGCTAGCTTTAATCGCCTTGACAAGCTGCGAGACAAAGTGGCCCTGGCGGTACAGGAAGGAACATTGGTTGGACGAGAGCCTCTTAAGCTTCCCCCTGCTGAGCCTGCGGTAGATAGGGTGACGCAACAAGTGAACAAGAATGCGGCAACTGTGCCATTGCTGCAAAAGAAAGAGCTTCTGGACGAGTACAATGATATTATGCTGAGCTCGCCCAAGATTCAAAGCACGAGAATCGGTTACCACGATGTCAGGCGAAGAGTGGTTTTTGCCAGTTCCGAAGGCAGCTATATAGAGCAAGCCAGGCCAGACCTCAGCTTGCGATTGACAGCCATAGCACGGGAGAATAATGAGATTCAGCAGGCAGGGTTGAGTCTGGGCAGCAGGGGCGATTTTTCCATGGTGGAAAGCCTCCATGCCCAGGCGAAGGAAGTAGCCGGGCGGGCAGCAGCTCTTCTTTCGGCTCCTCAGGTAAAGGGGGGTGAGTATGCTGTAATTTTAGACCCGGTTTTGGCTGGGGTCTTTACCCATGAAGCCTTTGGGCATTTGTCTGAATCGGACTTTGTGTACCAGAATGATAAACTGCGACAGGTGATGGTCCTGGGAAGAAGATTTAGCAGCAAGCACCTTAACATCGTTGATGATGCTACTATCCCCGGTTTACGGGGAAGCTATAAATATGATGATGAGGGAATGCTGGCAACGAAAACCTATCTCATTCGTGAAGGTGTTCTGGTAGGAAGGCTCCATTCTCGCGAGACGGCGACTAAAATGGGGGAAGCTATTACTGGGAACGCCCGGGCTATCAACCATCTCTTTCCTCCCATAGTACGGATGGCCAATACCTTTATTGAATCCGGCGGTTCATCCTTTAAAGAAATGCTCGCCGATATTAAGGAAGGTGTCTATGTTAAAGATTGGTATGGGGGGACAACCAGTCTGGAAATGTTCACTTTCTCCGCGGGAGAAGCTTACATGATTCGCCAGGGAATATTAGCGGAGCCATTGCGTCCCGTGGTGTTGACCGGCAACGTTTTTGCTACTCTGGAAAATATAGACGCAATCGGAAATGACCTGGCTATGAACCAGGGTGGTGGTTGTGGTAAAGGGGGGCAATCGCCGCTACCCGTTTCTAATGGCAGCCCGCATATCAGGATTCGCCGCTGCGTAGTCGGAGGTAGGTAGAGAATAAACCCTGAGCACGGAATCCCAACTATCAAACAATATTCAGATAAGCAAAATTGAAGTGACTAAGGCGGTTTGAATTTAGAATTTAAGATGGAACGTCTTTTGGAGTGTCGCTTGCTCGGAGGGACTTGACTTTCCCGAACAAAAGTTTCATAATTATTAAAGGTTGTGAGGTGAGTGGTGGAGAGAGAACCTTTTGCGGTTTTTGCCGTTTTGGTAGCTCTTTTAGTAGGGCTGCTGGCTGTCTTTGCTACCTCCGATTTCGTTCCTCTTGCTGCTGAGGAACCAGAGTTTCCTCCTCCTGTTGAGCAACCAGAGTTTTCCCCTCCTCTGGTTGAGGAATCACAGCTTCCCCCTCCTTCTGCTGAGGAAGAGGAATTTTCTTCCCTTCTGGAGTGGATTCTGAGCCATCCCCAGGGCCAGGAGCTTATTGATGGCCTATCTCAGGACACTATAGAAAAGCTGGCGGTCGATCCAATGCCGCCGCCACAGGAGCCACAGCCGGTAGTTTATGGTGATTCGAGCGAACATTTTCGCGAGTTAACTTATGAGGAAGCCAAAAAGATTTGGGAAAGAATGGAACCTCAAGAGAAGCCGGCATATATGCGTGACGGTCATGTAATTAAGACCCTGGAGGTGGGTAACATTTTTACCGGGATTCGGGACCTCGGAGAGATTGATAAAATGGATGCCGCGGCTGTTGAGGATGTTCGAAATTATCTCAGCAAATTCGACCTTTCCGCTGACCTCGACGGTGACGGCTATATCAGCAGAGCCGAGTGTATAGCCTGGGTAGAAAGCTATTTTGAAGAACGTGAACGTGGTCTTCTTTAAAGAAGTAACTACCAAATTTCCTACATGAAAGAGGGAAGCCTCTCCGCGGCATTTTTAGATGGTCTCAGCAGGGCGGCAATGTGTCTTTGATGCCCTGTATTCACGTTGGCCCATTCTGTCGCTCACGTTGATAGCTTCGCTTGGCCGGGGTATGTCGTGGTCGATTTGAGACGCAACCAGATTTGCCTGTGGAGGTTCTTCACTCAGGGCAGAGGACTTGACTCTAGTAAAAAGGATTTAAAATTATCAAAAAGGGGGAAATGAAGAATAAGCCATGCAGAAAAAACCTTTTGCAGTCCTGAAATTCATAGCTTTAATAGCTCTACTAGCAGTTTTCTCTTCTGGTCTTGCTGGCTGCCTGCCATCAGAGCAAACTCCACAGGTATCGGAACTAACGAAGAGGGAGTCAATAGCAGAGAGGGATTTACCGGAAGCGATTGAGCTAAATGAAACCTTTTTTATCTACGTCTATACAGGGGCGAGAGCCGGAACACTTGTGGAAACCCTGCCGGAGAACTTTACCTACATTTCCTGTACACCAAACTGGGGCGTAAATGTACCCGAACAGGGGTTTTCAGCAAAGATTGCTGGCCAGGAGCTAACCATTACATACTCCTCCAACACCTTTGTTATTCTGGCATATAAAGTCAGGGCACCAGGCAGCCCGGTCACAGGCGCAGCATTTTCAGGAGTGTTCAAAGACGCCGAGGGGGCAAGCTGTGACGTTGAAGGCGATACAACCATCGATGTCGTAGAATCAAATCCTCAGGACTCATCTTAATTCTTGGCCTCATCGCATCGTTCACGTTGATAACTTCACTCGGATGGTGTATGTTGTAGTCGATTTAAGATGAGATCGGATTTGCCTCAAGAAATTCTCCACCGTGCCTTGAAAGTAGCTGAGCAATCTGAGGTTTTCTCGATTTCCTCTCGAGGAACTTCGGTCATTTTTGAGGCCAACGAGTTAAAGCAAATTGAAACCAAGGAGAGTTCCAGTATTGCATTACGGATTTTCAAGGATGGCAGAGTTGGTTTTGCTACAGCCAGTGGTGTCGATGATATAGAAACCTTGCTCGATATGGCTGTGGAGACATCCCAATTTGGAAATCCAGCTAAATTTCAATTTTCCCCCTTCGGGGCTTATCCGCAGGTAAGCACCTTCGATTCCGATGTGGAAGAGACTCCTATGGAACAGATGCTCGAGACTGGCAAAGAGCTCGTAGCTAAAGTCACGAGCCATACTCCTGATATTAGCTGCGATGTGGAAGTGGCCAGAGGAACAAGTTCAATGCGTATAGTTAATTCGCAGGGTGGTGAAGCAGGTTATGACAAAAGTTTCTTCACTCTCAGCATGGAGGGTATTGTCGTCGAGGATACGGACATGCTTTTTGTCGGTGATAGCGAAAGCTCATGTCGTTTGCTTTCCGGGATAGGCGACCTGGCTGACAGGGTGATAAGGCAGCTAGAGATGGCTGAAAGGAAAGCTGTCGTGTCCACCAAGTTATTGCCGGTGATTTTCACTCCTCATGGAGTAGCCAGTTGTTTGCTAACCCCTATAGCCCTGGCTTTCAATGGCAAAACAATTATCGAGGGAGCGTCGAAATTAAGTGACAGGTTAGGTGAGCAAGTTTTTGACAGGAGACTTAGCTTGTGGGATGATGCTACCATAGCTTATGGCGTGGGAAGCTATCCCTGTGACGATGAAGGGACACCCAGCCATCGCTTACCGCTTATCGCCGGCGGGAAGGTATCAAACTTTCTGTATGACTTGCAAACGGCGGTGTTGGGTGGCACTCGGAGCACCGGTAATGGCAGGCGTATGGGGAACAGTCCTCCCAGGCCAGCCATAAGCTCCCTTATTATAGGTGTGGGAGAGCTTTCTTTTACGGACATGGTGAAGGATGTGAAAGAGGGCTTAATCGTGGAGCAACTTATTGGCGCCGATCAAGGTAATCTTTTAGCTGGTGACTTTGGTGGTAATGTCTTACTGGGATATAAAGTGGAGAATGGCGAGATAGTGGGAAGGGTAAAAGATGTTATGATTTCCGGGAATATTTATGAGGTCTTACGGGAGCTTCTTGGCATAGGGCGTGAGCCAAGGTGGGTTGAAGGAATCTTACAGACTCCTCCTCTATATTGCCCCCGTGTATCAGTAGCGACGAAGGATAGGTAAGGTGCATGAAAGGAGCCATAAAACTTTATAAGCAGCCGCATCCTAAAAGCTGCTTCATGCTTGCTTCCTGGCCCGGCATTGGCGACGTTTCCCTGATGGTGGCAAAGTATCTGGCAGAGAAGCTACACGCTGTAGAGATAGGGGAAATTGAGCCTGTCAAGTTCTTTGAGCCGGTGGGTGTTATAGTCAAAGATAATGTAATTGAGGCTCCTCGTTTTCCGGAGAGCAAGTTTTACTATTGGCAAGACGATGAGGGCGAAAAGGGCTTGGTGTTGTTTATTGGTGAAGAGCAGCCTAGTCTGAAGGCATACGATTTGGTTAACTGCGTTTTGGACGTGGCAAAAAGTCTCAAAGTGAAAATGCTGTATAGCTGTGCTGCTGCCGTGACAGGCATTCGTCATAGCGAGGAACCAAAAGTTTGGGGAGTAGCTACAGCTCCCGAGTTAATTAGCGAGTTAAGTGACTGGAATGTTGTCCTTAGAGGCGACCTTCGTATTGCTGGGTTGAATGGATTGATATTGGGAATGGCTAAGGAGCGAAATATAAAAGGTATTTGCTTGCTGGGTGAAGTGCCATCTTATGCTACTCAAGTAGCAAATCCCAAAGCCTCCTTGGCTGTGCTTGAAATTCTAATTAAAATGTTACAGATCGAAGTTGATTTGACCGAACTCAGCCGTGTAGCTAAGCAAGCTGGAGAGGAGATGGAGAGAATGGCTAAGCGAGCTACAGCTGAATTTATTGACCAATTTACTGAACCTATTTGGGAACAGGAGGAAGATGAAGAAGACGAAGAAGAGGAGTAACATAGCAACGTCGTTAGTACCTTTATGCAGTAAAGGGAAAATAATCTAATTGACCGGCAAAGCTAGGGATGGTATCATCAAATTAGATGTCAGCTTTGACTGAGCTTTATCACAAGATTGCGGGTTGTCAGGATTGCGAGCTAGCTAAGTATCGTAATAAAGTAGTACCTGGCGAAGGCCCTGAGGACGCTGATTTATTTCTTATCGGTGAGGCGCCGGGGTGGCACGAGGACCAGCAGGGTCGCCCTTTTGTAGGGCCAGCAGGACAATTTTTAGACCAACTGTTAGACTCAATTGGTTTGCGGCGAGAAGAAGTCTATATCGCTAACGTAATTAAATGCCGTCCCTCTCAAAATCGTGACCCTCTGCCTTTGGAGATACAAGCTTGCCGCAAATGGCTTGACCTCCAGATAGAGATAATTCGCCCCAAGGTGATTGTTACCCTGGGGCGTTACTCCATGGCAAGGTATTTCCCTCATGAGACTATAAGCAAGGTTCATGGGAGGGCACGGAAATTTAGCGATGTCATTTGCTACCCCATGTATCACCCCGCGGCGGCTCTTCACCAAGGCAGCCTGCGGCGAATCATCGAAGCTGACATGCTCCAAATTCCACAGGTGTTAGCTCAAGCTGAAAGAACGGCCGAGACTATTGTCCAAGCTCAGCAATTAGGCTTGTTATAAAATGTCAACACAAAACCTGAAAGTAATTCCGTTAGGTGGATTAGGCGAGATTGGCAAGAACATGATGGCCTTGGAGTATGCCGATGACATTATTATTATTGACGCTGGGCTTATGTTTCCTAGCGAAGGAATGCTGGGAGTTGACCTGGTTATTCCAGATATCAGTTATCTTCGGGAGAGGCAACGAAATCTGAGAGGCATGCTCATCACTCATGGGCATGAGGACCACATTGGCGCCTTGCCTTACATTGTGCCTTATCTTGACCTGCCTATTTACGCTGCTAAATTTACTCAGAAATTGATTTCTGCTGAGCTCAGGCAGCGCGGAGCAAAGGATAAGGCAAAGCTAAATGTAGTTCACTCAGGGAGTAAGCTTACCTTAGGTAATTTTAAGGTGGAGTTTTTCCCTGTTTGCCATAGCATTCCAGATTCTATGGGGTTAATTATCCATACCCCGCTGGGGGTTATAGTTCACACTGGTGATTTTAAGCTTGATTATACCCCTATAATCGCAGAGCCAACCGACTTCGGTAAGATTGCTCAACTGGGAGCAAAGGGAGTTTTACTTCTCTTCTCTGACTCTACTTATGCTGAGCTTGCTGGGTACACTCTCTCTGAGAGGATAGTCAGCGATACCTTAGATCATGTTATGGCAGAAGCCTCTGGAAGGGTAATCATAACCACTTTTGCTTCCCTTGTCTCTCGTATTCAACAAGTGATTGATGCTGCTGCCAAGCATGGTCGCCGCGTGTTTATCCTTGGGCGAAGCATGAAGGAGATAGCAAACGTGGCGCTAAAAATGGGCTATCTTACCGCTCCGGCTGGCATTCTTTGCCGTTTAGATGAGCTTGGAACTTTGCCTAACAATCGAGTTGTTCTGTTAGCTACAGGGAGCCAGGGTGAACCTACCTCTGCCTTGGTACGAATGGCTAACCGAGACCCTCGCAGTCAAGTCCAGATTGCCCCCGGGGACACAGTGGTAATCTCAGCGACTCCTGTTCCTGGTAATGAGGCATTGGTTAACAAGACCATAGACAGCCTTTTCCGACAAGGCGCCAATGTAATTTATGATAAGCTGGCTCGAGTTCATGTTCATGGACATGGTAGCCAGGAGGAGTTAAAACTTTTGCTTAATTTTGTTAAGCCCAAATTTTTCGTGCCCGTTCATGGTGAGTATCGCCATTTGCGCTTACACGCTAAATTGGCTGAAAGTTTGGGTATGCCGGGAGATAACATTTTTGTTCTTGAAGATGGGGATGTGCTTGAGCTAGGGCAGGAGGCAGGCAGGATCGTTGATAAGATTGCTGCGGACAACGTTTATGTAAGTGGTTCGGCAACCTACGACTTGGATGATGCTGTGCTCCGTGACCGCCGATTGCTTTCGCAAGATGGAGTTGTGGTAATAACCATCGCTGTTGATGTTGAAAAGCGCAAATTGGCAGGGAGGCCTCGGGTTGTAGCACGGGGCTTTATTGGTAGTAGAGATGGCGGAGCATTAATAGAAAAGTGCCTGGATGTCGTGGTAGCTGCTCTAAGTCGTGATAAGAAGCGCTTAGCTGAGCGAAATTTTATTGAGGATAGAGTAAGGAATTCTCTGGCAGATTTTTTCTATAAGCAGATTCATCGCTGCCCCATTATTATTCCTGTGATTACAGGGGTGTAGCTTCTATGCCTAAGGCAGACTCAGCGCCATTGCGAGTGAGGCGGGGCAACCCCAAGCCAAAAAGGAAAGCGAATAGCCGCCGCGCGGAGCGTAAAGGTTTCTTCAACCTTATCGTTTCACCTGTGGTACGAAGGCTTATACTAATTATCGTGATAGCATGCGTGCTATTTTTGTGGGGTCCTGTGATATGGAAAAACATGCTCACTTTATTTGGCCTTGGCTTGGCTATAATAGCTGCCGCCCTGGGTGTGATAATCTGGATAGTATGGCGGGGCTTTCCTGCCTTGAAAAGGCGCTGGAATTGTTTTGTGGGAGGGGCTATCTTAGCGTTAGGCCTATGGGGGGTGCTTTCCTTTTTCTCCGCAGGGGAGGGCATTTTAAGTCAAGCTACGTTGGGAGGCGAAATCGGCCAAAGGATAGCAGGGAGTTCCAATATTATAGGGGGTCTTAGGGTAGCAGGGCTTATCCTTCTGGGCATCATTTTCATAGCTCCTCGCAAGATTTGGCATGCAGTGGCAAAGACTGCTAGAAGCGGCCGACGGCTACCTGCCGGGAGTTTTCAAACTCGTCCTGAGGCTGTCTCTCTTCCTGAGGCGATACCCGCCGGGGAACGCTCTACTGTTATTGAGACGCCGACAGGACCCTCTATTGTTACCCCTCCCCCTGTTAGCTATGAGCCAAAAATGTGGCAATCTCACCGTGAGCCGATTCTCACTTCCAGCGGTTGGCAACTTCCTCCTATTGATATCTTGGATAAACCGGCTGAGGTGAAATTGGACAAGGAGGACATTGATCAACGAGCTCGACTGATTGAGGAAGCTCTAGCTAGCTATGGTGTAGAAGCTAAAATCGTGCAGATAAACATGGGCCCTACTGTGACTCAGTTTGGCGTTGAACCTGGTTGGGACAGGAAATATAAGGAGGTACGGGAGAAAGGGCAATCGCGGATGGAAGAAGTATCAAAGACGAGAATCAGGGTGGACCGCATTACTTCCTTGGCCAATGATTTGGCTTTAGCTTTAGCTGCCCCCAGCATTAGAATTGAGGCCCCTGTACCAGGAAAATCGCTGGTGGGCATTGAGGTACCTAACACTGTGTTTGGCTCAGTTTCTGTTCGTAGTGCTATAGAGACTGCTGCTTTTCAGAAGGTTAAAGTTAGGTCGAAGCTAGCCATTGCTTTAGGGAAAGGTGCTGGTGGTGAGGCAGTGGCAGCGGATCTGACCAAGATGCCACATTTACTCATTGCTGGGGCTACTGGCAGCGGCAAGACCGTGTGCCTCAATTCTGTTATTTGCTGCTTACTTGTACATAATAGCCCTGATGATGTTCAGTTCATCATGGTTGACCCCAAAAGAGTAGAACTGGTGACTTTTAACGGAATGCCTCATTTGCTTGCTCCTGTGGTTGTGGATAGTGATAAAGCGATAAAGGCGTTGAGGTGGCTTAATCAGGAAATGGACAACCGCTATCGCGAATTTGCCCAAGTTGGAGTACGCAATATTGATGGGTATAACAAGGACCGTTCACCCGGGGATGGTTTGCCATATTTGGTGCTGATCATTGACGAGCTGGCTGATTTAATGATGGCAGCATGTGATGAAGTGGAGCATACGCTTTGCCGCCTAGCTCAGTTGGCCCGGGCCACTGGCATTCATCTTATTGTAGCTACGCAACGTCCTTCGGTAGATGTGGTTACTGGACTTATTAAAGCTAATTTTCCTACCCGTATCAGCTTCGCAGTCACCTCCCAAGTGGATTCCAGGACTATCCTTGACGCAGTAGGTGCGGAGAAATTACTGGGTAGAGGGGATATGCTTTACATGCCTACTGAAGCTGGCAAGCCTAAACGTCTTCAAGGATGCTTCGTCTCCGATGCTGAAATAGGGAGACTAGTATATTTCTGGGGAAACCAAAGGCAACTGACAGAATCTATCAATTTTGATGAGTTGGCTGAGCCTTCGCCTTCAAGTCAAAGAGTAGTCTCCCCTGATTCTCTCCTGGAAGAGGCAAGACGCTTAGCACAAGAACATAAACATATCTCTACATCTTTCTTGCAACGCCGCCTTCGTATTGGCTATCCCAGGGCAGCTCGCCTTATGGAGACTCTAAGGGAGGAAGGTCTAGCGGGAACGACTCAACCTGGGGAAGGAAGTTAAACCCTGAAGTACTGTCCTTCTGAAGTTTTCAGCATTTCTGATGCTACTCAGGCGCCAAAAACGCTTTCATATTTAACTAAAGGCGGAGCTATGCTCAAATTTGCCATTTGTGCTTGTTATATAATTCCTTTTCAAGTAGCATAAATAGTTGAGAGGCTGTAAAGTGGGTGTTGAGCAGGGCGTCCCAACATCCAACATGAACTCGTGGATGAGAATATGAGCAAGATTGATGCCAAATCACAATTCAATTATAGGAGGTAATAGCTTATGCTTACCATGCACGGCGGGCTAGGTCTGGTCGCAGGAATAATCAGTCTTATCTTCGGCATCGTAGTAATGATTTTCCCC
This sequence comes from Dehalococcoidia bacterium, assembly GCA_016933195.1. Lineage (GTDB taxonomy): Bacteria > Chloroflexota > Dehalococcoidia > GIF9 > AB-539-J10 > JAFGBN01. Next base: position 1,308 of record JAFGBN010000095.1, on the reverse strand, counting down.
AAAATCCTCAATTATTTGGTGGGCATCTACCTAATCATATTGGGGGTGGTGGCACTTATTGCCTATTTTGCTTAAACCGAAGCTGGAAAGGTTTAAGTTTCTATTGTGGGTGGTGAAGGGTTTGAATCTTAAGTTCCTATGTATAAGGTAGTCGCTCTTACCACGCAGCATTTTATAGCTTGTTTGCCTCCTTATCAACTGTATGCTCTCCTTAGGCAACTGGTGTTGTCCCCTAGCCGAAGAGGCTTTACGGAATATCTTTGACAAAATTGCCTTTCTGCTTTTACAATAAGCTCCAGAATGAGTTTGCCGAGGCAACTTTATAAGCTGCAGCAGATTGATATAGAACTCCAAAGAGAGCAACAGGCGCTAAGCAAGATTGAAAATCAATTAAACGACAGTAGAGCTTTGGCTGCAGCCGAATCTAAGCTTGCCTTACAAAAACAAGAACTAGGGGTTGCAAAGAAGGAACAAAAGAGCACCGAATGGGAGCTAGAAAATCTCCAGGAGAAAGCCAACCATGTCAACAATAAACTCTACAGCGGCACAACTAAAAACCCTAAGGAATTAGTCAACCTTGAGAATGAGGCTAGGAGCCTTAAGAGTAAAATTGGGGATGAAGAAAATGAGCTGTTGGAGTTAATGAGCCAAGGAGAGGAGTTGGAAGCTAAAGTGAAAATTAGTACTGGAGAGCTTCAGCTATTGAAACAGGAATGGCAACAGAGGCAAGAAAAGCTTAATCGAGAGAAAGCTGAAATCGAAGCTAAGCTTGTTGAACTTAGCGGAAGTCGCCAAGCACTAACGCAACAAATTAACTCCGATGTTTTGGGGCTTTACGAACAAATCAAACTGACGAGAGGACAAGCGGTAGCTAAGGTTGAGCAAGGCAGATGTCAAGGATGCCATATTACTTTACCCACAAGCCAATGGCAAAGAGTTAAGGCTGATGAATTGGTTCAATGCAGTAGCTGTAACAGAATATTATATTTAGTATAGCCCTAAAATGAGGGCTTTTGTCTGATACGTTGAGCAACTTGCGAAGGCTCTGGAGATTTTTTACTTCACAGAGCCTAGTAAGAAGATTGACCTAAATTTTTGGTCTTTGCTAGAATTCGAGCTGCGGGGGATATAGCTCAGTTGGGAGAGCGCTGCGTTCGCATCGCAGAGGTTGGGGGTTCGAATCCCCCTATCTCCACCAAAGGTAACCATAGGCAGAACTCCCAGCGACTCCCTGGCAAAGTACGCGGCTGCTTTTTTTAATATGTCCCGCTCCATCTTCACTTCTACCAATTCTTTCTTCGTCCGGGC
>JAFGBN010000094.1 GCA_016933195.1 Dehalococcoidia bacterium | reverse complement strand
ACCAATTTCTCCGTGATTCAATCATGGCTGCCTCCTTAGCCCAAATATTAGCAGAAAGGTAACATCAAGCCCAAATTGCCACAACACTTTGGCGAATTATCATTACGGCGATAACAACTGAAATCAGCATAACTATCTTAGATATGGCTGTCACTTAGTATTAGCCAAGAAATCTACAACTAAATTGGCCTGCCTAGGAAAGAACCACTATATCGCCAGATTAAGAACAAGAGAAACTACCATAACAATAACAGAATATCGTTCGATAAGCATCAGCCTCGAAGACCATCCACTATATTCTTACCCTAAGATTCTACATGTCAATCTGAGCAAAAAGAAGAATCCCTGAAGCCCTTCACGGAATTCATCCTAAGGGTTCAACGTGACAGCTTAACTAAGATTAAGTATAAAAGGAGCCATGGATAATTTTGCTCAGAATATTTTATATTATCTGGGAGTCCCAACTAGCAGAAGAAACTACGATATCCCCTTCATCTAACCTCATCAGATGTACACCATGACTATTTCTTCCCTGAACTGAAATCTGTTCTATGGGTATACACTCAACATTGCCCTTTGCTGATAGCATAGCCAAGTATCCTCGCAGAGAGACAAGCCTAGACATAGCTACCTTGCCCGTCTTCTCACTGACCCTATGAGCTCGAATCCCTCTGCCACCCCATTTATGGACAGGATAATTCCTTATCGGAGTTAACTTGCCAAAACCATTTTGGGTCACTGAGAGCACATAAGCATCAGTAAAGACAACATCCATGCCTATAACACAATCATCAATGAGACGAATGCCACGAACACCGCCGCTAGTTCGAGATGCGGTTCTTAAGTTTTTAACCTTAAATCTAGTAGCTTGTCCTTCTTGTGTTACCAAGATGACCTCATCTTCATCAGCAACTACCCTGGCTGATACTAGCTTATCATGCTCTCTGAGCCTCATAGCAATAAGACCATTCTTCCTAATTGAGGCAAACTTATCTAGAGAAGTCTTTTTTATCACTCCACGTAAAGTCGCCATTAACAAGAACATATTTGAAGGAAAGTCTGCCGTGGCCAGTAACCCAGTTACTTCATCTTCCAGGTCAATAGGTAATAAATTGACTAGGGCTATACCTTTAGTAGTTCGGGATGAATCCTCGGGAATATCATAGCACTTCAGAGTATAAACTTTACTAGAGCTGGTAAAGAAGAGCAGATTATCATGTGAGTCGGCTACCTGAATATGCCTCACCGTATCGGCTTCACGGGTCATCATTCCCATTACACCTCTCCCACCACGGTGCTGTAGTCGATAAGTATTAACTGGGACTCTCTTAATAAATCCTTGGCTAGTCAAAGTAACCACCATTTCCCCGTGAGGAACAAGGTCCTCTTTTCTAAATTCCGTAATTTCCTCTTCCTCCACCGAGGTCCGGCGGGGATCGCCATACTTTGACTTAAGCTCTCCGGCGTCCTGTGCAACGAGCGAGAATACCTTTCTAGGATTAGCCAACAAATCCTCTAGATACGAAACGTTCTTTATCACAGTGGTATATTCCTCAGCTATTTTCTCCTGCTCTAGCCTAGCCAATCTACGAAGCGGCATATCAAGGATAGCTTGCGCTTGAATCTGTGATAGCAATAAAGTTGTCATCAAATTGGCGCGAGCAGATTCTACAGTCTGAGACTGTCGGATAATCCTAATCACTTGCTCCAGATTATTTAAAGCAATTCTGAGGCCTTCGAGGATATGAGCTCTATCTCTCGCTTTATCAAGTTCAAACTGAGAACGTTTGGTAATGACTTGAAAACGAAATTCAATGTAACAGGTTAGAGCCTCTTTAAGATTGATTATTTTAGGTTGCCCATCAACCAAGGCAACCATATTTATGAAGAAGGCAGATTGCATTGGCGTGTACTTATATAAGTTATTAAGTACCCGTTGAGGTTGTGCATCTTTCCTGAGCTCAATAACAAGGCGCATGCCTTCCCTGTCTGACTCATCACGCACCTCAGCTATTCCTGAAATTCTTTTCCCTTTAACCAAACCAGCTATTCTCTCCACCAAAGACGCTTTATTTACTTGGTAGGGAAGCTCAGTAACGACTATTTGTTTCTTGCCCCCCTTTCCATCTACTTCGCTGGCTTTAGCCCGAAGTATAATCTTCCCCCTTCCTGTAGCATAAGCGCTCTCTATCCCTTCCTTTCCCAAAATCATCCCTGCGGTGGGGAAATCAGGACCCTTAACAAACTGCATCAGTTCACTCGTGGTAGCTTGCGAGTTATCAATTAGATAGACAATGGCATCACATATCTCTCCTAAGTTATGCGGTGGTATATTAGTTGCCATGCCAACAGCTATGCCTGAAGAGCCATTAACCAATAAATTAGGCAATCTCGCTGGCAATACAGAAGGCTCTTTGAGAGAATCATCAAAATTGGGAACAAAGTCAACGGTGTTTTTATCGCTATCGAGCAGCATCTCCTCAGCAATTTCAGCAAGGCGAGCTTCGGTATATCTCATTGCTGCCGGTGGATCACCATCAACGCTACCAAAATTACCTTGCCCATCAATCAAAACATATCGTAAGGAAAAATTCTGAGCTATGCGCACCATGGTTTCGTACACCGGAGCATCCCCATGCGGGTGATATTTCCCCATGACCTCACCAACGATGCGGGCACTCTTCTTATACGGACTATTATGATGTAATCCCAAGCCATCCATAGCATAAAGAACGCGTCGTTGCACTGGCTTCAAGCCATCACGTGCATCAGGCAGCGCCCTGGAGACTATGACACTCATAGCGTAATCGAGATAGGAGCTTTTCATCTCCTTCTCGATATCAATAAGGTTTACTATCCCGGTTTCCATCACGCCTCGAGTTCCCTTTCACGACCAGCATCATCAAATATAGAGAAACCCTCCGGTAAAGATTCTCCCTCACTTCTAGAATATTCAGCTTCCTCCTCAGGGCTCTCAAACTCTCCCTTCGCCTCAGCTCCATCAATAGCTAACTTGCGTCCAAGGAAGCTCTCTCTAGCATAAGAGCGAAGGTGCTCTGCCACTTGAACAGGAAAGGCAATGTGTCCCACCTGGCTAGGATGTTGGCGTACTTCTTTAATGACTACATGCACTTCATCAGGCAAACGTACATTGAGAATGGCTGCAGCATATTCATTCCCGCTCTTCATTAACCTGATAAGACGTAACGCATGTTTTGGCTCAACCTCTCCCAAATACTCCCCGTAGACACTCTCCACAATTAAGCGTTGTCCTTTTACCCTCAACTGCACTTCATCACCAAGAGCCATTTTGGCTAATACCTCACCTGAAACCAAATTGCAAAGGTTCGTTATGCCACTTTTGCCCATTTCAGTGGTAAAAAACTCAGGTGCAACCTTCTGAACCCGGGCTCTGGAAGACAAAATCTTGCGATGCTTATCATCCATAAACTCGGGCAAGTTAGCCAGACGGGCCAAATTCTTATTAGCAATAGCATTACTGGGAGCAAGTGTCAAGACCTTGAGGTAGGCTTGCTTAGCCTGAGCAAAATCTCCCAACTCTGTCAAAGCTTTGCCCAGACGATTATAAGCCTCAATGTCGGAGGGAAACCTTTCAATTATATTCCTATTCACCATCTCAGCTTCTTCCCACCTGCCTTGAACAGCAAGATCGACAGCCTTCTCGCTCAGCCTGCGCCTTAATCGAGTTTCCTCATCCTCTTGTCGATAATGCGCCATATGTCCTCCAACAACAAATTCTGTAGGCTTATGATAGCAAGTCGGCAAGATTAAGCAAATTTTTCCAGCTCGAAGGCTCTATGTAAAGCCTGTGTAGCATCCTTAACTCTATCTTCAGAAATGATGCAGGTTATCCTTATCTCCGAGGTAGTAATTAGTTGAATGTTAATGCCTTCCTTAAAAAGCGTGCGAAACATTTTGGCTGCATAGCCCGGGGTATTTTGCATCCCAGTCCCCACAATGCTAACCTTAGCCAATGTAGAATCAGCAACACATCGTTTTGCCCCAATGGATTTTATCACAGGTTCCACAATAGACATTGCCTTAACCAAATCGTCTCGAGCCACCGTGAAGGTAAGGTCAGTAATATTCTCCACGCTGGCATTCTGAACAATGGTATCCACACTTATACTTGCTCTAGTCAGAGGCTCAAAGATTGCTGCAGCAATACCAGGGTGGTCGGGAACACCAACGACAGTAATCTTAGCTACATTAGTATCGTGAGCAATGCCCCTAACCTTATTTCTCACTTCCATAGATGCCTCCTTACAAATGATAGTTCCTGGGCTATCGCTAAAGCTAGAAGCCACTAATATAGGTATATTATATAACTCAGCTAGCTCTACGGCTCTGGGATGCATCACCTTGACTCCATAGCTAGCTAGCTCCAGCATCTCCTCGTAGCCAACTTCCTTCAATTTACCTGCCTCGGGAACAAGCCTCGGATCAGCAGCATAAACACCTTCCACATCAGTATAAATCTGGCACATCCTGGCATTTAAGGCAACAGCCAAGGCAACCGCTGTAGTGTCAGAGCCACCCCTCCCTAGAGTGGTAACATCCATATCAGCGGTAACACCCTGAAATCCAGCTATGATGACGATGTTGCCCTTGTTTAATTCATTAACAACTCTCTTAGGGTCAACACGACGAATTCGAGCTCGACTGTAGCTGGAATCGGTCTGTATACCAGCTTGAGCGCCACTAAGGCTAACCGCCTCGTAGCCCAAATTCTCCAGCGCCATGGCTAAAAGGGTACTGGAAATTACCTCCCCGGTGGAAAGCAAAACATCAAGTTCCCTCTCACCTGGTTGCTCACTAACCTGATGAGCCAACTTAATCAACTCATCGGTGGTATCTCCCATCGCTGAAACAACTACTATCACCTGGTTTCCCTCGTCCTTAGCTTTAGCTACACGACGAGCTACACTCTTAATTAGCTCGCCATCAGCCACCGAGCTACCACCATACTTCTGAACTATCAGTGCCACTTAGCTTTTAACCTCAGAGTGCTTAATTTGCGTTTATTAACGTTATCTTAGCTTTCTACTCTCCTAATAGCCATAATAGAAGCGCATTTGTCAAAGATTCTCGTCAACGTCGTTGGCTCATAGTCCAAGTTCAGTAAGCTGTTTGTACTGCCATAAAGTTTCCGCCATTCCAGCAGTTCATCCCTGCATACCTTCTTGCCTTTCCAATAAGATGCGAAGTTATTGTATTGCCCAGTAGAATATTCAAGGACAGCTTTGCCAACATTCTGGTCAAGCATAACGAAGAGTTCTGGCAGAAGACAGTGCATTACTTTTGTTGTGCCAACACAAAAATAACTCCCATCCGCTGATAGACCGTCTTCACGATTGGAGAGGAACTCATACAATTCCTCCGCCTCCGACTTGTAGGGCTCTAAGGTAGGAGAGACAATAGTAGCAGCTCTTAATGTTGCCAAAATCTTCCTCGCTTCATAGCTAGCTAGCTTATTCCTAAGTTTATTCACAAATTCTTCTTTGCTGGCCATCCTATTACGCCTGTTCATCATAAAATACTCTCTTAGTGCCTTATCAATCATCGAAAGGAGTTCATCGCTGACATTTCCACGTCTGTCAACAAGTGATTTCTCTCCTTTTCTCGTTAACAGAACAAGGTGATAATCTCTGGGATTGTCCTTAGGAAGGTGGTTAAATGCTCTTATCTTTTCAGCTGCATCCTTAAGAATTTTCATCAATCCCTCTTATTTAATGTCAGATGCTAAATCTCCACTAGCCTGTTCATAATGTTATACCCTTCCCCAATGAAAACATCTGTCTTTTTCGCCTCTGCCTCAGTGAATCTCATAGCCCCGTTAGCCGTGAATCCCGGCCCCCACAAAATGAAAGGAACTGGTTCACCAACATGAGTCTGAATCTCAATTGGCGTGGGGTGGTCAGGCATGATTAATACCCTGAGAGCATCTTTCTTCCAGGTGCGGAGCTGGCTCACAATCTCTTTGTCTACTCTCTGAATAGCCTCTATTTTGTCCTTAACGGAACCAGCATGACCAGCTTCATCCGGAGCCTCCACATGAATAATCACCAAATCACATCCTTCGAGAGCTTCCAATGCTCCCGCCGCTTGTGCGGCGTAATCATTGTCTAACCCTTCGGTCACACCAGGAATATCCAGTATCTCCATTCCTACCATTTTGGCCAAGCCCCGCATAATATCAACTCCGGATGTCATGGCAGCACCCAGACGATAAACCTCCTCAAAAGCTGGCATATCGGGTATTTCACCACTAGCCCAAAAAAGCCAAATCATTGTAGCTGGAATATCACCACGAGACCTGCGCTCTATATTTACGGGATGACTCCGAAGCACAACTTCAGAACGTGCCATAAGGTCTCGCAACAGGTCACTCCCGGGACCGTCGGGAAGAAAGTCACCAATAGGCTTGCCAGGGATATCATGTGGGGGAGTACAATTAGACAAAAGGGTATCCTCCCGCCCCTTTATCTTACATATGTGCCTGTAGCTCACGCCAGGGTAAAAGTGCACTTTGTCATTGCCAAGGCTCTCATCTAGAGCAACAATAAGCTCTCGAGCCTCACCGGTACTAATGTGGCCAGAGCTATAGCTCCACATTTTCCCACCGCGAACCGCAACCAAATTGCAGCGAAAAACGACTTCTCCCTGGTTAATGGGAATACCCATGCTCCTGGCTTCGATAGCACCCCTCCCATGGTAATGGATAGTCGGGTCATAACCCAGTATTGACATGCAAGCGCAGGCACTGCTCGGCTCCATCCCTGGCGGAATAGTCCGAACCAATCCTACAATACCTTCCCTTGCTACAATATCCAAATTAGGACTATACGCCAGCTCCAAACAAGTTTTCCCATCATGGTCAGCCAAAGGCCACCCTGCTGCACCATCAATTATCAGAACGCAATATCTCATACTACACTACAAGGATTCAGCTGCCCCGATGTCTTCCTGGGCTCTTCGTCTCCTGCTATTCTCAACAAAGTAAATGCTTCCATTGTTCAGGACAACCTCAACAGGAGGTATCCAAGAGTTTTCAGTAGTCATACTCTATCAAGATGATACCAACATGAACGGCTTTTGCTTCATCTTGCCTTGATAATTAAATCACTTTATAATGGCTTAGACAAACGGGGCGTAGCGCAGCCTGGTAGCGCGCAGCGTTCGGGACGCTGAGGTCGGAGGTTCAAATCCTCTCGCCCCGACCAGTT
>JAFGBN010000093.1 GCA_016933195.1 Dehalococcoidia bacterium | reverse complement strand
ATGGAGGATATCGCAGAGTACATTGAGATATTTTACAACAGGCAGCGGCGGCAGGCTAAACTGGGATTCTTATCACCCGTAGCTTATGCACGGAAATACTATGCCGGGCTGGTGGCAGCATGACAGGTTTCGTGTCCACTATTGACATCCGACCCCAAGGTTAGCTGTGCCAAGAGTACTCGTTATTGCCCAAGTAGCGCTCTCAGAAAGTAGGCGTAACTCTCAACATTTTCCAGTTCGTCGCCTGCCCTTCTAAATTCTATGGCTATCTCGCTCTGGCCGGCCTCCTGATAAAGCCTGGCTATTCGCTTCAATAATTCTTTGACCTTGAGCTGAAGTAAGCCATCAATTTGAGACAGGGCTGAAGATAGTTCGGCTTTCCTTGCCTCAAGCTGGGCAACTTCCTCGCCTAATTCCTTAGCTCCGGGGGACACGGGCTTGTCCTCATCGGAGCGAAGCATATTCAACTTGGCGGCAAATTCTTTGTTCTCGCTTTCTAACCTATGTAACTCATCCTGCTGCCTTTGAACCATCTCCTTATAAAATCCAAGCTGCTCCTCAAGTCTTGCTGTCTCAGCCTTTAGGCCTCCTTCGTCTCTTAGCCGAGCTCCAGCTGAGTCCTCCCGCTCTTGTGTTGCGGATAACAGCCCCCTGATATCTTTGAGCACATCCATCTTAGCAACGCTTCGGTCAGGCCCGGGTTTCATGGGTAAGAAGCTCCTTCGCCAGATTCCGGTATTCGTCAGCTCCATCTGACCTTGAGGCGTAGAAATTTATCGGTATTTCATGGACCGGTCCCTCAGCAAACTTTACATGTCGATATATGATCGTGGAAAAGACAAGGGCCCCAAATGTCTGCTTGATACTGTCGGAGACCTCCCTGCTTAGTTTTGTCCTCCTATCATACATAGTTCTAAGCACACCTTCTATCTTAAGAGCGGGGTTCACCTCTTCCTTAACAAGGTTAATTATCTGTAGGAGATGCTTCACGCCATAAAAAGTGAGGGGCTCGCACTGGATGGGTATGAGGACACTATCAGCAGCTGCGAGTGCATTGACAACGAGGATGCCCAGCGTAGGCGGGCAATCAATGAAGATATAATCAAAATCTTCCTTTAGGGGAGCCAGCTTTTTATGGAGGATTTTCTCGCGCCCTATCTTTCCCACCAGATCTGATTCTGCCATAGCCAGGTCCAGGTCAGATGGAACCACGAAAAAGCTGAGAGTTGGTCTCCTTAATATTGCGCCCTTCATATCCACGCTGGGGTCGACTAAGACCTGATGGATAGATTTCTTGACCTGCAAAGGATTGATACCCAGGCTGACCGTCAGGGAGGCCTGCGGGTCAAGGTCAACAACCAGAACGGTCTTGCCCATATCGCAGAGAGTTGCCCCCAAGTTAATGCATGTCGTGGTCTTCCCTGTGCCGCCCTTGTGCTGGGCTACGGCGATGATTTTACCCATTTCTCTCCTGCTAGCCCGGATTGACGCACTTGCTATGCCGTCGGTGGCTTAACTGAATAGATTCTATATCCGATTGCTTACTAATGCAATATACGTGGCCCAAACCTTGCTTAACGAAACGCTATACTGTTGTGTCACGAGATAATCAATAATCCAACCAATGTAAAGGCAGCGATAGGTGGCAGAGCCGCTATTGGCTTCCCCTTTAAAAATATCGCTTGAATCGCATAGACGCTAACCAATCCCAGTAATCCGAGTGCTGCAATGATAGCCGCGGGAGCTAGGCCCTGGGCAAAATAAACGGAGGCTGTAAGCAGGCAAGGGAAGGCAATGTCGCCAGCGCCCAGTATGGAGTATTCCCTATCGGCGGGATTCATCTCTATTACCTTCTCTCCGTGTTTTTTCAAGTTCGAGCTCCACTCAGAATAGTTCTTGGGAATGATTATTGCAGGCAAGGCATTTATTTGCGATAGCCTGTCTGCCATCCAAAGCATAAATCTGAAACGGACCGCCAGCAAGTCATAGATGGCGAGTGCCAAAATAATAGCCATCGCGGTCCACGGCGTAATAAAGCGACCGAAAACTGCTCCGAGACTACTAACCGCCAGAATCAATACCAGGTCATGTAACCACACAAGTGGTATCAAGAACCAAAATGTTCCAAACACGACAGCGATGGAGACAGCTAGTGGAAGTGGAAAGTAGAAGACAGTTGCGATGAATACGCCCCAACTAAATAGAAGGGCAAACAAGAGCCTAAGAACAAACTTTAAAGCTGTAAGCGGAATCAGGGAGAGCGTGAGTCCAAGCACGGCCGCTGCCGCAAGAATATAGATTAAAACTGGTCCTAACGACGAATGGGCTGGTACTTCGCTAACCTCCCCAGAGGGCAATGTCACTTCCCCAGGCCACCAAGATATAGTCTGGGGGGGCTGACTCGGTACATATATATTCTTTTCATCCAGGAATGGATCTATACGGGTAGCAACAACAAAGATGAGTACGTGAGCGACCACAAAAAGAAGAAGGCCCCAATATACCGTATTTAGCTTTATCGGCTTCTTTGTGCTCATATAGGGGATATTTTATACCGAAGAAAGTACAATGTTGAAGCATCACTAAGACTAGCAACCTAGGCAGATTGCACGATCTGAGTATTTGTTAAGGGCGGGCTAAAAACACTACTGCACAATCCCGAGTTTTGTTTGCTGGAGTTGATTATTTCAATGAGATTTTGGTATTCCGGTCCACCTTGGAGTGCTATTCATATATTCACGATATTCATCGCCATATTTCTCAAGACAAAACTCTTCTTCTGAAATTGAAAGGGAAACCCACAATATCATCGATATGATGGCAAATAGTATAGGAACCCATGAAGCCGAGGCTATACCCACACCAATAAGCAGCAAGAACATCGTGACGTACATCGGATGTCTGGAGTAGCGGTACAGCCCTTTGGTTACACATTTATAGCGAAGGGGGGTAGCAGCGAAATTCACTGCTGCTATCATGCTTAAAATTAATCCGACTAGAGTGACAGGCAGACCGACATAAAACCAGACCGTCCCGACCTTAAACGGTAAAAAAACACTGTATACAAAGAAGAGAACATAAAGTATAAACCACGGAGGACGGAGCTTCTTCTCGGTCTGACTCTTTGACCCTTCAACTTTGAGATTTTCTTTATTGAGAATCAGACTAGGAATAAACGTAGCCAGTATGGAATACAGCATGATAATCCAGACATTCCAGACACCTATCTTAAAGACTGGTATGAGTGACATGGTCGTCTCTTTCAGGAGTTTGCTCCGCACTAACTCCTCTGTGGGCTCCATTTTACGCTAACACTCATATTAGAACAAGACAGAAGGAAGCTGAGCTTGCAGAGTGAACAAAATCAGGATTGTGTGACATAATTCAGCACAGCATACAGAACGTCATATTGGTTAATTTAGAGCTACCTCAACTTAATGAAAGCTCCGTGGTAAGAATAAGAGCGTAAGGTTTACGTGAACTAATTTCGCTAGTGTATATGTCAGCCAATATGATAAGCTATACTCTGACTGGTGAGCCTCAGCTTTCAGGTAGTTCTTGTATACTGGAATTTGATAACTCTCCGAGGTGTTGAATGGCAGCTGGATACAATAGCAAAATCCTACGGGCAAATCTATCGGATAATAGCGTCTCAGTAGAACCACTTGATGAGCTATTCTGCCGAAGATACTTGGGAGGTGCTGGGTTTATTTCCTATTATCTTCTGAGAGAGTTAAGACATGAGATTGATCCCTTAAGCCCAGAAAATAAACTAATATTTGCCTTAGGCCCAGTAACGGGAGTTCAATTGCCAGGAAGTGGTCGCAACTGCATCGGTTCTAAATCTCCCTTGACCGGTGGGTTTGGCAAGTCAGAAGTTGGAGGGTTTTGGGGTGCTGAACTTAAACGGGCTGGCTACGACGCCATTATTATCGAGGGAAAGGCCAAACGACCAGTGTATCTACGGATTCATGATGGAGAAGCGAGTATAGAGGATGGCAGTCACCTTTGGGGAAAGACCACGAAGGAAACACAGCATGTCATAAGAGCCGAGTTAGGCGATAGTCTGACACGAGTGGCGACAATAGGACTCGGGGGAGAAAATCTGGTCAGCTACGCTTGCATTGTGAATGACCTGAGAAACTTCGCTGGCAGGGGTGGCATGGGGGCAGTAATGGGTTCAAAAAACCTTAAGGCTATTGCTGTTAGAGGCCACAAGGCGCCTTGGGTAGCCGAAGCTGAACGATTGAAAGAGTTCCGTAAATGGGTTCTAGCCAATATGCAACTGGTGGAGGGATTTCATAGCCTTGGTACAGGTGCTGCTATGGAATATTATGAGGCTAAAGGGAATCTCCCGATTCGAAATTTTCGTGATGGAATATTCCCTGAGGTGAAAATGATAAGTGCTCAAGCAATAAAGGATACCATTAGAACGAAGATGGAAGGTTGCTTTGCGTGTCCCGTCCGTTGCAAAAAGGTAGTTAAGTTTGAGGAACCTTTTCCTGTCGACTCTGACTATGGTGGTCCCGAATATGAGACTCTAGCGGCACTAGGTTCTGACTGCGGCATAGGCAATCTCAAAGCTATCGCCAAAGGTAACGAGCTTTGTAGTGCCTACTCGTTGGACACAATTTCTGTAGGCAGTGCTATTGCCTTTGCTATGGAGTGCTTTGAGAACAGGCTACTGACTGTCCAAGATACAGGTGGTATCGAATTAAGATTTGGTAATGCTGAAGCGATGCTCAAAATTATCGATTTGATCGCTAGGCGCGAGGGTATCGGGGACCTGCTAGCTAATGGAACGGCTCGAGCAGCTCGGAAAATCGGCAGAGGTGCGGAAGACCTCGCTATTCAAGTCAAAGGATTAGAGGCAGGAATGCATGAGCCACGACTAAAAGCAGGGCTGGGATTAGGCTTTGCTGTCAATCCCCACGGAGCTGACCACGCTTGTAACTTGCATGATGACTTATTTTCGATAGAAGGGCAGGAATTGGATGGAGTAAGACCTCTGGGAATACTTGAACCGATCCCTGGTCAAGAGTTTAGCCCACGCAAGGTATCCTTATTCCGGTATACTCAGCAGAATCGGATTATCCGTGACTCTTTGGTGCTTTGCCAATTCTTGCCTTATGACTATGAGCAGATTGCTGAAATCCTCTCGGCAGTTACTGGGTGGAAGACTGGTGTGGTTGAAATACTGAAAATGGCTGAAAGAACGCTGACTCTAGCCAGGGTATTTAACATGAGGGAAGGATTTACCGCTGCCGATGATAGGATACCCAAGCGTTTTTTTCAGGCCAAAACCAATGGAGCTCTAATTGACAGCTCTATCGACCCTAACCAGCTAGACAAGGCCAAGCACTATTATTATGTCCTCATGGGCTGGGATGAGGAAACCGGAATACCTACCCCTGAAAAATTAGAGGAATTGGATATTGCTTGGGTAATACCACAAATTGAAAGCCTCAAATAACTAAAGCATTCACTATCTTTAAAGCCTGATGTCCCCAGCAAAGGCCTCATGGCTATAGATGCTAACTTAACAGAAAGCCATATTGTATTATGGGTGCTAAGACAACTTAGTATTCACCATCCTGAGATAAGCCACACCGAATTTCACAGCTTTCCTGAAAATCCCAGGCGACGCGATATGTTAATATTGACGGCAGGCGCGTAGGAGCGCGCTAGCAGGAGTGGATTCGACGAACTTACGGCTCGTCTGTATAGCCCTTGGTTGAAGT
>JAFGBN010000012.1 GCA_016933195.1 Dehalococcoidia bacterium | reverse complement strand
ATGGGGCGATGATAATAGACAAGCTTCTAACACGTAAAGGATGGCGTGTAGTGGCACACTCTTTGCTGGCGGCGGCCGGGATCGGCCTTCTCTATTTACTGTCCGGAATGGTTGTTGAGAATATCGAGCATGGGACATTAAGCTGGTGGATTTTAGGTGTGTCGATTGCCCTAGCGCTATGGTTAGTGACACTTGGAAGCATACTAGCAAAAGCCGAACTGAGTGATTGGAAGTAATGTTCTAACTAGGCTGGTTGCTCATTTTGTCTAGGTGGTCTGCCGTGGGTTGGTGTTTTTCTCAGTGTGGTTTCTGGGCAAGCCATATTATATTCATAGGCAATTCAAATATTCTAGTCCTGTGCCATTATAAGATGATATCTGGGTTATTTGGCTGAGGAAAGGAGATCATCCATGCCTGGTATAGCTATTGTCGTTGATAGTGTTGCCGATCTGCCCCCTCAGGTGGCTGAGGAGTTCGGGATTACGAAGGTGCCGCTCGTTGTCCGCTTTGGCGTCGATGTCTACCGTGATGGCCTTGACCTAAACCCCGATGAGTTCTACGGGAAGCTGAAGACCAGCAGGGTATTGCCCCAGACTTCCGTGGCAACGCCAGCAGATTTTGCAAATACATACGATAAACTTGCTGAAAAAGCAAACGGGATTGTGGTGATCACTTTGAGTTCCAAGCTCAGCGGCACCTACCAGGTGGCTTTACAGGCTGTTGGTTTGATGAAGAGACAATGTCGTGTTGAAGTCTTAGACTCACAATGGGCGGTTATGGCGCAGGGCTTCATAGCAATTGCTGCCGCCAGGGCAGCACAGGCTGGAGCCAGCCTTGAGGAGGTGCTGGATGTAGCCCGCCAAACCATCGGCAGGGTAGATATGCGTGCTGCCTTTGATTCCCTTGAATATCTGGAACGCGGTGGTCGCATCGGCAAAGCACAAGCCTTTCTTGGTTCATTGCTCAAAGTAAACCCTGTCATTGGTATGAAGGATGGTGAGGTGCATCCCTATGCCAGGGAACGTTCCAGGGCTAGGGCGATAGACCACCTGTACAACTTTGCGGCAAGCTTTGGCAATGTTGAAGGGCTAGCTGTAGAATATGCAGCTGATTTAGATGAGGCCAACAGATTGATTCAGCGTCTGCATTCAAAGTATCCTCAAGTACCTATTTACCTCTCACGTGCAAGCCCTGTTATCGGTACGCACGCAGGGCCCAGCCTTATCCTTGTTGATGTTTTAGGAGACAGGCAAGCCGGCACCTAGGTATGGAGCAGATGGCGGGATTAAAAGCGCTATATATTGATACCAAGAACTACTGATGTCTCTGCCTGGCGCTGTGGAATATCCCAGTAAATGTTCAAGAGCTTATCTTTATCAGTCAATAGCTTAAATCCGTGCTTTTGGTAGAAGTTAATTGCCCAGGTAGCATCTGCCCAGGTGCCTACCAGCAAGCACTTGGTCTTGCTCATTTGCCTAATGTGGTCAAGAAGCCTGGTCCCGATACCAGTTCTCTGATAATCAGGCAGCACATAGGCGTGCCTGATAAGAGTCATATCTTTAACGGGTTGGTAACCTATTACGCCCACTAAATTAGCTGCCTCCTCCCAGCCAAAGAAGGTCATATTCTTCATCTCGTGGCGAAGCTCTTTCTCCGGCATATACGGCTCATGATAGCAGTCAGCCGGTATGGCACTCTTATAAGCGACAGCGGCTTGATTTATGATATGGTAAATAGCGGGAGCATCTTTACCAGAGAGCTTTCTGATCATAGCAGAGGCATAATACCATTTTAACTTAAGCAGGTTCAATTACACTCATTCAGGTTTTGCCATCTGCCTCAGTTTCTCAAAAAGTAATTCAACTTAGCGCTGTTTGCACAAAAACTCATTTTGTTGGCGTCTGCCTATGCAGATTAAAACTCCCAAATACGACCTATTGTGCATCCTGCTCAGGGATTAAGTGAGATTGCCAGGATAGGAGACTCAACCATGCTGACCACGCCTCTACCTTCTCCAAGCTGAACATTCGGCATTATAACTTGATAGTCTCCAGGAGGCACTTGCTTTCCGTCATTATCCTTCTGGTCCCAAGTCAAATCGTATAGCTCGGTTTCTCCTAAAGTTAATACTCTGGTATCCTGCCCGCCGCTAAAATTCCGAACGGTCTCAACACTGGAGTTTTCTATCCTGATTTCAGGAGGAAAGGGGAATGTCAGTGTCTCATCAGTAATGTTCTTGAAGGAGAATTGTATATCTATCTCTTCACCTATGGTATAGTCTGTCTTTGGGGAAACTGCCCGGCCTTCGACTGATACGGTCGGCCCGAGTGCAGCTGGTAGAATTTGCTCCTGGCTTGGGTAAAACAAGCCAATTCTCCATACTACCACAAGAGCCAGAACAGCTACCGTGAATGTTACTGCCGCAGTTCGCCAGGCAGAGCTTTGCGGGACTAAATTCCTTAGCCAACCCCAAAATGATGGGGCCTCCAAACGCTGCCGGGCTTCGGCCGTTTCTTGCTCAGCAAGTTTCGAAAGCAAGCGTTTCTTAAGTCCCTCTTGAAAGGAGGGAAGCGGCTCTCCATGACACCCGACTATTTTCTCAGCAAAATCGATGTTAGAGCGATAATCTTCATCCATCGCCTCATCGATTTTAGCTTCTTTGCCGGAGATAATGAGGTCGATGTCCTGGGAAAACTCTATCTCTTTTCTGCCTTTCTCATCCATTTCTGGACTCATAGAAATCCTCTCTCAATTTCTTTACTGCTCGATAGAGTCTTACTCCTATATTCGACTCTGATAATCCCAGCATTTTGGCAATCTGTCGATTGTTGAACTCAGCGGCAAACTTGAGCCGGATGATTTCTTGGTCGTCTTCAGGAAGTTTTGACAGACATCTTCGCAGGTATTCCTGCTCGGCCTTTTTCTCTGCCTCCTCTTGAGGAGATGGCTCTCGCGATGGCATTTCATCGGCTTCATCCAGCGATACCTGCTGTCTCGTTTTGTTAGTCCGGTAATGGTCGATCAACGTGTTGCGGGCTATTGAGAATATCCAGGTCGAAAAAGCCGCCTTATCGCTGCTGTACCTATCAAAACTTACCAGTGCCTTCTCAAATATTGCTGAAGTCAAATCCTCCGTTATTTGTTTATCATTCACCTTGTAATGAATATATCGGAATACCTTCGGCATGAACTCGTCGTAGAGTTTTGCAAATACCTCCTGAGTTGATATCTGTTTTGTCACTTGCATCCTGGTTCTTTCAGGCTGCCTATTAGAATATACGAGGCAGCTTTATAAGTATTACACGTATGATCAAATATAATCAATCTGGTTTGTTCTAGGCAGGACATAGCTATGCAGAAGGGGCTAATTTGGCAAAGCCCATGTAATACTTCTTCATTCACATCGTATAAATAGGTGAAACATCTCGAAAATAAAAAATAAAGGAGAGAGAGTAGCAATGAAAACCAAATTGATTGTCATAGCAGGAATGATCACGACCCTGCTGGTTGCGGGTGCTTGCTCAGCCGCCAATACCAATGCAGGATCTGATCTGGTTGGATGGATCGATAGCGCACAACAGTCTCAAGGTGAAACACCAGGTATGATCCTCGTCAATTCACCTGATGATAAGACCTCAGATAAGTTTATGGTTACAGTTACCGACCAGACTGAAATATTCAGGCAGGCTGAGGGAAAACAGCAGAAAGCAGTTTTTAGCAGTTTTAATGCAGGTCAAAAGGTGGAAATATGGTTTTCCAGTCCTGTCATGGAGTCTTACCCGGCGCAGGTCTCTGCTGCTAAAATAGTCTTTACGGAAGTTGCCTCTTATGTAGCACTCATAGAGATATCCTACGACGAATTCATGAGTCAGCAACATATCACCAAAGAGCTAGAAATCAATCACCCTGGATCGCTGACCGTCAGCCTAGCCTCAAACCCGACTACCGGATTCCAGTGGGAGGAGGTAAAAATCTCAGATGAAGAGCTGATATATCAAACTGAACATAACTTTATTTCTCCTCAAGATACAGGAGTGGTGGGAGCCTCAGGCAAAGACGTATGGAGCTTTAAAACCTTGGATAGCGGCACATCTAACTTAATATTCGAATATAGTAGACCATGGGAGAACGGTGAAAAGGACGAGTGGACATTCGCGCTAACGTTAGTTGTTAAATAGCGGCGAGGGTGTACCTACTTAATTTATCAAACGGAGGTAGTAAAAATGAAAAAAATACTTGTGTCTGCATTGATGGTAATTATATTGTCGGGTCTTGTGGCCTGTGGTCAGACAGCATCAGGTCAAGTACTCCAGTCTGATAAGCCACGAGATACCTCGCCAGCATTAGATAAGATTGACCTGGCAAAACTAGTTGAGGGCAATAACGCCTTTGCCTTTAGTCTATATCAAGTACTACGACAGGAGGAATCTAACCTGTTTTACTCACCGTACAGTATATCCGAGGCGCTGGCTATGACTTATGCTGGCGCTCGTGGTGAGACTGAACTAGATATGGCTAAGGCTCTGCATTTTACCCTTTCACAGGATCGCTTGCATCCGGCATTTAACAGCCTTGACCTTCAACTCAAGCAGCGCGGTGCTGGTGCGAAAGGTAAGGATGACGAGGGCTTCCGGTTGCGTGTGGTTAATGCTATCTGGGGGCAGAAGGATTATACATTTCTTGAGGAGTTTCTGGATGTCTTGGCGCAAAATTATGGAGCAGGGTTGAGGATAGTGGACTTTATTAATGAGACGGAGCAATCAAGATTAACTATTAATGCATGGGTAAGTGACCAGACTGAGGAGAAGATCAAGGATTTGATTTCAGAGGGGGTTATTAATGAGCTAACAAGGCTCGTCTTAACAAATGCCATCTACTTTAATGCAGCCTGGCAATACCCTTTTAATGAGGATGCCACCTCTGACGGATTGTTCCACCTGCTTAGCAACAATGACGTTACTGTACCCATGATGAAGCAAACTGAATCATTCCGTTATATGGAAGCTGAGAGTTACCAGGCGGTTGAGCTGCCTTATGATGGGCGAGAACTCTCCATGGTTATTTTGCTGCCAAAACCTGGACAGTACAGAGCTTTCGAGGAAAAGCTGGATGCAGAATTCGTCAAGGCAATCCTCGATAAGCTGGAAACGAATCAAGTTGCTCTCACCATGCCCAAATTTGAGTATGAATCCAGTTTCGGTCTCAAGGAAGCCCTTAAAACGCTAGGCATGGAAGTAGCTTTTACGGCTGAAGCTGACCTTTCCGGTATGAATGGTACGAGGGACCTGTTTATTCAGGACGTAGTACACAAGGCCTTTGTCTCTGTAGATGAAGCCGGGACTGAGGCGGCAGCGGCTACGGCAGTAATCGTGGGACAGACCGCACTGCCTCCGGAGCCGGTGGCTGTTACGATTGATCGGCCTTTCATTTTCTTCATCCGTGATATAGCGACTGATAGCATAATATTTGTCGGTCGTGTTCTTAGTCCGGCAGTAAAATAGGCAGGGTGCCAGATTACGCCAATTGACTTGCAGGTAGGGGTTATTACAGTCAAGCCTAAGTCATAGCTGGTAACAGTGATTCTGTGTTTGCTGGCTCCGGTATCTGGAGCGTGTGCGTAATCCCCAGCACAGAAGACAATAGCAACTCTGCTTGAGGTTCCGATATTCCTTATCCACCCTTTGACTTTTAGATATGAAAATGGTTATATTATAAATATTATCAATAACATAATATTAGTAATGTATAGTAGTAAAGTATGAAAATATCAACGCGGGCTAGATATGGTACCAGGGCTATGCTGGATCTGGCTTTAAGCTATGGCAAAGGTAAAGTCATGGTCAAGGATATCGCTCAAAAACAGAAGATATCGCCTCGCTACCTAGAGCAGTTGTTGTACGCATTGAAAATGGCAGGTTTGGTAAGAAGTGTCCGTGGTACTGGTGGGGGATTTGTGCTTGCCAGGCCTCCGCAGTCAATTAAGATAATTGATATCGTCGAAGGGCTTGACGGTTCCATAGCCCCTGTAAACTGTGTTGATCTGCCCGAGCTGTATCCGCGGACGCATTACTGCGCCGCGCACGATGTCTGGGCAGAGGTAAAGCGGGTGGCGGCCGGAGTACTCAGCTCGCTTTCTTTGCAGGACCTGGTATACCGCCAGCTGGAAAAAGAAGCTGTAGCGAAAAAAGACGGTAAAGCTGCCGTAATTGCTATGTACTCAAAGTGCGACGAGTAAAATAGTCAGT
>JAFGBN010000092.1 GCA_016933195.1 Dehalococcoidia bacterium | reverse complement strand
GCCGAGAAGTCAGGCTACCGGGTGAGCTGGGGGAGATTCCTGAAATATGCCTTCCCGGCCACAATGATAGTGGTGGCCCTTTGTCTATTAATGCTGGTGACGAGATATGTGGCCTGAGTCCGAATGACAAGAACCTGCGCTAACTCAGGTCGTGCATAATAAAGTTGCGGACTGTTCGCTGGGAGTTCGAGACAATGCAGAATCGAAGCGGTTTGTAGAATATCCCAATTAATCTTGGGGAATATACTCTCAGTGCCAACGTACAAGACATGTTAATATATTTAACTGCCACAAATAGGGGAAGGCGGCAACGAATATGATAGCTAACGAAAATGGAATATAAATCAGAGGTTGTGATGCTGTACTTCGGATGAGGAAGGATTAACGCGATGGTTACCCCGACTTTTCTCTCTACAGTTTAAGAAACCGCAGCTTTTAGGAAGTTGTAGTAGCCTTGCTGCGAGGCGAAGGAAATGTGAGGATAGAGAGCTGCAGCTCTTTAAGCTGTCCTGAGAGTAGAAAGGCAGAGCTGCTGAAATTCAACCTGACTGAAGTGAAAGGACACGTTTGCTCCTCTCCAGAGCTAGATTTTTGTGCAGATTGTTTGGGAAAGATACTCCAGGGTTTCTTGTTTAGTTTTGGGGAGAGAAGGTGGAGCTGCTGGATCTGAAGGATTAGCCTGAGCAAGTAGCCCGAACAGCTCGGGCAATGGTGAATGTATATAAGAGGAAGTAGCAATTTGTGACATTCTAGCTGTCGCTGGTATATGCTAAACTGTCATTTAGTTCGGAAGGGCAAGGCATGAGGCGATTGACCGATGCATATCTTGATATAGAGACCACTGGCTTATCTCGGTTTTACGACTATATAACCGTAATTGGCATCTATTTGTGTAATGGTTGTAATGGTAAAGATGATAACCTTATTCAGTTGGTAGGTGAGCAGGCGACCAGAGATAACCTTCTTAAGGCCTTAGAAGGCGTAAATATAATCTATACCTATAACGGCAGCCGATTTGACCTTCCTTTCATTGATACTTTGCTGGGGATAGACCTTGAGGCTAGATTTTATCATCGCGACTTGATGTATGATTGCTGGAGGAATAACCTGTACGGCGGCTTCAAAGCAGTTGAGCGGCAACTCGGAATTCACAGACAGCTACAGGGCATTGGTGGATACGAGGCAGTGCTGCTATGGTGGCGGTATCAGAACGATGGTGACCAGGATGCCTTGACTCTGCTGTTACAATACAACAAAGAGGATGCGGTAAATTTGAAGGCGCTGAGACAAAAGTTGGAGGGGTGTTAGTCTTAGGCAGGCTAAGGAGGAGTCATCATGCCTATCTACTCTCATTCGCAGCTAAGTACGTATGAAGAATGCCCGCTGAGGTACAAGCTTCGCTACTGGGACAGGATTAAGCGAGACGTTGAAGGTGTCGAGGGCTTCTTGGGGACCAGGGTCCACGAGACCCTGAAGAAGTGCTACGACGACATGAGACTTACCAGGGTAAATAGCTTGAGCGACTTATTGGCTTACTACAACAAAATCTGGCAGGAAAACTGGCATGACTCAATCGTAATCATGAAGAAAGACTTGACACAAGAGCATTACAGGACTTTAGGCGATAGGCTCATTACGACCTACTACGAAAGGTATTCGCCCTTCGACTCGGATATAACCATGGGCACTGAGATGGGTCTTAATTTTGCACTGGACGATGAGAATAAGTACAGAATGACGGGGTACATAGACCGGCTGTCGCGGGATAAAAGCGGTGTTTATGGAATTCACGATTACAAGACCTCGGCTTATCTGCCCAGTCAGGAACAAGTGGATAATGACCGACAGCTAGGCTTATATCAAATTGGCATTAAGAAAAAGTGGCCGGATATCAAGGACGTCAGGCTTATCTGGCACTACCTTGCCTTTGATAGGGAACTGGCATCTTATCGCACCCCGGAAACTATCTCAAGCTTGGTTCAAGATATCAGGGATTTAATTGATGAAATAGAGGCGGCCACGGACTTTCCACCAAGGGAATCTTCTTTGTGCGACTGGTGCGAATATCCTGATTTGTGCCCGCTGCGAAAGCATTTCTTTAAGGTGGAAGCTCTTCCTGTAAACGAATATCTCGACGAACCAGGAGTTGTGCTTGTGAATAAGTATGTAGCCCTCAGGAATGAGGAGACGAGGGTACAAGATGAGATAGATAGGGTAAGGGAGGCAATAATTGAGTATGCCAGAAGAGAAGAAGTCGAACTCATAAAAGGCAGCGATTACAAAGCGAGGGTCGCATCTGGTGACAGGCTGAAGTTTCCGGGCAAGAATGATCCAGAGCGTCAGGAGTTGGACCAGGTGATAAAAGACGCGGGCAAATGGGAGGAGACCTCTCAGCTTGATACCACAGTGCTCACACACGTTGTTGAAGGTTGCCTCTGGACGAAGGACTTAATTGACCGGGTTATGAAGTACGGCAGAGTTGAGGAGACTGCCACCATTTACATATCGAAGTTGAAGGATGAGGCAGAGTAGCCGTATATGCAAAGATAAATGGTGTACAGTTGTCCACTTCCGGCATTATTTCCGTGGAGACCGGATTGCTGGGTTGGGAACAGCTAACTAGCCAGTTGAGCATTGGAGTCCTTGGCGGCGCGCTTACTATTTATGAACTCTCTGAAAGACTAACATGAATACGATAGGCGAGGAGCAGGTGGCAAAATTCGAGGCTCTTATCGAGCAGTTAAGACAGCGACTTCTTGCTGCCTCCATCCATTTTGATATTTGGGTACAGCTCTTTCCCACCGCACAGATAGTAGGCCTCATAAACCAGTACAGAGGATTCTTCCAGCCTACAAGAGAAGCTCACCTCGACCGCTTCTTCATTGAGGTTTCAAACGTTGCCGGTAATGACCCTAGGTCTCCTAGCTTCTATAGAGTCTTCAGAATGCTGGACAATAGTCCGGCGTTAGCTTCAGGGGTTGATGTTCGGTCACTGCGCGAGCGTTTGAAGCCACACAAGGAAGTTCTCAAAAGAATCAAAAAATATCGTGACAAAAGAGCCGCTCACTGGGACACAAAGGAACAGGCACAACGAAAACCTGTGCTGCTTGGCGATAGCAAGCGAATGTTAGAGGAGTTACAAGACATATTCAATGAAATCTCTGGGGCACATTCGGGCGGCGTATGGTCATTTAAGTATGTCGAGCAGAGTGATACTAGTGGTCTCCTGAATGTCTTGAAGGCTTGGAAGGAAAGAAAACTAGGTACTATCGCCAGGAAGCTGAAGGTGGATGAAATAGAGAAACTTGGCACAGAATAGATGAGTGGCTTCACTGGTAGGGAAGTTATCCCAAAGACCTTCTGAGACAAGGTTTAGCGCCTTACGTCATCTCTGCCATCTTGCCACAGGCAGGGTTTATCTCTATTTATAGACTTATGGTATAGTTTGGACGAGATGAACTTTGCGTCCGGAGTCCAGTTCTTTCGAGAGAGACTTATAACCCGCAGGTGGTTCCAGATACTAATCTTTGTTCTGATACTTGCTCTTTCCTTCGGGCTTTTTCTCCTGGCTCGCTCTTATCTGCCCTTGGAGACATTGCTTCGTTACG
The DNA here is from genome assembly GCA_016933195.1 of Dehalococcoidia bacterium. Lineage (GTDB taxonomy): Bacteria > Chloroflexota > Dehalococcoidia > GIF9 > AB-539-J10 > JAFGBN01. The sequence goes on along the minus strand of JAFGBN010000092.1, from coordinate 13,785 downwards.
GTTACCTGGGAATCTTCTTAATAAGTCTTTCCTGTGTAACCATAGTGTTCCCTCTTCCATGGGAAGCGGTTGTTATCGCAGCGGGGACTACTCTAAATCCCCTGTGGGTAGGCGTAATAGCTGCTACAGGAGCTACCATCGGCGAGCTTAGCAGCTACCTGGTCGGCTATTTAGGAAGAAAGACAATCCTTGGTGATTATCTTAATAAGTACCAGAAGGCTGAAGGCTGGCTGAAGAAGTATGGAAGTATTGCTGTTTTCGTTTTTGCCCTTTTACCGATTCTTATTTTCGATCTCCTGGGGATTGCTGCGGGTTCGTTCAAGTATCCTCTATGGAAGTTCGTTCTTGCCTGTTGGGCTGGACGGCTGATTAGGTGTCTCGTCGAGGCTTATCTGGGACGGGGGCTGGTTGGCTTTTTGCCCCAGCTATGGTAGTTCAGAACATTCTTCCCTGACTGGGCAAACGGAGCATCTTTTTCCTTTGCAAAATTCCAGGCCTATCCTTACTAAAGCGGACTCTACACCAGGGAGTTCCAGCTCTTCCCTGGCCAATGTGAGCCTGGAGGCCACTTGTTCGGCAGTCGAGGAAGGCTGCGGGTTGGCTTTTTCCCATATCCCCTTCAATTCTCTCAGGAATATGCTCACCGTGGTTGGGCCTACGTGCTTGAATTCAAGCAGTCTCTTTCCCAGGTCCTGGCTGTTCCTGGCCTGGGCGTATAAGCTCTCTGGCGAGCCATATCTTTCTTTCAGGTTAGCTGCTATCTACAGTAAATTGGATGCTGTGGAGAAGTCATAGCGAACATAGCTTCCAGAGTCTAGTATCTCTACCGACTTATCCCAGCCGGCCTCTAGAATGATTTGGGGTGTTACACTACCCGAAATCCTTTGACCGTCAAGCGCGCTCAGTAGTTCCTCATTGAGTTTCTTCAAGTTCTCAACCTTAATCTCGTCGTTATCCAGGTAGCTTTCTATTTGAGCGGCTATGACGTTAGCCTGGAATGGATCGTCAACTGTCATTTTAGCTCCCCCCGTCCGTCATCAAAATTACCCTTTTCAAATTCAATATCAGCACGAATTGGCTGAGTTCTTGCCCCTAATGAAAGCACGATACATGCATCAAACAGAGCCAGCGCCATTTGGTTCGGACCTTTTGAGAGGGCTGTTGGAGGAAATAGTGTGAGGCAATTAGGTGGAACATCCGCGGATCTACCTTGGCGTCGAAAGTAATGATAAGGCTATGAAGCTAGGCTCCGAAAGAACATAGCGTATTCAGAGTGAAAAGAAAAAGCCAGGATGTTTAATCCGCCCCTGTGTCCTCTAAGGACGCGTTTCAACAGTTTGTGCGGTAGACGTCGTGGAAGATCCTTATCGTATCTTGCCTCTGGCAAGCGATGCGAATATGCCACCGAAACAAAGAATGGCGAAAATGATGAATGATGTTTTCATACTTTGCAGGAAAAGCAAATAGTGTTCAGGTGTGATTTGGACCTTACCAATATACAGTGAGAACATCAGCATAGCGACCCCCATGCTAAACACCATTCCAACCTGTCGCATTGTCGCCAAGATTGCTGAGGCTACTCCGTAGTCCCTCTTTGAGGCAGAACTCATAACTGCATTTGTATTGGGAGATGAAAAAAGGGCAAAGCCAAAACCCAAGAGAATCAAAGTGCCTATAATGAACTCCAAGGGAGTTTCCCCATCTAGCAAAGTGAACAGGGCAAGCCCAACGGTTGTCAGTGCCATCCCTGCAGAGGCAATTACCCTCGGTTCAATTCTATCTGAAAGTCTGCCGGCAAACGGGGAAAAAATAGCCTGTACAGCGGGCATGGCCACCATAATGAAGCCAGCGCTCTGTGGCTCAAGCCCTTTCACGTATTGCAAGTAGAGACTGATTAGGAAGGCTACAGCAAACGTGGCGCTGTAGTTAATCAACGCCGCCAGGTTAGAAAAGGTGAATGTTCTGTTCTTCCTGAAAAGGTTCATATTCAGGACTGGGTTTCTCGCTTTCATTTCCCATCTGATGAATGCTGAAAGCGCTACGACACCGACTACAATTAGCCACACACCGGACATCGCTGGCAAGAGGATGAAGCCATATACTAGTGTTACCAGCGTAAGGCTATAGATTGCGGAGCCGACAACATCAAATTTCTCTCCCTTAGCTCCAGCCCACTCTCCTTTCAGCTTCCACGAAGTGATGGCCATAACCGCTAATCCTGCGGGCACATTTATAAAGAAGATACTCCTCCAGCCGAAATGTTGAGTGAGAACTCCACCCACGACCGGTCCGAGGGAAAGGCCAGCATAGGTCGCAGCGACATTTATCCCGAGGGCCTTTCCTCTCTCATCAGCAGAGAATACCGAGGTGATGATTGCCACTGCTGTTCCGGCAAGCATGGCAGCGCCGATTCCCTGTAAAATCCGAAAGGAGATGAGCATGGCGGCGGAGCTTGCAATGCCGGAAAGCAAAGATGAAATCGTGTAGATGACTATGCCGTAGGTAAAGATTTTCTTTCTGCCATGTAGGTCTGCTATTCTGCCAAAGGGCACAAGGAAAGTGGCAGAGGCCAGTAAGTACGCAGTAGAAACCCAGCCCAACGTGACAGCATCCAGTGACAGTTCCTTCCCGATAGAAGGAAGCGCAATATTCACGGCAGAACCCATGAAGGGGAAAAGAAAGGAAGCCATCGTGGCAACCAGTAATACGACCCCTTTACTCGGATGACTGCTCGCATCGCTACTCACGTCGGCTATTATAACGCATTTAGCGAGTAAGCCAACGAAGCCAGAGTGCCAGTACTAACTGAGTGTCAGGTCATCTAGCTCGAGCTTTCTTGTTTCCAATGCATCGTAAAGCTTGGATAGTCTAGCGTATTCCCCACGCATGTGGGGGTGAACCGCCCGTGCTTAGGGCACCGACTAAGACTAAAGCTGGGAACCAACCAAACTTACTGAGATGGTTAGTAGCCATAGCATAATAAATGGCAACTTTGGCTTGGTTCTCATCAAGCCCCGATACATCATTGAATAGCTTCACTAATTCCCCTACTTCCATTGACTTACCTATTTTGCCTCCCTCGCTCTCTTTGCTATGCCATTGAAGTAGGGATTGCTGCGGTATAAACTTGGTAGAGTAGCTTTTGTATCTGCAAAACTATATTATAAAGTGAGTGTAATGACGAAGTCTTACGCTTATTCGTTTTGCCACCCCGGGCTGGTGCCCCGGGCTGTGACGACGGGAAGGAATTGGAGAGGGTATTGTTCAGCAGGCTCAGAGGATGACAGCGACGAAGAACCCGGGGGCAGAAATGAGTGGTAGTTATTGTGCGGAGCGGTTTTGTATGATGGGTGACTATGTTGCAAGAGGTGAGGTATGGACTATGTCGGAATTCTAAAGGATATTATTTCGATTGATACTTCCGATGCATCTGGCCGGAATTATGAAAAGGTAGTGGGTTATCTTCGGCCGTTGTTTGAAAAGGTAGGCTTCGAAACCCAGAAGATTCATATTCCCGAAGAGCATGCTGAGGGAATGCCAGGAAGAGTTAATCTTCTGTGCCATCGCAGAGGATTGGAAAAACCCCGCTTGATTTTTTATTCCCATGTAGATGTAGTGCCGGCTGAAGGATGGGATGCTTTCAACCCCAAGGTAGAAAACGGGAAAATATATGGTCGGGGGGCAGCCGATATGAAAGGGGCGGTTGCCGCCTTGCTTCTTGGTCTAGAGGCGGTCAAAGGAAACCCTTTGAGGTACGATACTTCGGTAATGATTACCACCGATGAAGAGACAAACCAGGCCAGTCAAATCCGCTATCTAGCTCAATTCCTGCAACCTGTTTCAGGAGCTTATGTTTTCAGTCTTGATTCCAGCTTCGGCTATGTGGGGATAGCCAACCTTGGAGTGTTGCAGGTGGATATCAAGGTGAAGGGGAAATCAGTCCATTCGGGGCTATCCCACTTGGGGGAAAATGCTGTGGAAAAAGCAAATCTTGTGATGGAGGCCCTTCTGGGCCTTAAAAGCAAGGTAACTCGAAGAAGGTCAACCATTGATGTCCATCCCCGCGTGGGACTTGGCAAAATGGAACCAAGGTTAAATATCAATAAAATTGAAGGAGGGCTTGAGACCAATATTATTCCTGACCAATGTTTGATTTCTGTGGATAGAAGACTGATTCCGGAAGAAAATCTGGAGGAGGCGGAAAGGGAATTGATGGATACTCTCTCTTCTGTCAAAGGGGTAGAGTGGGAAATTGCGAGAATTCATAGGATTCCTACTGTTCCTCCTTGCCAGGACCCAGTTGTGGACGAATTAGCTGAGATAATTAAGGAAGTCACTGGTCAGAGTGGCAAGTTTGGCGAGATGATTTCTGGGGACCTGCCTTCCATTGCTACTTCTGAATGGGGAGGTAGAGAATTCGCGCTGGGAGTCATTAGAGAGGAATGCAATATCCATGGCAAGAACGAGTTTGTCTACCAGAAGGATATCGAAGACCTGGCTCAAATAATCTCCCGCTTCCTTTCCGTTGCTTAGAGAATGGTAAGATGGCAATAGCGATTTTATATAGAGAGGAACTTAAGGAGTACGATTTTGGCCCGGGTCACCCCTTCCGAGGTGACCGGTATGAGATATTCCCCACGTTTCTTAAGGAAAATTTAGCTCAGGATGATAATTATAGAATCTTAGAAGCTGACCAGGCCACAGACGAAGATTTGCTCCTGATTTGTAATAGGGATTACATTGACTTCACCAGAGATTATTTCAAGGCTGCTAATTTAGGTTTAAGACACCCTGGAAATTTCTCCCAATATTATTCAGGAGATAACATTCCCAGAGGTAAGCCGGGAAAGCTAGAGGAGGCAGCACGGTTGATGATTGGCCAGGCGAAGATGGCGGTTGACCTGACCCAGTCCGGTAAATATAAAAAGGTGGTTTGCATTGGTGGTAATATGCATCATGCCAGGCCGGGCTACGGCGAAGGATTCTGCATTTACAACGATAACGCCTTTGCGGCTAAATATTTAATGGAAAGGCACGGAATAAAAAGAGTTCTAATCCTGGATACCGACGCTCATCAGGGAAATGGGACTTGTGAATATTTCTATTCTGACTCCAGGGTATTGTTTATTGACTTGCACCAGGACCCCAGTACCTTGTACCCTGGCACAGGCTTTGCTGAAGAGGTTGGAAAGGAGCCTGGGAAAGGGTACACCGTTAATGTCCCTATGCCAGTCTATGCCGGCTACGATTCCTATCGATTGGTCTTCGAGGAGATAGTCCAACCACTGAGCCAGGAGTTCAAACCTCAAATTATCATCAGAAATGGAGGCTCTGACCCTCATTTTGCTGATGAGCTGACTAACTTAGGATTACCGGTAAAGGGTTTCAGGATGATAGGTGAGGAGGCCAGAGAAATAGCCGAAGTTTGCCAGGGCAAAGAAATTGACATAATTGGTTCTGGCTATAACAAAGAGGTTTTGCCATATGCCTGGCTGGCTTTAATAGCCGGACTGGCAGATTTCAAAATTGAACTGGAGGAGCCATTTCCAATCCCGCAAAGATTTCGCAGAGACCTCTCATTCGAAGCCACTAAAGGGGTTATAGAGCAGGTCAAAAGATGCCTTAAAGATTACTGGAAATGTTTTGGTTGATATGGAATTTAGAAAAATTATCAGGAACGGAGTTGAATACCGATTCGATCCTTTAACTGGAGAACAGTGTCGCATAAATCCTGATAGGGCCAGAAGAATCAAGCAGAGTGGCGACGGGGTTGCTCTTAGCGAGATAGTCGCTAGAACCAGGAAAACATGCCCGTTTTGTCCCGAGAGGGTGAAAGAGGAAACACCCGTGTTCCCCGGGGAGATTTGCCCGGAGGGAAGGATGAAATTGGGGGAGACCCTGATTTTCCCTAACTTAAATCCTTTTGGTGAGAATAACGCAGTCGGGGTTATAGCCCGGGCACACTTTTTGGACTTGGATGAGTTCAGCCCTGGAATGCTCCAGGATAACCTGCTTGCCTGCAAAGACTACATCCTTTCTGTGCATAGGAGGGATAAGGAAGCAGTCTGGCCTGTCTGGATATGGAACTATATGCCCCCCAGCGCCGGAAGCATAATACATCCGCATGTACAGATTCTGCTGGAGAGAGAGCCACTTCCATTCCAAGCCAAACTTTTGCAAAGGAGCCAGGAATACTCTAAACGAAATCGCCGGAATTATTGGGGAAAGCTGCTTGAACAGGAAAGGAAGCTTGGGGAAAGGTTTATTTATGTTAATAATAGCTTATCCGTGCTAGCAAGCTTTGCCCCACGGGGCTTTAATGAAATCCAGTTTATATTTAACGAGCGAAGCTCTTTAATAGAGCTGGGAGAACCGCAAATAGCCGATTTCGCTGATTGCCTGATAAAAGCATTTAGGGGATATAAAAAGCTCGGTATCGGGTCATTCAATTTGCTCAGTTTCTCCGGCCCTGTAGATGATAGGCTGGATTATTACAGGCTGAATGCCAAGCTCATATCCCGACCTTACCCCGGTGGAATCTACACCAACGATTCCGGCCCATTTGAAAAGCTATGCGACACCTGGGTCATTGATACCCTGCCAGAGATGGTTGCCGAACAGTTGAAACCTTTTTAGATAAAGTAATTTTCGCATAGCAGTTATCCGTTATTATGTCTTTATGCTATAATGTAAGCGAAGGGGGCAAACATGGCTAAAGGAACGAGAATAACTGTTGATTTAGGAAATGAGGAACTCGTTAAAGCGGTAAAGATTGCTGCTATCGAGCAAGGTAAATCGATTCGAGAAATCACTGCTGAGGCGTTCCGGGAGTGGCTTGAGAGAAGGGAGGCTTTGGAGGATAAGGAGGACATGGAAGCCATGATAGAAGCTGAGAAAGAATACCGAATAACTGGAGGGCGACTATTTGAGGATGTTGTGAAAGAGGTGGAGAAGAGGGCTTAAATGTACGAGATACGGGTGGCAAGCTCTAGGGTTGAAAAGGAGCTTGCCAGAATTCCAATGGGAAGCCGGAAAGGAATTATTGACCAGATAAGAAAGCTTGCGGAAAATCCCAGGCCAAGCAGCATAAAAGCTCTGGCATTTAATGTTTATAGACTTCGTGTTGGTCCGTGTCGAGTAATCTACAAAGTTTACGACAATGAGAAAATAGTCCTTATCGGTAGGCTTGCTCGCAGAAGTGAAAGGACTTACCGAAATTGGGAGAAATTGTTTTAACCTTGCCCTTTAATATAGAAGAGGCAAGCTTTATCCGGCAACTGAAGCTCTTTGGGGAAGAGGGAAATCAGTAGTTTGGGACAAGCTTCGGCTATTGCTGATTATTTCTAGATAGGCCTAATACAAATCTTAGGTAAAACACAAAGTCCCCTTCTTCAATTGACCTGCTGAGGATCTGAATAAAGACTTGTAGAATACCCGAGGTTTTTATATGAAGGAAGCCAGGGCAGTCCGCGTCACCATTGGGCTACAGCAAAGAGTTGATAATGTATATGCTGGAATTGTGCAGGAATTATAGCTATAATGGCGGTGGTGGAGATAAGCATCATAGATGCTCTGATGAAGAAATTTGGAATATTAAAGGAGGGCGATAATGGCTCAAGAATCTTCTAAAGAGGAACTTCTAGACAAGATTGAAAAGACAGCCCATGACTACGAAGCTAAGTATCATGGCTGCTCCCGCTGTGTTACGCAGTCTCTCGTGGACCATCTCAAAATAGGTGACACTTCAACATTCAAGGCATCTATACCTTTGTGTGCCGGTGTTGCCATGAGAGGGGAGACCTGTGGTGCTCTGCTTAGCGGGATTCTGGCTGTAGGAATAGCTTTAGGCAAAGAGGATATTAAGGATGAAGACTGGATGGGGGCGCTGGCAGCCGGATATAGATTGTCCCGTCGGTTCGAAAAAGAGATTGGCTCCACTTCTTGCAAGGAGATTCAAAAAGCTAGACTTGGGCGGGCTTTTAACATCGCTGATGTCAACGATTATGAGGAGTTCAAGAAAGCTGGTGGTTACGTGGAGTGCCCTAAGGTAGTGGGAAAGGCAGCTAGATTAGCAGCCCAGTTGATAATAGAAGAATCAGAGAAAAAGTAACTCCTCCTCTCTGAAGTCATTGGTTAGAGCTTATGCACTGTGTAGCGGAAATCGTTACCAATCTTCGATGGGGAATCTCATTTGAGGACATGAGGGTACTGGACTATGGTTGCGCTGCGGGAAACCGCCATTGCCAGAAAAGTGCCTGATGGTTGTAGCCACCTTCAAGAAGGCCGTATCGTTTCCCTTGGCAGATATTTTGGCTGGCACCCTTTACTGATTTGCTAATGGTGCAATAACCGTTGGTCTGGTGCATCCGACCTGGATTTCCTCCATGCCAATCAAAGCTAGCTGGGGTTGATAAAAGGAGTAAATTCTCCCTCGGTGACTGGCTGAAGCCGGCCCATGTTCGGGGAAATTATAAGGAGTCCTGCAATTAATTATAGTTTTACGCCGCCTGCTTGTTCCCAGCAAGGAATGTCTGAAATTATGATGCAGATGCTGAAGGAACCGGCTATTTATTTCCAGTATAATTAAAGGTATTCAGCAAAGAACAGGCAGAAAACGAGGGAGTGAGTGAAGAGGGGTTGGGGAATAATCCTGAGTTTACTAATAGCTTTACTTGTGACAAGCTCTTCCTGTGAAGCTAATTCAGGCCAGGAGTCTGTAGAAGTGGCAGAGATTGCTATCTATTCGGGAAAAGGAGCTGTGCTTTTCGAGGATGTTGCCTATGCGCTGGAATTACTTGACATAAAGTATAGCACTCTGGATGAAAATGATATCAAGGAAAGGAAGTTGGAGCATTTCAAATTTCTGATAGTCCCGGGAGGCTATACACAGGAATATATGCCAGCTCTGGGAGAAGCTGGCAGGGAAGCGATTCGCAATTTTGTCCGGGCAGGGGGGAGCTACATAGGGATTTGTGGCGGAGCTTACCTTGCGGCCGAGAGGGTAGAAGTTCCCGGCAGGCCTGAGGGACTGGGCATTATAGATATCGAGAGCATTAGAAAGAGTGGCATGGGAATGGTAAAGATATACCTGACCAATCATCCTGTCACTAAAGGTCTGGCAAGTGAGCTTGTGATTTATTATCAAAATGGGCCTGAAATAGTAGCGGGGGAGAATGTAGAAGGAATTGCCAGGTATGGAAATGGGAGTTTTGCCATAGTGGCATCGTCTTTCGGCAAAGGCAAAGTTATTTGCTTCAGTCCTCACCCTGAAGGAAGCATAAGTCAGGGGATACGACCAGAGCCTGAAACCCTCAAGCTTTTGAGCAATGCCTTGGAGTGGCGAAAGGGACCAGAGGCACTGATGCTTTAATTCGACAGGGGGCTGGGACTGGAGCTCTCCATGAAGTCAGGATTACCCCGGGGGCATGACTGCGCGGGAGGCTTGGCAAAGGAAGTGTTATGGGTATATGCTGAATGTCCAACATTTTAATAAATTTTATGGAGGTGTGAACCAATGAAAATAACGGATATGCGAGTCTTCCGAATGCGGGGGGTACATGGCAACTGGGTCTTTGCCAAAATCTATACTGATAGTGGTATAACCGGTGTAGGAGAAGGTTCCATTGAAATCTATGATGAAATAGTCGCCAAAGCAATAGAAGGTTATAAGGATTTTTTGATTGGCAAGGAGCCTTTTGAAATCGAGTACATATATACTTCTCTTTGCAAGCAGACCTTCTGGTATGGTCAGCTTATCGTGTTATGCGCCTTGAGCGCTATCGAGCAAGCGCTGTGGGATATCAAAGGCAAGGCACTCGGCGTCCCCATCTATGAGCTCCTGGGCGGGAAACTACGTGATAGAGTCAGGGCTTACGCTAACGCCTGGGCTTTCCAGAAATCAGTTACTGAAATAACAGCTGCTGATACTCCAGAATCGGTAGCACGAAATGCACAGGAAATGGTAGCTAAAGGCTTCACGGCTATGAAGTGGGACCCCTTCCGCAATGGAGGCCAGGTTATACCCAAGGAAGACGAGCAGTTTGCCGTCGCCTGCGTGAAGGCAGTTCGGGAAGCGGTGGGCCCCAGCGTGGATATTTTGATAGAGTGCCATGGGCGTTTTAACATGTGGAGCGCAACTCGCATGGCACAGAAACTGGAACAATTTGATCCGTTCTTCTATGAAGAACCTATTCCTCCTGATAACGTGGACGCTATGGCTGAAGTGCAGAGGTCCATTAATCTCCCTGTGGCGACCGGAGAACATCTCTACAGCCGCTGGGACCTCCGTCCTCTTCTTGAGAAGCAGGCAGCGCGTATTATCCAGCCTGACTGCTGCCATACCGGTGGTATCCTGGAGCTGAGGAAGATTGCAGCTATGGCTGAGTCCTACTACGTTTCGGTTCAGCCCCATAATTGCAATGGCCCTATTGGCACCCTTGCCAGCTTGCAACTGGACGCGTGCATCCCTAATTTTATCATTCAGGAAATTTTCTTCCCGTACATGGAACTCTATAACGAGATTCTGACTGATCCTATTGAATATGAAAATGGCTACTTGAAGATTCCAAACTTGCCGGGGATAGGAACAGACATCCGTGAAGATGTTATCCTCAAGCGACCTCCGGTTAAATCAGCCTACCAGGCGAGCTGGGTTGGCTCCTACTGGTAGGGCCGAGGACAGCAATCTCCGGCTCTATTAGTGGATGTGGCAAGGGATTATGGCCATTTCTCGTATTGCTTTCGATTTCAGCCTGCTCTTGCTGGCATCTGTGTTTGCCCTGACGCGCGAAGCTTTTGGGAATCAGCCAGAGCTCAAATTTGCCCTGGCGAGATTAAACATGCAGAAGCAGGATTAAGATGTCTTTCGAGGATTGGTGGTGCAGGTAAAGCTACTGGCTTATATTTACGGAGGTTGATAGAGTCGAGTTTAGCCCGGTTAAATTCGGTTAAGCATAGCGATAGGAGGTCATAAAAATGGCAATAGCAGAGGTAACCGTTGTTCCACTGGGGACAAAAACCGCTTCACTTAGCAGGTATGTAGCTCAGGCAATTAAAGTCTTGCAGCAGGAGAAGGACATAAAGTATGAGTTAACTGGGATGGGGACAATCATAGAAGGTGACCTGGACAGGATTCTAACGGTGGTAAAGAAGATGCACGAAGTGACCTTTGGCGAAGGAGTTGTCAGGGTGTCAACCACCGTCAGAATCGATGATAGGCGGGATAAGGCATCGAGCACGGCTAGCAAGCTAGAGTCGGTAGCGAAGCATTTGGAACACTGATTGAGGAAGTACGTGCATGGCCGGAAGATTCCTCGCTCTGCTCAGAATAGCAAGTGGGACGTAGTGAGGAAAGGGAATATACTCTGTCGTGTTTAAAATGGTATCTTAATTGGCATCCCTGTTTCGGGCATGATAACTTGTCTGTGAGCGCCGACCTTGGTTTGGAAAAGAGCTGAGGGTGCTCTGTATGTATAGGAATAACTATTTCAGGATGGATTGTGTTAATGAGCTCTATCAAATCCGAGCTTGAAGCATGGCCCGAGCTGAGGAAACCTTGCTCACTTTCAATTGGCTTGCCTGTTTTGACATCGGGAACGCCAACTGACGAAAGCCCGAAATGGTCAATCCATCGTCTTAGTCTCCTGATATCAATGCGTTGCTCTTCGTCAAAAGCCTCGCTTGATGAGTAGATATACATCCCTCCTCTGCTTGGCTCAATATCAATCAGTTCATTTATGTCCCAGAAGCTGAGACAGGGAACATAGTCTCCTTCATAATGTCTGATATCCCTGGGTTGGGCCGCCTTGCCCTTGCTTTCGTAATGAGTTAGCAAGTTGCTCTCCCAGGCAGCAGCCTTTTTGACTTCTTCATAGACCGCCAGCGTATCATCAGCGATAGGGTCAGGTATTTCAGACATTACGTGGTGTAGGGACTGTAGAAGATAGGCGTCTTTGGGTAAGATACAGGCCTTCGCCCGCATTCTGTAGCAATTTCCTTAAAGGTCAATAATCTCTCAATGTTTCTGGGACCGAAGTCGGCGACCACTAGCTTACCCTTGGCTTCCGTGACTTTTTGCCAGGCATTGTGCATAGTCTCTTCCTCAGTCACAGCGCTGGCTTCTTCACCTATATTTGTCCTTTTGCATAGAAGTATGATGGGCTGAAGTTTTGCTGCCTCGGTAGCAAATTTCCTGGTATTATATCCCGATTTGCCGTGCAATCTTAAGTCCCCGATGTAGGCTATTCACCCCTGGCTGGTTTCAACAACGAAGGCTGTTACTCCGTAAATAGAGTGGTCGACAGGGAAGCATCTCACCTCGAGATTACCAATCCTGTTGGTGGCCTTCGGAGGTCGATAGTCCATCTGTCTTGCTCCGGTTGGCTTTTGCCAGAAATCTTGTGCTTCTTAAGAATATGGCACCAGCTCGGGAAAATAGAATTGCCTTTGAATAGAGGCATGTTTCTTGTAATTGCGGGTAGCAAGCAACTGCTCTTGCTCCTCACGAGGTATGGCATAACAAATTTCCTTCCCGAAGTCCGCTCTGCTTGAATCCTGGATTGCTTTGGAGAGGAACGCTGTGGTGGGACTGCACAGGATGGGGATGTCGGGGTCTAGAAATGATATGTGACCACTATGGTACATATGGGCATGGGAGAGTAGTATGGCATCCAAATGAGTGTCTTTAATGGGAGAGGATATCCTGGCCCAGACATCGTCCCATGATGATTCTAATTCAGTTCGATAAATGTCTCTTAAGGGAGGAAGGAGGCCGAATTCAATCAGGTCGGCCAGCCCTCTAGTGGCACGAGGTTTCAGATATTCCTCGAAATACTGAGACCACAGGTCATAGTCAGTGCCAACATCGAAGGATATTGTTGCGCCATCTGCCTCAAGTAGGATCTTATTTCCGTCGATAACTCCGGCACCCCTGTAAACAGTGATGCTGACACCCATGGCCTGTCCAGACCATTATAGCAATTCTTGTCCCTTACATAGGGTGGGGTGTTAAAATAAGAATATGCCAGCAAATCTACCGCCACAGTATTTTGAGGCTGAAAAGAGGTACAGGCTAGCTAAGGAGCCTGAGGACAAAATCGAGGCATTACAGACTATGCTTGCCATTATGCCTAAACACAAAGGCACCGATAAGCTCCATGCTGGGCTAAGGCGGAAGATTGCTAAGTTATCACAAGAAGCGGAAAGGAAGTATGCTACAGCTAAAAGGGCCGGTTTCTATATTAGGAAAGAGGGTGCAGGGCAGGTGATGCTAGTGGGGCCAACCAATGTGGGTAAATCAGAAATATTGGCAGCGGTAACTGAGGCTATCCCCGAGATAGCTGAATATCCCTTCACTACTCGTACCCCTGTCCTGGGAATGGCGAAGTTTGAGAACATTCAGATTCAATTGGTGGACACGCCACCCATAGGACATAAGGAAGTGAGAATACTACTGGCTAATGCCCTTAGGAATGCCGATATCATTGCCGTTGTCATAGATTTATCCTTGGAGCCAGTAAGCCAGGTGGAGGTCACTCTTCAGGCGCTAAGAGAAGCAAGAATAGAGCCTTTCGTGAATGGTGCCAGTCAGGTAACTCCGGGAAGTTATCCCAGGAAGATGCTGATTGTGGGAAATAAGTATGACCTGGAGGGTTCGAGCGGCAATTGGAGAACCTTACGTTCACAATATGCTGCGCTGTTTCCCCTGGTTTCTATTTCAGCCAGAGAAGGGAGTGGCCTGGAGGAGCTTAAAAGAACAATTTATCAATCTCTGAGTATCATCCGAGT
>JAFGBN010000091.1 GCA_016933195.1 Dehalococcoidia bacterium | reverse complement strand
TGATGATTGTCCCCTCGGGAATATCCACTTTAGCTATTATGCTCTTCCGTGCCTCCTTTTTATTCTCCTCCACTTCCCTGACACCTTTTACCATCTGCTTGAATTTCATGGAACAAGCAGCACACAATGGTCGCGGATGGTGATATTCTTATGACACTGTGTGAACGATTACCCGTTTATTGTATTTATTATGCATACGCAAGCCCCCCTTTGGGGCTTGGAATTTCCCGTCCTAAGGACATTGCAGTCTCTATCCAATCGGAAATAATCACCTGAGCATTCTTTAAGGCTTCTTCATGGGTTACTCCATCAACCATGCATCCCGGCAGTTCAGGAACCTCCGCTATATATGCCTCAACTTCTTCACTCCAATAAACAATTATCTCATACTTATATATCGTTAACCCCGTGGTGGAGGTTACATCTACTTACTGGACCGGCGCTGAGCAACTAATTGACGCACTTTGGGAACCAGTTCACGGGGTATCTCCATCATGCTCAACTCGTCTTGTTCATATGCAGCCTCATCTTCAGCAACTGCTTCTTCCTCTGTCTGGTGTTCGTAGTACTCTAAAACACGGCGAACCCTTTCCTCATCCCATCCAGGTGGAAATCTGCTCTGCTTCATCTTTTCCTCCTTCGCCTGCGTCTTTTATAAGCCAGTAATGCTTTGCCACGCAGGTCATATGCTGTTATTATGAACATATTATCAGAGTCTGGTTCAGGGACATAAATAACTCGCAAGTACCGTCCAGCTTGCGTCTGTCCAATTGTAACACGTGTTCCTTCTCTTCCCTGACGGTCTTCACCTGGACGAGATAACACATCTTCTACTTCTTTCTCAGTTACCTTGTGTTTATAGATATGGGGCAGGCTTGTCTCAGAATCAATGTAAAACCGGATCTTCCTCAATGTCCTGCCTCTATTTTACTCCAGGTTATTCTATCATCCCTTTTGATATCTATTTTTGTTATAGCTCCTACGACTGCTTCTATATATTTTGGCTCAAGTCCAGTCCCCGGTCTCTTAATGCCCAGCATCTCCTCGGTGATGATTGTCCCCTCGGGAATATCCACTTTGGCTATTATGCTCTTCCGGGCCACCTTTTTATTCCCCTCCTCTTCCTCTGTAGGTTTCTTTACTCCATCGCCCATGGCTTTCTCAACTTCTCTGATAGCTTTTACCATCTGCCGTAATTCCTCAGGCTCCAGCGATGTTCTGTGGTCAGGGCCGGGGAGATTTCTATCCAGAGTAAAATGCTTCTCAATGACACAGGCTCCCAGTGCTGCAGCGGCGATTGGTATGACGATGCCAGGAGTATGGTCAGACAAGCCTACATGTAGCGCGAAGGCTTGCCCTAAAGTCTGCATCGCTTTGAGGTTCATATCTTCCATCTTTGCCGGATAGCAGGAGACGCAATGAAGCAGAATGATTTCTTCTACTCTTTCCTCTCGGATAATCTTTAAGGCTTCTTCTACCTCGCTGAGGGTGGACATGCCAGTGGACAGGATTATGGGCTTTCTTTTCCCGGCAATATGTTTGAGCAAGGGGAAATTGGTTATTTCCCCGGAGCCCACTTTAAATGCTGGAACGCCTAATCTGTCCAATAGAGCAACGCTTCCTTTGTCAAAGGGCGAGGAGAGGATAATTATCTCCATTTCTTGGGCGTAGGCAAATAGTTCGTCGAAATCACTCTCGGTAAGCTCCAGCCTTTTAATCATCTCAAACTGGGACTCTCTTGTTCCAGTAGTTTCCTTCTGATATCCTGCCTTCTCAGCGGTTGGAGTTACTACTTCCTCAGCCTTGAAGGTCTGAAACTTCACCGCATCGGCTCCAGCTTCTTTGGCTACATCTATTAGCTTTTTAGCCAAATTAATATCGCCGTTGTGATTAACCCCGGCTTCAGCGATAACGAAGCAGGGCTGGCTTTCGCCTACGAATCTATCAGCTATCGTTACCTTGGCTATCATTCTTCTATTACAGATTTCAATAATGCCTCAACGAAATAATAATCTCCCCAAATCAAGCTCCCATCTACACCGAGCTTCGCTGGCTTATGGAAACAGCCATGCTTGAGGATACCTTCGGAGTCATTATTAAATACATAACCAGCACTTGGAGAATTAAGCATTTTAATGGCTGCATCCTTGAATTTTTGCTTATGGCTTAATTCAGATAATGTGAAAAGCCCGGAGCAAGCTATAGCTGCCGCGGAGCTGTCCTTAACGCTATTAGGAATCTCCGGGTCGTTGAAGTCCCAGTAGGGAACATAGTCATCAGGAAGGTTCTGGATAAAATAATCAGCCAGTCCGCTAGCGGCATCAAGGAACCTTTTCTCCTGAGAGGCTCGATATGCCATGGCAAATCCGTAGATTGCCCAAGCTTGTCCCCGAGACCAGCATGAATCATTGCTATAACCCTGAGCAGTAAACTTTTGCATTATCTGCCCAGTTTTTAAGTCAAAGTCAAGCACGTGGATTGTGGAATAATCCCCTCTGACCAACTTTCCTATGGTACTAAGGCAGTGCTGATAAGCTGGTCGGAAGTGTCTATTCTCACCTGTCTCCTTGTAAGCCCACCAAAGGAGGGGCAACTCCATCATAACATCTATGCAAGTCCTGCCTATTTTCTTTCCCTCAAAATCAAGTTCATTATAAATGAAGCCAGCCTTTTGATGGAAAAGCGCAGAGAGGGTATCGGCAGCCTCTAAGGCTACCCCCTTTAAGCTCTCATCCTTGGTGATTTGATAACCTAGAACAAAGGAAGGATAAAACAGAAATCCTAGGTCGAAGGTCTTATCCTGCTTTCTTCTTTCCAGACGCTCGAGCCACTGATAAGCCCAGCTTAGATATTTCTCATCATGACTAAACTTATAGCAAAGCCAGAGCAAACCCACCCAAAATCCACCTGTCCAGTAACCATCGGAGGTAGTTTGCCACTTGCCATCTCTGGTAATATGAGGAAAACCTCTTAACCCCAGGCTCCTGTCTACTTTCTCAAGTATGTATCTAGGAGTGGGGTATGAAACTTGCGTCACGCATTTCTTCCTTTCAATTTTGCAACATCCTGTAAGACATAGTCTGGGGTTGATCTTTGCTGAACTTGTTGGTTTATGGCACATAACTCTGGGTTATTCTTTAGTAATCTTACGACTTCTCTCAGTTCAATAACTTCTCCCGGTTTGTATAACCTCTTAAATATTTCTCTCATGAATCTCAAATCTTCAGGGGTATCTACGGTTAGCCGAAATTCAGGATATCCTAGCTCTTTTTCGACTTCTATTTCTACTGTCCTAAATAAACTTAAGTTCTTGAAATAATGCCCCCAAATCTCTGTATCCTTTTCCCTTTTTAGCTCGAGTACTTTCTTAATTGCTTCGCTTTTAACTCCGTATGAAAAAGTGCCCAGTGGCAAATCCAAGCATGTTATGTAATCAGCGTTTGTATCCCAGTACTTGCTAATTATTTTGTCAATATAAATGGTGTCAGTAAGTGGATTATCGGCAGTTGTATTTACAATGAATTCAGCAGAGAAGCTCCTTGAAGCATCATATAAACGCTTAAGAACGTCAATCGCGTCTCCTCTAAAATATTTGATATTTAGCTTTTGAGCATAATCTATTAGTATAGTATCCTGTGGCTTGGTTGATGTGCATAACACTATGTCATGTGCTAACTTTGCCATCTTTAATCGCTCAACCATCTGTTCAATCATAGGTTTGCCATTTATAAGTCTGAGAACTTTTAGAGGCAACCTCTTAGATTTTGTTCTGGCTGTTATGGTTATTATCACCATGCTTATTTGTCCAAGTAGCTTAGTACTTCCCTAAGATCCTTTATTCTTAATTATACTGTGCTGTTTTGGCTCAGCACTAGACTGAGTGTCAAACAGAAAGGCAGAATGAACAACCTTAGCTATAAGATTAGCATCTTCCATTTCATCATCCACATGGAAATCGAAGTATAGCAACTTTCCCGAAAGGAGGTCAGATTTCCCTACAAGCATATCGTACGGAATATTATTCTTAGCCAGCCATTTTGCAGTTACATCAGCCAGCTGGGGGTAGTTTTCAAATGGTCGTGATGTTACCACCACTATAAAATAGCCTCTACCTCTCAGGCATTCTACGAGGTCTAAGGCACTTTCTCTGATTGGCAGATTAGCTTTGAACTCGCTCTTTCGATATCTATCTTTCCAGGAGTGATATCCCTCAGGAGATAATGCTTTTATAGCTTCAGCCTTATTCTTAAAATTTAAACCTGTTTCTCTATTTATGAAATCGACCCAGCAAGCAGGATAGTAATCGAGAATATCATCTAGGTCTATGCTACATATTTTCCTCATTTTTCCTGCCCAATTCCCACGAGCTTGCAAGAAAGAAAATTCCTGTTCATTTCACATGGGTAAAACTTTCAGGGTCTAATCCCTTAAATTCATACTTAACCTTGGTAAAGTCTACTACTTCGTCTTCACTTATGTTCTGATTGGCCTCCAAGCCAATCAATTGCCACAGTTGACTTTGTTTTATGCTACTTTCTTCCTCAGTTCTTTTGAACCACAAATTATTCAAGGATAACTTTTCGCCCCTTGTTATATCTTTTCTGGCAACTATTGCCTTTTTCATCGTACCAGTATTTCCATATTTGAGCTCAGGTTCAGTCATGCTAATGTTACCGCTGCCGTATACTGTTAAGGCCAGTTTCATTAGCTCCTTTATTCTGCTCATTTTCCCCTTGCCCACGGCAGCATGATAATCTATCCTCTCTTTCCCATAATCGAGGGTATAATGCTTTTCCAAAACACTGATGCCCATCGCAGCCGCCATAACACTAATGATTTCATTGTGCGGGTCATTAAAGGCCGTATGGTCTGCGTATCCCACCGGTAGATTGAATAGGTCCCTAATTTTGAGCGCTTTAGATAGGTTAATATCTGAATAGTTAGTAGGATAAGCTTGAAAGCCATACATTAGAAGAATGTTATTTTTACCCTTTCCCCTTAGAAAGTTTATGGCGTATTGAATTTCATCTAGGGTGGAGCCTCCTACACCCAAAATAACTTGTTCTTCAAACTTTAACGCTGAGTCAAGCAAGAAGTAGTCATTCAATCCAGAGGCGTGAATTTCTATAGCACTAACAGCTTTGTTATTTCTGACAATATATTCAATGCTTTCCACATCATCACAGAGAGCAACAACGTGCAACCCCTTTTTGTTCGAATGGCCTATAATCTTGTCCCATTCTTTTTGAGAGAAAATCCACTCGGCAGTCTTTGAAAATAGAGGGTGTTTTTTCTGCATATAGCTCTGCGGATTCAGCAGTAAGTGGAACTTCACAGCATTTAATTCCAAATCAGCAATCTCGTCTATCATTCTGTATAGATAGTTAACATCTCCTTCGTGGTTATATGCTGTTTCGGCAATAATGTATGGCTCTTTGATACTGTAAACTGAAGTCGTTCCCATGAGTTACCTTCTCTTTAGTAGTTTCTTCCCCGCTATGCCCTTAGAGCCGCCGCGGGCGGGGATGATAGCTATGGTTTCAGGCCTCAACTCTTGCCTTCCTTGATTCCTCAACCATCTGGATAATTAAGTCAGCTACCCTTTTGGATGCTTGCCCATCTTGAAGATAAGTATGCTGGTAAACGAATTTCTTTCGTGCTTCAGCAAGCCGTGCCCGGACCTCCTCATCATACAACGCATCCTTGATTGCAGGCACAAGCTCATCCAGGTGCTTGACCTCTATAGCGACTCCGCTGGAAACATATACTGACTTGGCTTCTTCATTCGCGATGTTTATACATATTATTGGCTTATCTTGTAGCGCTGCTTCGATACCGACCGTTGAAGATACAGTTATGAGGGCATCCGAGCGAGCTATTAGCCTGGCTGTATCCTCTCTGCTGTCATGAAGAATAACGTGCTTATACTTATTCGCCGTTTGGTAATATGTCCTGGCCCTCTCGGCTGGATGAGGTTTTACCGCCAAACGAAGCTCTGAATGGTTTTCGATGAATGTCCCAATGGATTCAATAATATCGAGGTTTAATCTAACATCTATTGGCTGTGTGGCAAATAATATGTTGGCGGTGTTTCTTTTCTCCCTGGATGATTCCTCCTTGAGGCTCTTGTGGATATCGTACTTTGGCCAGCCAGTGACCACTAACTGCTCATCTCGGGCTCCAGACTTGATATAAGATTCCTTCCAATAATCTCCACCAATGGCAATTCTATCTGATTGGGGGGCTGACGTACCAAGGGGGAATACACCATGTTGTAATTCCAAAACAGGAATACCCAATATCTTAGCCAAAGAAGCACGACCTGCCAATACGTTAGCTCTCTCCTGGCATCCAAGCAGTACAGCATCTGGCTTTATGGTATCTAGCACTTTATGAAAATAGTCTAGGTTTAGGAAAATCGTATGAAGGAATTTTCTATGAAGTAGGGGGCCAATATCATTTCGAGCAGCACTCCAGAAGTTAATGTCCTTATATGTGAACAGCTTTTGAAATTCAGCGTTATCCTCTAATTCAGAGTGATAATACGCCTCCGTTTCCTTAGCTCTTAGTTCGAGGTCTACTGTAATCTCATGTTTGATGTTGAGCTCTTCCAATCCTTCGAGTTTGGCAGCCACATCTTCCTCCTTCCCAAGAATATAACAATGGCAGCCATTCCGGTTTACAAGATCCTCAATTACCGGAAGCACAGTTGTAAAATAATTGATGTAAGGTGCATCTGCTAAGATTCTATATGATACATTATTACGATTATCATTAATTGAATAAAGGGTATTAGTTAAGAGATTTTTTTTAGCGGTTCTATTCCTTAGCAGGCTTATAAGCCATTTATGAAAACGGCGGTAGAGAGCAGGTTGAACAAATTTGTACTTTATTCCTCTCGCTTTGCCTACAACTTCAAATGCTTGACCTGATGAAAAAAGGTCGCTTTTTATGAAAACAGTATTTGGTTTCTCTTGGCTGAATAAAGCATCTGCTAATTCAATGTGCCTAAGCAACATGAAAAAGCGGTCTACTAGTTTAGGATGGAAGCATTCCGCAATATTTACACCGTCAATTTGCAGTAACTGAGGCAACCTATCATGAAGAGACCAGCTCCTCGCTAGTTTAATAGCTTGTTCAAAAATATAACTCTCGGTTTCTTTGGAGAGAGCTATCTCTTTACTAGAAGGGCTCTCTTTTGTGTCCGGGTTTTGAATAGTAAGGGCATATCTTAGAGATACGGGACTTATTTGGTAGTTTTTATCAAATCTTCTAATTAGTGGCGAGTCCCATAGATTGGCTTCCAAAAATTTGCGCACCTTGTTCATTTTATTTAGAGGCCCAGCCCCAAATTCTATTTTGGGGTCTAGGACTATAAATGCCTTCTTCATTGTCGTCGCTTAGTCGTCCTCAGTTGTCTAAATCGGGTTTCGATAATCAGCTTCGCGAGTCCTGTTTGACTGCATGTAAAATGTCCATCTCTATAGTAGGATACATTTTACAAGGTTGCTAAACACTCAGCAACTGATAATACCGACGCAGTGCTTCAATCATTCAAACAGGATGGAAGAATCATTTACCATAAGTTTACAGAGAATAGAGGCGTATCCGCTGCCCGGAATAAAGGATTTGATTTAGCTAAGGGAGATTATGTCGCGCTTTTGGATTCTGATGATGAGCTGCTGTCCGAGGCATTAGGAGTAGCAGTGAACAAATTCGCTGAGCTTTCTCCCCAGAGGGTTGGGGTTCTGTGGTTTGACAAAATGGATTTCATGACTAGAAAGATGGCAGGTGAAGGGCTAGATAAAGATGGGTATGTCTCTTATGAAGACCATCTTTGCGGCAAGATTCAGGGAGATTTCTGGGACGTGATAGGCAGAAGAGTGTTAGACGGACTTAGGTTTGACGAGGCAGCGTGGGATATGAAATTACTTTGGTTGCAGTTTTATGCTAAGACGAAGGTCTTCCATATAGCCAAGCCCTTATACTTGGTTCACCGGGAACACGGGAGCACAGTGACTCACGACTTTCGCTTTAAGCTAATGCACAAGGAAAAGTATCTTTCTGCGGCGAAGATTTTTCTAGCAGAATATGGGCAAGAAGTTAGACACCGTTGCTCCAGAGTGTACGGGAGTCATCTTGTTATCTTAGGATTCTACCAGATATTAAATGGGAATAGGCGTGAAGGCAGACGGGCGCTTTTTGAGTCGCTTAAGTTCTGCTTCTCTTTACAGGCTGTTATCTTGGCATTATTATGCTGTGTTCTTAATGAGAAGCAGTTAGCTTTTCTGTATGGCAAATATAAAAGTGCTAGGTTTTCTATTATGAAATACCAGTGGCTTTTATCGTCTCATTTCAGAAGAAGAAGGACGTTGCCAAGGAAGAAGGCTTAATCCCTAACATGTATATATCAAACAGTAACATTTGACTAGCGGCAAGCTCAATAGCTTGAGTTCAATCAAGTTTTCTGATTGTAATTATCTTAATTAAAGATGACAATCCTAAGTTCACGTCTTGCTACTATGACTGTTGGTGCCTTCTGCCTTCGCATCGCCTTCTCGTTTGAACTGTAGTTTAGCTATTTTTCCGTAGACTGGCTGTGCACATACCAGATTCTCATCTCCCCATTGGCATAAAGTTTATCTATTGTGGAATCCCTTTGCAATTTAGCAAAATCGCTGGTGGTGAATTTGTCGATTTGGGGATATAGTTCGAGATAGGCTAACTCACCCGCTTTATCTATTGACATATATTTATCGCGGTCAAGAGATTCCCCCAAGGCCTGATATTCGGTGTAGTTGAAATTTTTTGGGGCAAAACTATCCCAGCGGGGGTAGTTTTGTATTGGGGTACCCCATAGAGCCCTTGCAAATCGATCAGGCGTGACATAGCCCACCCCTATGACTCTAAGCTCGGGATTCCCCTGTTCCAATAGCCAGTACTCGCCAGAAGTATCCATATGAGTAGCCCCCAAATTAGGCTGGAGAATGAAAGGAGAAGGATATATGCTAAAAATACCAATCAAAGAACAAACGGTGATAATCAACCCTACGGCGATAGCTCTCCCAGGCTTAATGTTATGAGATGTAGGCTTCTTAATCAGCTCTTTGTTATTATGGGGCTCTATTCCTCCTATTTTATATAATGCCAGACCTACCAGTGGCGGAAATAAGGCAGTTACCGCCCAGATAATTCTGCCAGCATTAAGCCCTGTCATCGGTCTAACGATATCTATTATTGCCATAGCTGCTGTCACCACGAAAACACAGGAGAACAAGAAAACACTCTTCATATCTGTGTTACCTGGGAAGTCTCTCCTCCTTACAATCACTATGAGGGGTATAATACAAAGCACAGCATAGATAGCGAAGTGGCCATACATCTTGACAAAAAGCTCTAACTGATCTGAGAGGCTTAGACCTAAAGTGGTAAAAGCTTCTGCTGCCTGAGTCGTCATGGGTTTTACCAGAAGTTCCAGATGGAACCATCTAACAACTTGAAGCACTCGGCTTTCCCAAATTCCGTAGTACCTCCATACCCATAATAGGAGAATGATAAAGGAGACTAAGAAGAAGCTCAGAGAAATTGACTTTACCCTTGATGAGAAAGAATGAGGAAGCTCTTTCTTTCTGCTGTAGAGTTTGTTAAAGATGGGCTTACCAAGCTCGATTACCAGTAAAGCTACCGTGAGCATAAATCCAGCTACCATGTGGAATAAGACCGTCAAGGCAATAAGAAGTATGAGAGGAATTCCCACGCTGGCAGTTCCTTGCTTCTGATATTTGAAGTACAGGTAGAAGACAAGAGGGAAAATCATGAAAGTAAAGCCCATGGGAAATATTTGAGCATAGTAATAGCAAATAAGCACTGTGCCGGCAGCGGTGGCCAGTATCGCTGCTGACCTGAATAGAATCTCCCTGGACAGGAGATAGGTAAATGATACAAACAAAATGTAAAAGAAAGGGCCGGCGAAGTTTATCATAGCCTCTGGAGAAACATTTGTGATGGAGCAAAGCTGCGAAATCAGAATGTGCGTAGGCGGATAAAAGTTGCTTGAAGGAATGCCGCCTGTTTGCAGTATATCCTTAACAGCACCTAAGTGACCCAGATGGTCATCTACGGCGCTGAAAGCATAGCCTCTGAGGAAGGGGAGCAAGACTATTATCAAGTTGCTCAACAAAATTAGCGCTAATCCTGTCTGCCACCAGTTTCTGACTTTGCTAACCTGATAAACGATAATTCCGATTCCACTAGCGATGCAGGAAAGCAAGCAAGCCAATGCTAAAGGAGGCGTTGCCTTGTAAATAGATAGCTCATAGCCGATAGCTGGGGAGTTTCTGATGGCATACAGAGCCACTCCAATCAGGACAAAGCATATGGCTGCTATTATCTTGATGACTCTGTCAGCTTTTGGCGCAGCATCTGCAGAATTACTCAAGGTGCCCTTTCTCTCCACCAGAATTGAGACCTGCTAGAAGGGATGACTATTACGATTTCCTAGCAACGATAATTGTGTAAAGCCCAAAGTTCTTAAACAGCCTTGATATCGCAGTACCAAGGGATGCCAAGAGGTTCACTAAACGAATACACTTCTGGGGTTCACGCACCACTTTTAAGTGTTGAAGTATTATTGGTGGTTCCATCACGCAGCATGCCTTTTGCTCGATTATCGTAAGGCTGTTAGATTCGAGAATCCTTCTCAAATGTTGTAGTGTAGTGAACTTGCTGTCGAAGTTCCACTTACAGTATTCTCTGCAATGGTCTTGGTCCATGTAGGGTCTTTGAGCAAGGCACCCCAGTTTTGAAGCAAGAAAGAAGATGAAGAATCTGATTAAGTTCAGGCTAGGTACTGACAAAACACATAGAGCGTTCCTCTTCATTATTCTGGATATTTCTTTGATAGGAGCTTCTTCATCCTCAATATGCTCCAGAACCTCCAGGCATAATACCAAATCAACGCTTTTAGAGGCAAGCGGTAATCGAGTAGCACTAGCGCGTATGAAAGCACAGTTTACGCTTGCACGCTCGCTATGGCCATGGTCAAGTTGCGTAGCATCTATATCTACGCCAATATAATACCCGGTGCCTCTCCGTATCAGCTCAAGGCAGTGTCTCCCTTCCTTACATCCAATGTCTATAGCAACGCCATGCGTTTGATTAATGCAGGAAAAGGTAGTTTGTATTCGTCTAAGGTAGGATAAGCCGCCATATTTCGGGACATAATCCAGCCACCATTGTCTCTGTTCTCCGTTTACCGAATTATCTTGCATTTGTCGTCCCGCATAGACGAGAACCTCACGGCCTGCTAATATGGAGCTCTCACCAGGTAAGTTTCACTTAGCGCTAAGCGCTCCTCATCACTCGCTGAGGGTAAAAGCCCTCTCAATAACTGCCACGGTTTTTGCAGCCATATAAATTTAAGGTCAGCCAGAACACTTCTGTATTTCGCCACTACTTCGCCACTGTTTTAGCACAGGTAAATTACTTTTTAACTCGGTTTTTACTCGACTTTCTGACACGCAATATCATCCCAAGATCATGTTCTGCCAGCTTTCATCATACCTTTACTGGGCTACCGTCTTTAAAGAACTTAATGCCATCCTGAAGCATACCTTTCTTGATATTTTGTATGGCTTCAGAGAATGTGGCCAGCCTGTTATAGTCTTGCACAGTCCGTCTGAAACCGGCGGCAGCGATTTCCTTCCTCTCATCGTCATGCTCCAGATAATACTTAATCAGCTCAATCGCTTCCTCAATCGAATGATAGACTAGCGCCTCTTTGCCAACTTTGAATACCTGCCCTAATCCTTCCGGGCAATCGCATAGCTGCATCACCCCATTTGCTGGGAGCTGGTATGTCCTGATATTACTTGGCCCGAAAGAAAGATGCATATTAATGCCGATCTTGCATCTTTGATAAAAAGGGACCAGCTCAGCTACGGGCATCTGCTTAACTCGCCACAGGCCCATGAGAAGCGCTTTAACTGAAGCCGGGAGTGCTTTCCTGCTCCAGCTGCCATACTTCATGCGGTGGGCAACCGGACTTCCAAGACAGCTCTTCAGTTTCCAACCGTGCCCGTATATCGCCATTTGGGGAAAGGCTTTCTTAAGTTCCACTATTCGGGCCAGCTTGGTCGAAGGATAACCCACATATATTAAATCAATGTCTCTCTTATGATTATAAATATCTTCTTCGGTTAGCGCGGGTTTATAACTGTCTGTCCAGACGCCATATGGCCACCAGTCTGCTTTTCTGGCTCCCCATTGCAAGAACTTCTCCGTCATCCTGGTATCTCTATCGAAATTGACTGCCCAGGCGAAACTGTGGTCGAAGGCATGGACATAGGGCCTGGAGCAATAGTCCGAGCCTTCCGGGTCATCTGCAGAGCAAATCACAGTATAGATTTTCTTATCTTTCAACGATTTTACGAACTCCGGGTGGTAAACGTTTCCGTGGTTTGTGATAAAGATATCGTGGGTCTCAGCCAGCCTGTTCACTCTGTCATACAGGCCCAGCAGCCTTTCATCCCCGTTCCGGTACAGTCTGTCCAGTTCTTGCGGCGGCCAAGGCGTCAGGATGCCGAGCTCCTCTCTGTCTCTTACCGGCGTAATGTCATATCCGGCGTTAATCCATTCTCTGACTTCCGCTTGAAGAAAGGGTCTAATGGTCCTATCAGGCTGTCCCCAGCTATATATAATCTTCACTTTGAGCACTCCACATTCAGGCTTATCGGAGTCCCGTGCTCTTTATCCATATGAGGGATGTATGCCTGGGAATAGTCATCATAGTCTTTGTGGATTGCCTGGCGCCAGTCATACCTGTGGATATTCTTGAAGCCTGCCCTTGCCAGCAGCTCTGACATGTAGGAGTAATCGAATACCATGTAATGGGTATTTTCAGGGTAGTCCTGCATGCCGACCAGCGGGCCGAGGATTAATTTCAAGTCCTTCGTTTTGAGATAAACCTCGACCAGCTTCTCAAAGTCGGGGACAGCAATGCGGAGAACGCCGCCCGGCTTTAAGACCCGCCACCATTCCTTCAATACGTTCTCTACCTGATTTCTTCTGAAGTGCTCCAGAATGTGACAGTTATAAATCAGGTCCACCGAGTCATCTGCGAACATATCCAGTTTGTCTGCTGAAGTGACATAATCCACATGAGGGAGTTTCCTGACATCAATATGGATGAAACCAGGGATATACCTGTTCCCGCAGCCAATATGCAGTTTTATATCCTGGGCAGGTTTAACTTTCATATATTGGTTCCAAGTTTTCTATTTATTTCCATTTTAACTAGATTCGCAACTCTGCTGTTTAGGTGAATGCTGTCTGTGGCATACCTACGTAGCATAAAACCATTCTTATCAGAGATTTGGGGGTAAACATTGAGGTATATATAGTTATTTTTCTTGCAGAATTCCCTTAGTTTTATATTAAACATCTTGGTTATGTCGACATGTATTCCTGGGGTAGAATAAAGCGGGTAGCCATAGTTGTTTACCAGTTTTCTGGGGGGGGGGCACACTATATACACAGGGATTCATACCAAGCTTTCTTATTTGCTCTATGACCTCTCCATAGTTTGAGATGGTCATGTCAATTAGTTCACTTATTGTGTACATTTCGTCGTTTTCCTTAAATTGTTGATAGATATGGATCCTACAATCGATTTCTCCAAAAACTAAAATCACCATGTTGCTAGCCTTATCGTCTTTGCTAATCTTATCTATTATAGTAAACAACTTCTCATTGGAGTTTGTAGTACTTTTTAACCTCTTCAAATTATGTGCCGTGGCCGGGCCAATATGGTGTACAGAGAATGGCCTAATCCTCCTGAAAGCCAGTACGTGACTGTCTCCTATTACATGAATCAAAGGCTTATTAAATGCTAGCGAATATACGATTAAATAAAAGCTATAAATTAAGCATGCAAAATTAGTGATACTGGTACTAATACTCTCTATTGGTTCTAGGTGTCTCAGTAACCACTGGGGCAAATGCTCATTAGCCCATATTCGAATTGCCATTTGGGTATATCTCCTCATTCCTCAGGTTTTGCAGGTAACTTCTCATAAGCACTGGTCAGATGTCTTATTATTTTTTCTGTTCCCATCACCATCCCTAGTATGTTACCTCCGTGTTTTATACCACTCGATAGTTCGTTTCAGGCCCTCTTTGAAGTCAGTCTTTGCCTGGAAGCCAAACTCCTTCTTAGCTTTATTCGTATCCAGGCATCGTCGGGGCTGCCCATCTGGTCTAGAAGTATCCCATTTTATTTCGCCGTCGAACCCGGCGAGTTCGCATATGAGTTCTGTAAGGTTTTTGATTGAAATTTCGAACCCGGCCCCCAGGTTAATCGGTTCAGGCTTATCGTATTTCTCTGTTGCCAGTATAATTCCCTCAGCAGCGTCTTCTATATAAAGAAACTCTCTGGTAGCCTTCCCTGTGCCCCATACTTCGATGTATCTCTCTCCTCTCTCCTGGGAATCGAAGACCTTTTTGATTAAGGCAGGGATGACGTGCGAAGACTCTGGATTGAAGTTATCCCCCGGGCCGTAGAGATTCACGGGAAGGAGGTAAATTGCATTGAAGCCATATTGCTGCCGATAGGCTTGAGCTTGAACAAGGAGCATTTTCTTTGCTAAGCCATAGGGGGCATTGGTCTCTTCAGGATAGCCATTCCATAAGTCTTCTTCCTTAAATGGGACGGGTGTAAACTTGGGATAGGCACAGATTGTTCCAATGGTCACGAATTTCTCCACCCCTAAAATCCTCCCCTGCTCCATCATCTGCACACCCATCATTAGGTTGTCATAGAAGAATTTGCCTGGGTTTTCCCTGTTAGCGCCGATGCCGCCGACCACGGCGGCGAGATGAATGACAATTTCAGGCCTGGTCTCCCTATATAGCCTTTTCACGGCTTCGTTATCAACCAGGTTGTAATCTCTGCTTCGAGGTACGAAGAGCTCTCTGCATCCTCTCTGTTCCAGCTTCCCAATAATATTCCTACCGAGAAAGCCTGCCCCACCAGTTACAAGGAGCCTTTTCCTGGCAAGCCAGCTCAACTTTCCATGCCTCCTGTGGGGTTGATTAAAGCTCTATCAGTCATGTTTAGCCCGCGCCTTGCAAGGATAGCCTTTCCTTCACCCACAGGTTCAAGTCCCAGGGCTTCCATATCTGCGTCTATCATTATTCTGGCGAGGTCTTTGAAGGTCACCTTTGCCTCCCATCCTATTTTACTTCTTGACTTTGAGGCGTCTGCTATCAGTACCTCTGTCTCAGTGGGTCTGAAATAGCGCGAGTCTATCCTGACGTATTTTTCCCAGTCCAGTCCAGCGTAGCTGAAAGATTCTTCCACGAACTCTTTCACCGAGTGGCACTCACCAGTTCCGATTACATAATCGTCGGGCTCATTTTGCTGGAGCATGAGCCACATTGCCTCCACATACTCGGGAGCATACCCCCAGTCTCTCTTAGCTTCCAGATTGCCCAGATAGAGATACTGCTGTTTTTTAGCCAGGATGTGAGCGATAGCGCGGGTTATTTTCCGGGTGACAAAAGTCTCGCCCCGTCGCGGCGATTCATGGTTAAAGAGAACGCCGTTACAGGTAAATAGTTTGTATCCCTCTCGATAATTGACCGTCATCCAATAGGCATATACCTTGGCTGCTGCGTAAGGGCTTCTGGGACGGAAGAGCGTATTCTCGTTCTGTGGTGGTGGTGCACTGCCGAACATCTCGCTGCTGGAGGCCTGGTAGAATTTGCACTTTACCCCACTTTTTCTTATGGCTTCCAGAATCCTGGTAGTGCCGAGAGCGGTGATATCCGCGGTGTATTCCGGTATATCAAAGCTAACTCTCACATGGCTTTGGGCTCCCAGATGATAGATTTCATCCGGGCTGATGTTATAAATCAGGTTAGTGAGTTGGGTGCTATCAGAGAGGTCTCCATGGTAAAGAAAGAGCTTTGTGTCTGGCTGGTGAGGGTCGATAAGAAGGTGGTCTATTCGAGAAGTATTGAAGGTGCTTGCTCTTCGGATAAGTCCGTGTACCTCATATCCCTTTGAGAGCAAAAATTCTGCCAGATATGAGCCATCCTGGCCAGTTATTCCTGTTATCAGTGCCTTTTTCATTTATACCTCCATTCTTCACCTCGCAAGGTAAAATATCGCTCTACTGCGATTGCAATCTCTCCAGTCCTTAACAGCACCTGGCAGATGCTCGTCAAGCTACCTCGAGTTCAGCTCAAGCAGAACATCTCTGTACTTTTCCGCTGTTCTATCATTTGGGGTCATTTACCACCTTTATCTCTAAACTTTGAAGCTTCATATTGCATAACAATCAATCCTAGATTTGTAAATTTGAATGCCCCTTCGACGGCAAAAGGAGGTTATTCACTATATTTTTTGAGTTCGTCCAGCTATTAATCTCTCATCCCTAATAGCTCTTTTATCAAACCCTGTAATTTAGCAATTTGCTCAACCTTAATCTCCCCGATCTTCTTAGATAACCTCTTTCTATCAATAGCTCTCAATTGAAATGCTAGGGCTACTGATTCTTTGTCGAGGTGATTTCTATTATCTGGCTTGAGCATGATGGTTCCGGCAAAATCCAATGCCTTTACCTTTGTGGTTAGCGGAACTATCAGCACTGTGGGTAAATTATATTCCGTCCCTTGTACAATGATTGCAGGGCGCTTACCCATTTGCTCATGCCCTCCTATTTGAGGAAACTCAACAAGATAAATATCACCAAGCTTCATTTCATCTTCAAAGCTCATATTCAAAGTTGACCAATGCCTCATCACTCAAAGCATCCCACAGCTCAAATTCAGTTTCTAATCCCTCTTCGATTAGCGGTAAGTAATATTTTAAGGCATTAGTAACAATGGAGGTCTCACTTATCGTCCGCTCCCTTGATACTTGCTTGATTTTATTCTCTATATCATGGGGTATGGATATCCTCAACACGATTTGGCCTCCTTGTGTATTCGTTTTATTGTTAATGTGTCATCCCTCCTTTTCCGTTATTAACTACTCCTCAACCTATTTTACAATTATATCATTTTGTCGAATGAGTCCTACCAATCGGGACGACAAGACTTACGGCGGACATGATGCTATAGTTGCCACGGACGGAGACTCGGGTGCCTGCTGTTTTCTCGCAGGCAAACTCCCTCTCAACCAGGGCGCGGCCGTTGTTGGCAATTCGCTCAGGGTAATTTATAGATGTCTCTTCGGTGTCCAATCAGGTGAACAGTGATGACATGCTTGTCCATATCAGAGCTATAAATTACCCGCCAATCTCCCACTCTCAGTTTATAAGTTCCTGAAAAAGCACCTTTGAGTGGTAACGGGATTAAATTGTCGAAATTTTCTGAAAGCCAGGATAACCTGTCCAAAATCCTCTTAATAGCAGGTTCATCCAGAGATTGCAATGAATGGAGAGCTTTTGGCAAGATTTCTATTTGGTACATTATTTAAGGCCCAGTCTACCTTTAGCTTCTTCTAGCGATATCCCCTTCCTCCTCTCTTTCTCCTTGAAGGACTCTCGCAATGCTTTTACTACCTCATCCCGTAACTCAAGTCCGTAGTCAGGATCGATAGTCTCGAGGATGACTTCCCTGATTAATTCCTTAAGTTCACTGATTGTAATATCTGCTACCTTTTTGTCTGTAGCTATGTTCATTAGACTAGCCTCCCGCTTTCTTGATTATGTCTTCTCTTCCAATAGTTCCAAGATAAGCCTTGTTCCATACCTAGCAGCAATTCTATAAATTTCTGCGCGTTACCGGTGGCATGCACTTCTTAAGCTCTATATTATAATTCTCTACTTCAGTCTGTCCAATATATTCCTGTACAGGTCTGTTGTTTTATCACAGGTAAATTCCCTCCCAACCAGGGCGCGGCCGTTTTCGGCGATTTGCTCCAGTTCGGGGTGATTCAAGGCTCGGATGATATTTGTGGCGAGGCACTCTGGAGAATTATCTTCCGTGATAAAGCCCGTTTTCCCGTCTTTTATAATATCGGGGATTGCTCCGACTGGTGTTGCCAGGACAGGCGTGCCACAGGCCATCGCCTCCAGCATGATGTTGGATATCCCCTCGGTGTAGGAGGGCAAGATGAAAAGTTTCAGCTTGTTGAGATATTCTGGCATGTCATCATGGGGAATCCAGCCAGCAAAGCTGGCTCTACTATCTGGCTTTGCCTGGTTCAGACGCTCCTCGACTTTGGGGCGGAGCGGGCCATCTCCGCCTATCAGGAAAGTAGCATCGTCATCTTTTTCCAATACTCTGGGAATAGCCTCAAGAAGATTCAAGATGCCCTTCTCCGGGTCCAGGCGTCCGATATAGCCAAGCAGGCTATGCCTCTGCCCCAATGGCCTTTGCATCCTGAATTTGGCAAAATCGAGGAAGTGCTCATGAGCTATCAGGATTTTGTCTTTATGCCTTTCCAGTCGCCAGTCTTCAATGAGCCTTTGCGAGTAAATGACGATTCTATCCGCCAGCCTGCAATTGATTCTTTTCAGCAAGCTGAAAGGCTTGTAGAGAACGTTTTTTCTGAATTCACTTTCCTTCTCCAGATAGCCAGCCAGGGCTAAGGCAACCTTGCCCCGGAACATTTTTGCTGTCAACATAGGTAGCAACAGCCCTTCCCCACCGAAGAAAATCCACAAGTCCACCTTGCTGCTCAACCTGGCCAAGCGGTATGACATTCTTAGCTGAAAACCAGCTTGATTCACAACTTGGGCAAATGTGCCTTCTGCTCTGTTAGAACGTACCGAATAAAGGTGGATATTGCCGCCGCTTCTTAGAATGGTATTCGGGCCAAGCACGTAGAGATTGCGTGAAAGGGAAGATAGTATCTTCACCAGGTTTAGCAGGAATGTATCCCCCACGTCGCGCCCGAATGCGGTAATCAGCCCTGTATTTGACTGCCTCTCACTCATGGCTATCTCTCACGCTGTCTCAGCCGGGATATGCCGGTCGAGGCCTCTCTACACACTACTTAGAACGAGACTGAGGCATATACTTCCTCAATTCGCTCAACTACGCTATCAAGTGATAGATTCTGCCTGGCAAAATCCAGAGCATTTGCTCCCATCAGTGAAACTGACTCTGGAGAGGACATCATTTGCCGCAAGTATCCCTCCATCTCTACTTCATCATTGGCCAGATATCCCGTTACCCCATTTGTGATTAAATCTGGCAGTCCACCGACATTGCTGGCGATAACAGGAATGCCACAGGCCATCGCTTCCTGGACGCAAGTCGGGAGTCCTTCTGTTTCCGAAGACAGGACAAGAACGTCCGAGGCTGCCATATAAGAGGGCATATTCTCGTGAGCTACGCTCCCCTTGAAGAGTATGCTTTTCAATCCCAGGGATTCTGCCAGCTTTTCCAGATTTTGTCTCTCCGGGCCGCCTCCTGCTATTACAACGTGGAAATCGAAATCTTTACTCAGATTGGCACTTGCCTTTATAAGCCTATCCACTTTTTTAAGCTTGAACAAGCTGCCGGCATACAAAATCAGGAAGCCTTCGGGAAGATGAAGTCCGGCTCTTAGCATATGTTTATCCCCTGGCCTGAACTTGCCTGTATCCACGCCATCTGGAATGACGTGTATCTTGTCTTCGCTGGCGTCAAGCTCAATAGCCTCGCGTTTCAGCTCATTACTCAAAGCGATTATTTTTCTGGACTTCTTCAGGGCGCGCTTAATAGTAGGTTTGGATAGCAATTCTCGGCCAAAGACTTTAATATCCGAGCCCTCCAGAGTGGTTAGCAACGGGATGTTCCTGCAGCAGAAGGAGGATACGAATCCACAGGGTATGGTCCAAAATGCATGGAGAAGGTCTATATTATATTCATGTACAACGTGTCTTATCTCCCTGGCGTAATTTATAAGTAATGGTGCTACATTGATAAGGTCCAAACCGTGGGCTTGCGCCAGAGGGTATGTTTTAAAGGGGTATGGTATCTTATGGCGGTAAAATGGCTCTGAGTTATCTTGCGGTATTTCCACATTGGCGGGATATATTACATGGACTTCGTGCTTCTTGGAAATGCCTACGATGAGGTTATATACAAAAATCCCTGAAGCATCGCCCTTGTACCGGGGAAAGGAAGCCGTTACAGCACAGATTCTCAAACTTGCCGATTACCTTTGGTCTACTTGTTGGGATGTTTTTCTTATTACTCCCTATTATACCACTGGATATATCTGGCAATCCCTTCTTCCAGGTCAACCTGAGGCTCCCAGGCAAGCTCTCTCCTGGCCCTTTCGGCGGAGACTACCTTGCCTTCATAGTCCCCGGCTCTGGCTTCTTTGTATTCGATATCAACGTTTCCCAGCAATTTCTTGACCGTTTCTGCCACTTCTTTGATGGTTACTGGTCTCATTCCCTCTAAATTATAGGTCTGGTTTCTAGCTGTTTCCTTCAGCGCAGCAATATTTCCCAGAGCTAAATCCTCGACATATATGAAATTGCGATATTGAGAGCCATCACCAAAGATAGTGAGAGGCTCACCATTGAGAGCTCTCTTAACAAATGCAGCGATTACCGTGCCGCCCCTGGCTCTGGGGCCATAGGGAATGCCAAAGCGCAGGATGGTGAATTGCTGATTATAAAGCTTGTGGTAACTGTGGCAGTAGAGTTCTGCTGCCAGCTTGGATGCAGTATATACATGGTTTGCTTTGCCGGGCAACAGGGGAGTATCTTCAGTGACATTGGTCTCTTTTGCCATCTCATATACCCACACCGTTGAAGCAAGTATGACACGGGGTATCTCGCTTCTTCTTGCTGCCTCCAGGATATGGGCTACGGCCATGATATTGACCTCTCCAGCCTCTACGGGGTTTTTATAAACATCGTTTACGTCTGCCATGGCTGCCAGTAAATAAATGGCATCATAACCTCCGGTTAGCGCTACAGTGGTCTTGGAAAGGTCAGTAATATCGATATAGATATGGCGGACATCATCACGCTGGGGCTTCATTATGTCGAAAATGGTAACTTTGTGACCTGCCTCAATTAACTTGTCCGCAACGTGGGAGCCGATAAAGCCTGAACCGCCGATAACTCCTATGTTCATTTAAGCACCTTCTTTAAAGAATCTAGGGTATATCCCGCTTCCTCCGGGGTCATAACAGCGGATATGGGCAGGCAAACCATTCTTTTACACAGGTCTTCAGCAACGGGGTAATCTCCATCCTTATAGCTACCCGAGTCTTTAAATATCGGCTGGAGGTGGCAGGGGAGTTCGTACACTTCACCACTGAAGCTCACTCTGTAGCTCTCCCTGAGCTCTTTCTTTATGGTCGCTCTATCCAGACCTCTGTCAAGGATGGCGGTGTATTTGTAATAGTTTGATTTCACCTGTGGAGGGAGTTTGAGAGGGGTTATCCCCGTTATCTCTTCCAGGCCTTCATTGTATATATTGGCTATCTTTCTACGATGCTGTACAAATTCTTCCAATCTGCGGAACTGGGATAACCCGATTACAGCATGGATTTCGCTCATCCTCCAGTTATATCCTAATTCGGTATGCACATTGCCGTAAAAGCCTGCTTTCCCCTGGTCTCGAAACACAAGGGCTCGCTGGTAGATTTCTTCATCGTTGGTAACTATCATTCCTCCTTCGCCTGAGGTTATAACCTTGGTGGGATAGAAAGAGAAAGCGGCTGCCTGTCCAAAGCTTCCTGCCATTTTGCCATCCAGCGTGCTTCCCTGAACATGAGCGGCATCTTCCATTAAGAAGAGGTTGCGGGCCTGGCAAATCTCCTGAATTTGCTTGATCTGGGGAGGGATAGCACCTCCAATGTGGACTATGATGACGCCCTTGGTATCCTCCCTTATGTTTCTGGTAATGCTCTGCGGATCGAGGCACAGGTTCTCGGTCACATCAGCAAATATGACCTTTCCGCCAGCGTGCAGCACAGAGGCAGGGGTGGCAAAGAAGGTGTTTGTGGGTACAATTACTGAACGGCCCTGGACACCCAGGATGCGCAATATGATTTCTAGGGCGCTGGTGCCGCTGTTGACCGCTACGGCATATTTTGTCCCGACATATCTGGCAAACTCCTCCTCGAACTCCCTTCCATATTTACCCAGAGTTAACTGGCCCGTGCTTAAGATTTCCTCAACCTTGTCGGAGATATAGGCTTTATCCTCCTCGGGAAAATGTATTTTTGCTGCTGGAACCTGCATTTTTAAAATATCCTTTCTTTATTTGGTAAATTTAACCTGCTTCCACTATATTAGTGTATGAGGTTATTTGTGTAAAGGCATCTAGCTCTATTTGATTTCTAACATCTTTTGCTCTATATTCGCCCTTAATCTTGTCCCTGGTCGGGCCTGAAATCCAAATTGTCATGATTCCGGGATGCCAGGTCTTAGTTTATCCGAACACTGGGCTGCCACTTCCAGAGCCTTTAAGCCGTCTTCCCCGCTGGTCGGTGGCTGAGTATCGTTCCGTATGCTATCGATAAACGCCTGTAGTTCCAGCTTCAACGGTTCTCT
>JAFGBN010000011.1 GCA_016933195.1 Dehalococcoidia bacterium | reverse complement strand
CTGAGTTTATTGCCTGTAAGCAAATATCAAAAAGGGGATTCAGGGGGTTGGGAAAGTCTATATGACTTGGGAATAGAAAATGTGCTCGCTGACCTCTACTTTACTCTACCCTTTGATATGGGTATTATCGAGGCTCAACGCAAGTTCTACTATATCGATGACCCAACGAAGGGCAGGGTGGAGGAATATGGGAAAATCTTTATTGGCGAACCTCATGAAATTGACTGCGAAGCTTCCCGCATTGCCGGAATCAACTCTGAGCATTTGAAACTAATTAATGAGGGCAGAAGCCAACTTGAAGACTAAGAAAATATCTCGAGAAGGATTACTACGATTAGCTAAATCTACTCCATGCTGGTTTATCTAAATTCAATTCTCTTAATTTCTCTTCCTTGGGCAAAGATGTCTTGGGGTCCCAGTTCCTTACTTGGAAGTATTTGTCCAGTACCTTGTCTATTTTGTCCTTATCCAATTTCCTGCCTTTAATGGGCATATTATAGAATTTTGGGCCATATTTTATGTCCTCTCTCTTCTCACCGGCTTTGAAGTTAAAAATTCTCTGAATGTTGGTTATTCTCTCGCCAGCTTTTCTAATATCTTCAGGCAAGAATTCAATGCCTGTGAGAGCAGTTAAAACTTCTGAATAGATAGTTGGTCCTAGGGAATAGAGGATTGGAGGCCTTATGCATGTCCCTATAGAGTTAACGACATTCATCATGTCCTGTGACCAAGCTGCCATATAGGGGATATTGACAACATTTTTTTCAAAGTCAAATATTCTTTGTTTCCAATCGTCGAAAATGTCCATTTTGGCTACCGCCTTTTCTGGTGGGCTGAGCTCATGGAAATACTCTCCCTCGGGAGCTGACTGCCGGAGATTTTCTGCCGGGGACTGTATCCTCAGGTGGTCTCCTCCCCTCGCATTTATCAAGTATCCGAAAGACCATACATCCCATCTACTCCTCGGGTCTCGGGTACTTGTCTCCAACCCCCTGATCTGAGGCAAATATTGTTCAGAATCCTTTCCTATCTTCTTAGCCATTTCCACTGGCCCGTCAGCAAGGAGGTCACCGAAGCCTTCTCGATAAGTTATCTTCCTCAGAAGCTCGAATATAAGCAGTTCATCACCCCATTTTAATTCGAGGCCATCTGAATCCGCTTCAGTTATTATGCCTTTTTGAAACAGCTCGATAGCCAGAGCAATAGAAGCAGCTGCAGTAGAACAATCAACTCCATATTTCTGGAAAATTTCGGTAGCTTTTGCTATCGCAGCTAGATTCCTCACGCCGCACCTGGCTCCAAAGTCCATAGTAGGTGTAATTTCAATACCTTTTAGCTTCAGGCCCTTGTAAGGACCTTCATCAATCTCGACCCAGCTAGCACAGGCAAGAGGACAGGCAGTACAGCCTATGCTTTTCTTCTTATATCTTAGTAGGTTTTCCCTTCCCATGGTATGGATAAAGCTTTCGTCTATCGCCTCATTTTGATTATATCCAGTTGCTGCTCCTAAGGTGCAGTAGATATCAACGGCCAGCATAGAGCCGAATTGTCTCCAGGGATTATAAGTAGGGTGATTCAATATCCTTGTTCTCATCTCATCTACGGACTTCTGAAAGCCCAGTGAGTCGGCTACAGTTACATCTCTGTGTCCTCGCAAAGCAATAGCTTTTAAATTCTTGGAGCCCATTACTGCTCCCAATCCTGTCCTCCCCCAGGCACCATAGAAGCCGTTTTCAATGCTGGCAAATTTCACCAGCCTTTCACCTCCTACACCTATGCAGGCGACCGATATCTCCTTGTCTCCAAGTTCATCCTTCAGTGTCCTTATTGTATCCCAGCTATTTTTGCCCCAGATATGATTAGCGCTAAGGATGTTGACTTTGCCGTTATTAACGGAGATATATACGGGAGTTTCGGATTTACCTTTGATAACCAGATGGTCGT
Organism: Dehalococcoidia bacterium; assembly: GCA_016933195.1. Classification (GTDB taxonomy): domain Bacteria; phylum Chloroflexota; class Dehalococcoidia; order GIF9; family AB-539-J10; genus JAFGBN01. Next base: position 4,517 of record JAFGBN010000011.1, on the reverse strand, counting down.
ATCCGCAAAATTTGAGCTCAGGCCCCCATGAGTAGCCACTATTTGACATACCTAGCAATCCAGTAAGTGGGGACTTCGCTGATGCGTCGGTCCTATTGGCTGTAGGAGCCATTGTTCCCACTAGCGGCCCTGAACCGAAACATAACACATTGCCTTCGCTGAGTGGGTCAATTGAGGGGTCCATTTCATCCAGTAGAATTCGGGTATTCATTCCTGCTGCGCCGATGTACTCAAAGTAATCTTGGGCGTGTATCTCCCTCTGAGTAATCTCTCTATTGCTTAAGTTAATCACCAATATCTTTCCAGTATATCCATGCATAGCTTTGTTGCTTCTTTACTCCTTTTCCATATATGTTAGGGCACCGTAGCTGCAATATTTGGCACATATGTTGCAAGGGACACAATCAGAGGTGAATTTTATGTCGAACGTACCCTCCTCTTCGTTTCTATCAATGATGATTTTGGACCTTGATGGGTTAAATACTTTAAAGAAAGCAAAAGAGCAGGCTAGCATGCAGGTTCTGCACCCTGTGCAAAGTTGCGGGTTAACACCGATATATGATGTCATTTAGTGCCTTATATCAAAATCGCTAAACTGTCCTGAGTAGTCTGTCCAAATTATCTCCACTTTCCTGACCCGTGCTCCCAGTGGGCCTATTTCAAGCTGCTCCACCAACTTATCTAATTGTTGTTTCTCTCCCTCAGCTTGAACTTCGACAGCATCACCGCCGGGTAAGTTGTGAGCGTAACCTTTTAAGCCTAACGTTTTAGCTACATCACGGACGAAATAACGAAAGGAAACTCCTTGCACACGACCATATGCTTTGGCAGAAAGGTGTACTTTTTGTGTCATGCTTATAATCTTAAGACTGGTGAACGAGCCCCATCGAGCCGGCTAAGTCCCGCCTGATAAGCCAGCTCTATAGCTTCCTGAAATTCCGCGGGAGATATTCGCCGGGCCAAACCTGGTACCTGAGGAGCTTTATAACAGGGGTGATACTGGTCCATGATGTTGACATGAGTATTGGGAGAAATTTCCCTGGCGAGGAAATCCACCACTTCTTTAGTTCCTGCTAACCCATTGGGCAAAACCAGATGGCGTGCTAGAAGCCCTCGTTGGGCTATCCCTTCCTTGCTTATCTCTAAATCACCCACTTGATGGTGCATTTCTTTTACTGCTGCTTTGTTTATTGATGGATAGTTTCCAATTCCTGAGAACTCTGTGGCAATCTCTTCATCGCTGTATTTCATATCAGGCATATAAATATCAATAATGCCGTTAAGGAGCTTTAAGGTCTCTATTGAGTCGTAGCCACCAGAGTTATATACCAGTGGAAGGTGCAATCCTGACTCTATGGCTATCTCCAGTGCTTCAAGAATTTGGGGCACTACATGGGTGGGGGATACCAAGTTTATGTTGTGGCATCCTTGAGCTTGCAAGGAAAGCATCATATAAGCCAGTTCTTCTTTGCTCACTTTCTTACCCTCTCCAAGCTGGCTTATGGAGTAATTTTGACAGAAAATGCACCTCAAATTGCAGTTAGTAAAGAATATGGTGCCTGAGCCATGTTTGCCTACCAGGGGCGGCTCTTCGCCAAAGTGGGGACCGTAACTAGATACCACAGCTTCGTCAGATGTATGGCACTTACCTATCTCGCCCTCGAGGCGGTTGACGCCACAACAGCGAGGGCAAACAGAGCAACTCTCCAGTAAGGACTTGGCCGCTTCTACTCGGCTCTTCAGTTCGCCTCTGTGGTGAAGTTCCAGATATGCTGCCACATCTACTCCGCCGGAGTAATGAATGAACGCCGGGAGAGCCTTCATTCCCTACTCCACCCAATCCTCAGTAGCCGGTTTCTTCTTTTTCTTTACTACCTCTACCTCCGTGGGTGGCATAAGCTCTTCAGAGAGTGTTTTTGTCTTCTTAGCACTCTTCTTGGCTTTTTTGGGCTCTCTCCATCTAAAATCTCGTTTACCCATGGCTATTACCTCTCATCTCTCATCAGGCAAGGGATGGCATTGTGGTGTCTTTTTTTTCTCTATAATTTTCCCAGGCTAACCTCGCCGCTTCCGTCTCAGCAGCTTTCTTATTTTTCCCCGTACCTCTGCCCAATACTTCGCCCTCTATTAAGACTTCGACTGTGAATTGTTTATTGTGGTCAGGACCAGTAGCTGCCACCAGATGGTAAAGAGGCGTTGCTTTCTTTATCTTCTGGGACAGCTCCTGTAATAAAGCTTTGTAGTTTGGAATCGCTTCTCCTGTTTTTATCCTCTCTAACATTGGCTCAAGTTGCCTGAAGATAAATTCCTTAGCTTCAACTAATCCCTGGTCGAGGTATATGGCCCCGATTAATGCCTCCACGGCATTTGCCAGGTTGCTTTGTCTCATTCTGCCTCCGCTGGCATCCTCACCCTCCCCCAACAGAAGCCAATCACCAAGTTTGAGCAAAGAAGCTACTTGGGCTAAAGTCTCACCGCAAACCAGCGAAGAACGAATTCTGGTTAACTCCCCTTCAGGTAGCTCAGGGAACTCGCTGTATATACTTTCAGCCACTACAAAACCGAGTATGGCATCGCCTAGAAATTCCAGCCGCTCATTGCTGCACAGAATGAAGTTGGGATTTTCATTAAGATAGGAGCTGTGGACAAAAGCCTTCTTAAGCAGAAGCTCATCGTTAAAAGATATGCCTAAAGCTTTCTGGCAATCATCCCAGTTAGTCATATGAATCTCCTTCTCAAGTATAACAATAAGGGCTTAACTGGCTCAACTTCGTAATGCTCATATCTTCAGGCGAACCTTTGCATCCAACCTCAACCGCGCTGGCCTGGATATGGAGCATATTATAAGGCTGGCGGCTGGTAAAGCCTTGACATGGTGCCGTGATATATCAGGCCGGTGAAGTTTGAGATAGCCCGAGGCTGTACAGCAGGCTTGAGGATTCCTGAAAAGTGGCACGCTGCTGGTAATTAGTCTCTACCTTATCCCGCCTGGTCCGTCATCCAAAGTACAACATAACAACCTGTATTGCCTGCATTTTGCTTATTTTGCCGCTGAAATAGTCCTGTATGGCATGAATGGCTTCCATCTTCTGGATTATGCCATCTTCATTTTCATCATAGACCCAAGGGTCCCATTCTGGCATTTCATACGCTCCGATGTCAGGCGCGGCACCCAGAACCCTGGGATTGCCTTCAAAATCGGTGGCTGGCATCCCTGGCGGGTCAGGGACGGCGGTTGTGCCACCATCAATGCAGGGGGAAGTAAACCCAAGGTGGAAGTCTTTGTTTGCAGGGTCAAGAAACAGCGGGCTGGCACTAATCAAGTTGCTGCTATTATATGTGCCTGACCTGTGATTCACATTGCCAATGTCGCTGTAATGAATCTCGGTGGATGAGCTGGCAGTTGTGGTGGCAATGGTAACATCTGCACCGGGATTTGCCGTATTGCCATAGATTATGCTGTTGTATATCTCCGCCGTGGTCGTGCCCGCCCCATCGTCATGTACAACCACACCACCTCCCCCTAAATTGGTATCGGTGCTCGTGTTATTGGTAATGATGCTGTTTACTACAACTACCTGCGTAGAGCTGCTCTGCTCGCTGTGAACCTCAATTCCTCCCCCTTCCCTGTCAGCAGCAACATTGTCGTAAATCAGTGAGCTTACTATGTGAGCTACAATACTCCCCGGACTGGTACTGGCGTCGGAGATAATCGATATTCCCCCCCCCCACCATCCTTGGCATAGTTTCTCCTGATAACCACATTTTCCAGCTGGGCCACGATAGGGCTGTCATATGATAATAGGCACAGCGCCCCACCGTGAGCGACCATATCATCGCAGTCTTGAAGGATTACATCTGTCAATGTGAGGAAAATGCCGCCATCACTAGAAGAACACGCCCTAATTCCCGCTCCCCAACTGGTCCTGCCGTTTTGCAGAGTCAGGTTTCTTATGGTGATATCTGAAGACGGCCCGATATTAAGAACCCTGTCTGAGTCATTGCCATCAATAACTGTAACAGATGGGTCATCTGTCATTGAGGTAAAACTGTTGTCCCATCCCCCTTCAATGGTAGCTTCCAGAGACCCCGCGTGCAGGTTTTCATAATATGTCCCCTGAGCTACCTGAATAACATCACCGTCATTGGCAGCATTAATGGCTGCCTGAATTGTGGCATAAGGCTGTCCCGGGCCAACATGAAGCTCACCAGGATTTGCCTCCGCGGTGCTTCCCACCGACACCGCCATCACCCCCATTGACAATACCAGCGCTAGAGCCACTATCACTGAAAAGGATTTCCCTGCTTTATCCATTTTTACCTCCCTTCCTTATCCAAAGTACAACATGATAACTTCTATTGTTTGTGCCTTGCTTATCTTGCCGCTGAAATAGTCCTGTATGGCGTGAATAGCTTCCATCTTCTGGATTATCCCATCCTGGTTTTCATCATAGACCCAGGGGGCCCACTCCTCTGCAGTAGCAAAGGGTGTCCCGGTCAGCTCACTCAGGCTGGGG
>JAFGBN010000090.1 GCA_016933195.1 Dehalococcoidia bacterium | reverse complement strand
TGGCAAGGTGGCATAAGAGTATGGTCAAAAGAGCTTTCCTTGGCACTCACTGGATACATTGACTTCCTCCTTGGTTAGATATGGCTTTTATATCTTTTGACTATATGGTAATTCGCCTCAGGCAAAACAAAAAGAGAGGTTTCCCTCAATATGCATGGTTTTAACTCTTGAATTCTTTGAATAACCCCCCTGTTTTAGGGAAACGAGAACTTCGAGGATTTAGAAAAGACAGTCTATATTATCAGACAGTTATGATGCCTTTGCGTATAGCATATTTAATGAGGTCGGTCTTATTGCGGACGTCAAGCTTGGCCATGAAATTGGTCTTATGCCCCTCCACAGTCTTGGGGCTGAGAACCAACATATCCGCTATCTCCTTAGTAGTATATCCTTCAACAAGTAGCTTGAGTATCTCCCTTTCTCTGTCTGTCAGTTGCTGGTAGGAGTCTTCCCTTCCTCTCATAGGAGCTCCCAGCTGGTAATCCTCAATGAAGGCCTTTGCTGCCACAGGAGAAAGAAAGGAATGGCCCTGGTGAACGGCTCGAATACCTGAGGCAAGCTCTGAAGAAGCTGCTGCCTTGCTGATAAAGCCCTGCGCTCCAGCCTCGATAATGGGGAAAAGATATTCCTTTTCGGCATATTGGGTTAGCACCAGCACTTTTGTCTTTGGAAATTCCTTGCCTATTTTCCGCGTCGCTTCCAGGCCATTCATAATAGGCATAGCTATATCCATAAGCACTACATCAGGGGAAAGCTGCCTTACTTTGTCCAGTGCTTCCTTGCCATTCCCCGCTTCATCAACCACCTCTATATCTGCAGCCAAAGCCAGCAAAGCGCAGATACCATCCCGCACGATGGTGTGGTCATCCACTACTAATACCTTTATCTTCTGCATCGACTGCGCTCCTGATTAGTGGAATCTTAGCGGTAATCTTGGTCCCTTTCCCAAGATGGGAATTAATAGAACAAATGCCACCCACCAATTTCACTCTTTCCTTCATACCGAACAGGCCGGCACCACGACCTCTTCTATCGATGCTCGTGATCTCGCTAACATCAAAGCCCTTGCCATCATCCTCAACACGCAAAACACATTTATCGGCATCGCACTCTATTTTAACGGCAGCATTTCTTGCTCCCGAATGTCTCAAGATGTTGCTCATAGCCTCCTGGCTAATGCGGAAAAGTGCCAATTCACTTTCCGCCGGCAATCTTCGCTCCATCCCCTGGAACTCCGTTGAAACGTTAATGCCTTGGGAGCTGAAATTAGCGTCAGCAAGGTGGTGAATAGCAGCAGGCAGCCCCAGTGTATCTAATAAAGTAGGACGTAGCTCCCTTATGAGCTTGTTTACCTCGTTGCCTGCGTGGACTGCTATGGACTGGGTCTTTTTCAACATTTCCTTGATTTCAGCATCCTCGAGGTTGCCCATCTCTATCATTTCATTAACTGCCTGTAGGTTAAGTGTTAGGGCAGTAAGCTGCTGACTTGTTTCATCGTGTAGTTCTCTGGCGATCCTTTTTCGCTCCTGTTCCTGAATATTAAGAGCCTGCCGCAGCAGCATCTGGTATCTTTTCCTTCCTTGGCTCAACTGTGTATTTAGCTTTGCCTGCTCAATAGCGGTGCCAAGCTGGCAAGCGATAGAGTTCAGGAGGTACATATCATCGAGGGCGAATTTGCCCGCCAAATGGCTGGCAATATTCATCACACCTACGACCTTCTCCTTTGCTTTCAGAGGGACGCTAATGAATCCCTTAAGACCCTCAGCATTTATCAAAGCAGGGAGGGTGACATCTGGGTTTCTAGAGATATCCTCTAACAGAATGGGCTCACCCGTTTGAGCCACTTTTCCTGCTATTCCCTCACCCATAGTAAGGCACATCTCCCCTGCATATTTGGCAGAGAGGCCACGGTGCACTTTGTAGCACAGCTTCTGGACTTTTTCATCAAAAAGCAGGATTCCTCCAACGCTGCCGCTAAAAATTTGCAGCACAGTATCCAGTGCCACGTTCAAGATAGCAGGCAAATTTCCTAAGCCGGAAACGGCAGATGAGACATGACTCAGAGAGTCGAGGTGATGGTGCCGCCTCAAAATTTCTCTCTCGCGCTCTCTTTCTGCGGTAACATCCCTCCTTAATTCAACCACAGCATCAGTATTGCCATGGCTGTCTTTTAGCGGCCACATAGTGATTTTGACATACCTATTGCGGTAAGGATGAACGAGTGTTGCTGGACTGGCATTTCGCACTACCTTGCCCAAAGGGCATTCCCACAAAGGAGGGCCACAAGGCTTATCCCTGCCCTGAAAGACCTCATAACAACGCTTATCAACAGGCGACTCAGTGTTCTCGCATGACTGGCATACAGCTGAATTAGCGAACCTTACCCGGTATTCGCTATCGAGGACTATAAGCTTGTCTTCCAGCCCATCTGCAATGGTCTGCAAGCTTTGAACCAAGTCAGCAGCCTCAGCGGTTCGACGAATTGCTGGCTTTTTCATTTTACATTACGCAAGTAGATGTAATAATTTTGGCAAGTTTCTATATTTCAATATGGTAGCTTGTAATTCTCAAGAGAGTCAAGCAAAGTGGACTACTTATCAATTTGATAACTCCGGGAAATAATGCTATCTTACCCTTACCCTATTCTGCTAATTCTTGTACCGGGAGTGAATAAGTATGCCCAAGATTTATTTTATAGACGTTACCAATCGTGACGGTGTTCAGACTGCGCGCCTTGGCCTATCCAAGCTGGAAAAGACTATTATAAACATCTATCTCAATGAGATGGGCATCTTCCAGTCTGAATTTGGCTTCCCTACGACGAGGCATGAATCAAATTACCTTCAAGCTAATTTGGAGCTGGCAGATATGGGAGTCCTAAAGCCCATAAGACTAGAGGGCTGGATAAGGGCTACCGTCCCAGATGTGGAAAAGGCCTTCACCCTTGTTCCTAATATTCGGCATCTTAATCTGTCCATTTCCACATCAAATCAAATGATTTACGGCAAATTTCTGGGCAAGAAGAGCAGAGAGGACATCTTAGAAACTACGTTTGATGCAGTGGAAGCCGCTCGAGCGCACGGGGCTGAAAGCATAGGGGTAAACGCTGAGGATGCCTCAAGGACAGATATGGATTTCTTAGTCGAATTTGCTTTGGCGGCCAAGGAACACGGAGCCCAGAGGTTCAGATACTGTGATACCCTGGGCTACGATAGCCCCTTTACCATTTACGAGGCAGCCAAAACGCTAGCGCAGAATGTGGGAATTCCTATTGAGACTCACTGCCATGGCGACCTGGGAATGGCTGTTGCTAACTCTATAGCTGGGGCTAAAGGGGCATTAGATGGAGGGCAAGACGCCTATATCAATACTACAATCAATGGAATTGGGGAAAGAGCTGGCAATGCGGACCTTGTGGCCACCATTCTAGCTGCCACCAAGTCTAAGGGGTTCGCCGAAAAGTATCAGCTGGGAAATCCCATCGATTTGACAAAGGCCTGGAAAATAACCAGATTCGCCAGCTATGCTTTCAAGGTTCCCATCTCTATAAACCAGCCGGGGGTCGGAGCCAATGCCTTCGCTCACAGTTCCGGTATCCACGCTGATGGCGTGTTGAAGGACCCTGATAACTATGAGCTATATAGCTTCGATGAAGTGGGTAGAGGTGAGCCAGAGACCGTGGAAACAGGCAGGGAAATATGCTCCGGAGCATATGGTGGAATATCCGGCTTCCGACACATAATGGGCAAGATGGCTGGCGAGACAGCAGTACCATTTAGGAGCAGTGAGGAGGCAGGGGAAATTCTGGAGCTGGTAAGATATGCCAATGTCGAGGCGCAAAAACCACTCGTGGAGGATGAATTACTGTTCATCGCTAAGTATCCTCAAATTGCGAGAAAACTATTAACCCTGAAGCCACTAGAATAGCATTCCGTGGCGATGGGGCTCTCTGGGTAAAGAAAGGGTAACGCCTGGCTTAACGCAGGACTGCCGCCTTTGCATGGTTCCCACTATGATTGCCCCGGGGCCCATGTATTACGTATATTAATCTATAGAGATACAGGGGTATAGCCGATATTGGCTATCGGGGACTCGTGCCTGCCAACTTTTGACAGCAACAGAAGCGGTTTATCATTCTGGCTCTGCCCGACAATTCTGTATTCTTTACCTTACTTCCCAACTTGTCCGATCGAATATGGTTAGCATCAATGTCGGTTACTCCTCCGCCGCCCAAGCTCGCCAGCTCCATCCCTCATTTCTTTGCCGTAGTCAATGATTTCATGAACTCTTTCTTGGTCAGAATTCCATGGGCGATTAGGTTTCCGCCGTAGAATACCCCACAGGTGCCATAGGCAAATGGCATCTCCTGTGCCTGCGCCGAGTCAATAACCTTCAGTGTCTTGACCGGAACGCCGAGTTCTTTTGCCCCTTCTATCATTTCACCCATGAACTTGGCGATATAAGGGCACTGGTCGGAATATATGAAAACCGCTTCGCCTTTATCGTCAAGACTGGCTTTCTTAGCTTTCTCTGCGAATCCAGGTGGAGGAGCACTCTTCGTTTTCTTTACCAGCAATTGATAGGAGGGAGGCGCGGTGTCACAGACTTCAAAGCCGTTCTTTAGAAACAATTCTTTCCCGGCCATGAAGGGCTTGTCGCTGGCAACAACACAGACTCCGTTCATACCTTTGGAGTCTTTAACACACTCATCTAGAAGGAGTTTCCCGTGGCCCTTGCCTTTTTGCCGGCCAATCACCCAGATGCAGTCAATGAACATATAGCCGGGGGCAAGAACGGGCCTCCAGGCGCTTTCTGCCGGCAGATATTCAATGAAGCCCCATGACCTGCCATCTACAACCAGCCTCTTGAACTTCAGTCCCTCCTTGAATCTGTCCTTAAGCCACGCCTTTTTAAGGTCGATGCCCTCCTTATTCTGTACCCCTCTAACACAGACCACATCCTCCTTATCTATATTGGTTTCATCCAGGCTCATGATTTCGACTTTTCCTTCACTCATCACATTCTCCTCCTATAGCTTACATCCTGAGATTACTCCAGCATAATTAAAGCCGCTACAAGGTCCTCACACATGAACAGCACTCCGGAGATGTTAGTCACTCGAGTTTCCAACCGAGTCGCGAGTATAAGACTGTCCCGACCAAGAGAAATACGAAGGAGAGAACTACAGTCAGGGTTATCTGACCGGAGGTCAAAGGATTATAACCGGCCACCTCTGGCCCGGCGAGTAAGGACACAATCGACGCGTGTGCTGATGAGATGGGATAGACTCGAGAAAATATCTGAAGTGGTACTGGCAGAACCTCGTACGGAGCAAACAGGCCTGATACGGCTGAGGTTATCACAGCAATACCAACTCCGGTCATAATTGCGCCCTGGAGCTGCTTAATCAGTGTGCCGGCGATGAGTCCCACTCCAGAAGAGGCACAGATTATCAAACAGATGAAGCCAATCGCCTGTGCCAGCTCGGCCTCAGTGCCGGTGAAACGTGCGCCGGTGGCGAGGCCAACCACTACGACCGTGGCCGCTGCCAGCAAAGAAAGGGCAACCACGGCCAGGACTCTACCAACGAAATCCTTATAAGGTCTTATGGGCATTGATATCAGCTTGGCAAGCAGGCCATTCGCCCTGTCTCCAGCAATACTGGCGGGGAGGTTGGACATACCGCCTATCATCAATGCAAAGACCATCATTGAAATAGTAACCGCGCCTTTGATATAAGGAATTACTTCTTGAGGGGCACTACCGGTAAATGAAAAGCTTGCGATTATCACCCAAATAACCGGCCAGGCTATGGTCCAGAACAGCGCCGCCTTCTCCCTGAGAAGTTCCTTAAGTGTTTTATTGAAAGCCCCGGATATCTGTCTCAATTACACAGTTGTCTCCTGTATACTCCTTTCGGTCAGTCTGAAAAAGACATCTTCGAGGGTTGGCCTCGCCATTTCAATACGCAATACCTTATGCCCGGCTTTATCAAGACTTCTTACGACCTCGGCCAGTAGCCTGTCCCCATCTCGTGAGTATATTTTATAGCCAGTTCCTGCTGCTGCTACCCGTCCATCGATGCTAAAATCCTTCAACACAGAGAGCACACTATCGGTATTTACAGCCGTCTCTACGGTAATCACGTCCTCAACGGCATGTTCTTTCTTAAGCTCATCGGGAGTGCCTTCGGCTATAATTCTACCGTTGTCTATCAAGCCCACTCTCGAGGCCAGCTCGGCATCGCTCCCGATATGAGTAATCAGGATAATGCTGGTTTTGTTGTCCATGGACTTCTGAACCATACTGAAAAAATCTCTCCTGGCAGTAGGGTCAAGCCCGGTCGTTGGCTCATCCAGGATGAGAACTCTTATACCAGGGAAAATCGCCGTAGCGACTTCCAGCTTTTTCCTCATGCCGCCAGAATACTTTTCTACTCTCTTATCGGCTTCTTCAGCAAGCCCAACACTTTCAAGCATTCCAGCTACCAGCTGATTTGCTTGATTTCGGGAATACCCCAGGAGAGTAGCGAAATATATCAGGTTTTCTTTCCCTGAAAGCTTGGGGGAGGAGAAGTTCTCCTGTGGTACGTAACCAATGAATTCCTTAGCTTGTGCTGGCTTGTTGCCATACACCTCAACAACGCCGCTATCCGGTGTTCTCACCGCAGCAATTATTGAAGCAAGTGTAGTCTTGCCGGAACCGTTAGGCCCCATTAAGGCATAGAACTGGCCCTCCTCCACATCAAGGTTAACTCCATCAAGCACACGTTGGTCACCGTAAGTCTTGACCAGGTTTTCCACATGAATTGCAAACACTTGTCAGCACACCTCCACTCTGTGATTGATGAAGCTACAATGGATCCTTCCAGAATGTCACTGATGCAACTTGCGAATATTATAACTTACAAATCAACAAGTTCCCAATAGGAAAGCACTTTTCACTGGTAAAATCGTATCAAACACGCTTTATTGAACTCATGACTACCTCTCTTAAATCAGATATACTTGAAGTGAAGCAATGAATGAAGAACTAATAGCGCCTTGTGGGATGAACTGTGCCATATGCAGTGGGTACCTTGCTTACCAGAATGATGTCAAGAGCAAGGGGATTAGAATGCCTTACTGCACCGGCTGTAGGCCAAGGGATAAACAGTGCTCTTTCCTGAAGAAGAGCTGCGAGCTACTGCTGGCTGGTAAGGTGCGATATTGTTATGAATGTGATAGTTTCCCGTGCGAAAGGCTTGAGGCCCTCGACAAGCGATACAGAACGCGTTTTAGGATGAGCATGATTGAGAACCTCAAATACATTAAGGACAATGGCATCAGGCAATTCCTTGCAAAGGAACATGAAAAGTGGAAATGCCCCGAGTGTGGTGGGGTGATATGCTGTCATAATGGGCTGTGTTTTGACTGCAGCCTCAATCAACTACGGGAGAAGAAGCAAAAATACCGATGGGAGGAGAAGTGAGAAAGACCTGGCAGGAAAAACTAGAAGATAAAGCTTCCCTACCCAAAACGCTCAAACTTGAGAAAGGATTCCCCTGTTACAACGCCGTACATAAGATGGGCGCCGAAATCGGTGATGATATTGTCCTGGTGAACCCATCTGAAGTAGTGGAAATCATGAAGCAGGTGCCAAAAGGTAAACTCATCACCATTGTTGAAATATGTAAGGGGTTAGCCAAGCAGCATGGTGTAAAAGCTTGCTGCTCGTTAACCACCGGTATCTTCATTATGACAGCGGCCAATGCGATGGAAGAAGCTAATAGTGAAGGCAAATTATTGGACATACCATACTGGAGAACACTCAAAGCAGAAGGTTTCCTGAACCCAAAATACCCCGGTGGGCAAGAAGCGCATAAGAGACTGTTGGAACAGGAAGGGCACAAAGTCCTTCAGAGAGGCAAGAGATTTCGCGTCCAGGATTTTCAAACACATCTGGCATAGTCTGAGCAGCGACGATATGACTTTCCTGGATGAACACATCGTGAGCAGCTCTGATTGAGCAATGGAAATGTGCTGGGTAGTACTGGTTTATGCCAGTATGCGATTAGCCAAAAGGAAAGAGAATGGTGTTTATGGCACATGCGCCTCTTTCTTTCCGCCAGTAATACAAGATCGGCTCACTTCACATCGGTTTTACTGGCGCATAGATGTCTACCACATGTTTGCCTTCGGGGTGTTGTTTAGGGTCATTCAGGTAGAGCTCGAAGCAGGGACGGTCGTCGGGTTGGTATCCGCTCTCCGGCAACCAGCCTCCATAGACCGCATTCCAGGCATCCCCATATTGGTCAGGCGCGATCTCAAAATGGCCGATAGCGTATTTACCCGCGGGTATCGTCGCCTTGCCAATTTCCCCGCCTACTTGGGTGTCTGGCGCTACGCTGATGCAGACGTCCGTTCTCAGCTTGCTTTCTTCAGTGATGTCCGGGTTATCGTGATATATCGTGATGAACTTCGTTTCAGGAGAGCTCAACAGTCCGCGAGGCCCAGCCCAGGCGCATAATCTACTGAATAGATTTGCGAAGAGTTGCTCATCTCCCGCATATGGGCCAATATGGCGGATATAAGCAACATGCATATCAGGTATATCCTTCACTTCGACGTTGGTAACCAGTTCTTTGTTATTCTTCATCTCCACCCTCCATGTCTGTCTTGTCATGCTATCAGTATATGATGATTGGACGTCGAAGTCTTGCTTAATATTGCTAATCTGTTTACCTTCCTTGCTACCCGTCTTACCGTTCTTGCTAGTTCTGGAATACTTGCCAGCACGCCACTCGCTGGCGCTCACCTGGAAGGTTTCCTGAAATGCCCGGGCAAACGCTGAAGAACCCGAGAACCCGCACTCGAAGGCGATCTCAGTTATCGACTTTCTGGGGTTCTGCACGAGCATCGTAGCGGCTCTTTCTATGCGGAGCCTTTTTACGAAACCATTAAGGGTCTCACCAACCATGGCACTGAATATTCGGTGAAAATGAAAAGGTGAAAAATGGGCTACCGCAGCTAGTTCATTTAAGGACAAGTCTTTGGATATGTTAGACTCAATGTAATCGATGACCTTATTTATTCTTGCGGTGTACTCTTCCCTAAGGTATCTTTGTCTGAAGCCCTGCATATGCTTGCATAACGGAGTCGTTACTCTGGATGCTTGAGATTATAGCATAAGCTCCGACCAGGATTTGTAGCTGCAGGCATTCACCTGGGTATCGTGCGAATCCTACTGAGTTGCTCCAGGAATGTGCCCTGATTGGCGAGAGATGTCGCTGGACTCAATCCTTTCTTGAGCATCACCTCAGCTACATGCCTGGTTGAAGTTGCAGAGCGTAGACACCAATACGCCAAGGCTTTTCTTCTTGAAGCCGAACGCGCATCGGCGCAGCATTTTCTTGAATAACAGAGCACAAAAAAGCGTCATCCGAACACTGCTAGGGTCGCCTTGAAGTATTCTCTAACTCAGAAGTAGTCCTGCCATCAATATGGCAGCAAATCCAATCCCATGGCACATTTCAGCCACGAGTCATGTGTGGTCGCATTCCCTATGCTGGGGCAATCGGTGCCCCTATTTCGCGTTCTTATCGTCTTCCCAGAGGCCAAAGATGTTGCCTTCAGTATCCAAACAGGCTGCAGAGTAGCCCCATCCGGGCACAGTCGACTTAGGTCCGACCAGTTTTCCGCCTAGCCTTTCAACCTTAGCCACATATTCATCTATGGAATCAACAGCAATGTAGTTGGTGATTTTGTCTTCTGGTTTATCTCTCTTCGCCATACCACCGCCAACACCTGGCTGGTTATCCAAATTGGTAGTCTCAATCAGATAGTAATCCGCTGGCCCAGGTAATGGCTGAAATTTCCACCCAAACAATTCTTCGTAAAACCTCTTCGCTCTCTCCATATCATCCGCCGAAACATCAAAATGAACAATTGTTGGCATCTCTCACTTCCTTCAGTACTTCATTATGTATTTTAGAATCAGTATACATTATAGCAGTCTTATGTGAAGTAATTTGTTCTCGTTCAGGTTATTGGCGACACTCTCTCCTTTCTTTTGCTTTGCCAATGCTATTCTAGGTACTCCAGTAATGTAAGCCAGCCCAATGCCTGGCTCGGGCGGACTTTGTCTCTCATTTATCTGAGCGAGAGCAGCCTATCAATCTGTATCGGTACTTACCTGCATACTGGTGGTCACAATTGTTCGCACACTTTGCCCTTTTGTGCAGTCAGCCGAACCACCTATTGCGACCTCAAACAGGTTCGGTTACGTATTATAGGATTCAATTCGCAGCATTGCGGAGAGATACTTAAGAGGTGTATAATGCCACATTTGTGTAGCGTCCATTAGAGGTTAACGCAGTATTGGTATGCAGACTTGTGGTAAAGCGAGGTAATTATGTCAAGAGATTTGATTACAGGTGGACTGGGATATGTCGGAAGTAATCTGGCCAAACGCTTACTGGATAACGGGGAGGAAGTGGTTATTTTTGACATATGGCCCAGTTCTAAGTCAATAGAAAGCTTCAAAAGCGATGTACAAGTAATTCAGGGACATCTTGGCAACATGGCAGAAGTGCTTAATGCAGTTCAGGCAAACGATATAGACTGTATCTATCACCTGGGCGCTATGATAACTATGCCAGCTGAGGCAAACCCCTGGAGTGCGTATAACACAAATGCAAATGGTACTTATCATATCCTCGAGGCTGCGCGTCTGTTTAATGTCGAGAGCGTGATTTTCCCCAGCGGAATCGTCAACTATGGCCGAGAGGCACCAGAGGTAATAACTGATGATACATTCCAGTCAAATCCCTCACAGATGTACGCCGTAACCAAAATCTTCGGCGAAAGGTTGGGAGAATACTATCATCATAAGTTCGGGGTGAACTTTCGCTGCGTACGGTTTCCAGCTATTTGTGGCCCGGGCCGACGTGAGGGTCTTGCAGCTTATGCCAGTCTGATGGTGCATGAAACAGCTAAAGGCCGGCCGTGCCAATTACCCATCGACGAAAAAACCCAAATGCCTTTCCTGTACATCAAAGATGCTGTCCGCTGTCTCACATCTTTGATGAATGCCGATGAAGGTAACTTGAGCAGGCGAGTTTACAACATAGATGGTTTTTCAGTGCCGGCAAAGGAAATGGCTGATACCGTACTCAAGTATATCCCTGACGCCAGAATCGAGTTTCTGGCAGACCAAAACATGGTGAAGTTAGCCAATGATATGCCTAATAAGATGGATGCCACCAAAGCTCGGGAAGATTGGGGTTGGGAAACTGAGTATGACTGGGACAAGGTTGTGCAGGATTTTATAGCCGAAGTGAAAGCTCATCCAGATTTCTATAAATGAAATAACAGGAGGTAATTAAGATGCAGGAGGTAAAAAGCCTAGGCCTTAAAGAGGCAGAAATGGTCGTTGACGCAGCCATTAAGGCAAACAAAGAAAGTGAAGATGCACCCGGGACTGAAGGATATCCGATGGGTATTGCTGTAGTTGATGCTTGTGGCAATCTTCTTTGCTTTAAAAGAATGGATGGAGCGTTTGCCCTAGCCTGCCGCGTGTCCATAGCTAAAGCTCAAAGTGCAATCGAGTTGCTGAGGGATACCTGGGAGCAACGTAAGATTTCTGACAGCCGGGATATCGATGGATATAAGTTAAACATAAAAGGGTATGAGTTCGCCAGTGTTAATCACACTGAAATTCCAGGTGGATGTGTCATAAAGATGAGCGACGGCAGCGTGGTTGGCGCTATTGGTACTAGCGGTCGTTCCCCATCTGGAGATGAAAAAATAGCCAAAGCTGGGGTTAAGGCCTTTGAGCAGTCTGAGTTCTTCCAAGCATAGCTACATATGCAGTAACAAGCGAAAATGCTAGCTGCGCCTAAACTTCGACTAATAACACTGAGTGAAAACACAGCTAAGTGGTTATGGCTGTGGGGGGAGTGGGGGTTGAGTATCCTCGTAGAGGCTGATGGTTTTAAGCTCCTATTTGATACCGGGCTTGGTTCTTCTACAGTTCATAACGCCGATGCTCTGGGTGTTGACCTCACTGCTGTAGACAAGATCGCTTTAAGTCACGGCCATGTGGACCACACCGGCGGACTGCGCGAAGTATTAGAGAGAATGCGCTTAACGGTGGGCCGCTCCAATTTCTTAACAAAAAGGCGCAGGGAAGAGATAGAAATCATTGCGCACCCAGAGGTATGGGGTCCTAAGTTCATAAATCATCCTGGCGACCCAGGATATGATTTCCGCGGCATACCATTTCGTAAGGTGGAATTAGAAGAGAGGCAAGGTGCCCGCTTTGTTGAGAGCCGTGAACCTGTTTGGATCACTGACGATATTGTCTGGAGTGGTGAGATTCCGATGCTCAATGACTACGAGAAAATTGTTGATACCTGTTATCTCAAAGAAGGAGAGGGGAAGTATGTTGATGGGGATGCGAAATTTATCCCCGATCCAATTAACGACGATGCTGCTATTTATATAAAGACAGAACTAGGACTGGTCATTGTCCTAGGATGTGCTCATCATGGCACCATCAATACAATTCACCATGCCCAGAAGATTACTGGCATGGACGAAGTGCATATGATTGTTGGCGGGACTCATCTGGTAAAAGCTTCAGATTATCAGATGGAGTCAACCATCAGTGAACTCAAGAAGATTGGAGTGCACAAGGTTGGGGTGTCTCATTGTACTGGTTTGGAATCATCCGTTAAACTGGCCATAGGGCTAGGTATGGACGTCTTCTTTTTCAACAATGCTGGCAACGTAATCACGCTCCGCTAAACCTGGTGACATAATCAACCTTGCCCGCAGGTCAGCATTTGGATACATCACCTCGTTTGTATTCCTCCTTATCTGAGAAGAAGCCCTAATAGAAAAGGGCTGGCTACCGCTTTTTGCTGCAACATATATTTAAATCGTTGTATCCTCATCTTCGATTGTCTCGAAGCCAGCCTTTCGAGTCTTAGTTATTTCTATACCTTCTCGAAAAGAAGAGAGGTTTAACGCGAGAATATCTCCCTTAAAGCTCGAGGATATAGAAGCTTCAACTGCGGAAGCGGGAACATATTCGCAGAGTTCGGTCAAGGCACCCAAAGCTATCATGTTTGCGGCCCTTTCGTCATTAAATCTCTCCCGTGCTATTCTGGTGAAAGGTATTTTCAGGATTCTACTCCAGATCACCTCTCTTACACGCTCGGAGTCTTCAACCAGCAAGGCTTGTGGCTTAAGCTTTCTAATATGCTTTTTAGAGCCTTGCTGAGCCAGAAGGAGCAGCAGGTCAAAGCCTAGAATACCGGGATAGTCTATTTCCTCATCTGCTATAACCAGATTGGATTGCGCCCTTGCGCCTCTTACTGCGGTATCGTAACTTCGAGTTTCAGCTATAAATATGTTATCCCTTACAGCTACCGCCTTGGCCAGTATAGCCCCCATAAGTAGTATTCCCTGTCCTCCAGTGCCCAGAATTCCTATTTCATACCGCACCGACTTGCTCCTTTAAGCTTTCCCTCAGTCTTTCTAACTTTTCCTGATAGGTTAGAGCCTCCTTATCAACTAATACCCCTACTCTTATCTTGCCTCGCAGTTCCTCTTCGCTGAGCCCCTTCGCTTTCTCAACCGTCACTGTATTGTCTCTCTGCCACTTCATCATTTCCGCCGCTGAGCTTAAGCCGACTCGCCTTCCATACTGAGTGGGGCATTGGGAAATGATTTCTAGAACGGCAAATCCCCTTTTGTTAAGGGCTTTGCTAATCAGCTTTTCCATAAGCGTAACATGGTAAACTGCAGACCTGGCAACGAAAACGCTTCCCGCTGCTTCGGCAAGGTTACATATATCGAAGGGGCTCTCCAAGTTCCCGTAAGGGGAAGTGGCGGTTTTCATCTCGAGTGGGGTCGCAGGTGAAAGCTGCCCCCCTGTCATTCCATAAACGCTGTTATTGATCACGATAGCAGTGATTTCAATATTCCTTCTCGCCGCGTGAATGAAGTGATTTCCACCTATAGCTATGGCGTCTCCATCACCCATTATCGTGATGACCTTCAGCTCTGGTTTTGCCAACTTTATTCCAGTAGCGAAAGTCAATGCCCTTCCATGAGTGGTATGTAGGGTGTTGAAGTCGGCATAGGCGGTAATTCTTCCTGAGCAACCTATTCCAGAGACGAGCACAATCTGGTCTTTGTTATAGCCGCTTTTGTCAATCGCCCTTAGAAGGGCTCCGAGGAAAATCCCGTCCCCACATCCCGGGCACCATAGAGAGGGGAATCTCTTGGTAGTGCGAAGATAATCATAAATAATATGTCTTCTTTCAGTCATAAATCTCCTCTATTTTGCCCAGTATCTCCTCGGGAGTCATGGCTTCATGAGAGACCTTGTTTAAGGTCTCAACGCGGCACCTCCCTTGATTTACACGCTTTACCTCCCGAGATATCTGCCCCATGTTCATTTCCGGAACCAGAATTGTGTTCGAGCTTTCCATCAGTTGGGTCACCTTCCTGCGCATGAAGGGAAAGAGTATCTGAAGTTTTAGAAGCCCTACCTTCATCCCTTTGGCTCTTGCCTCTTTGACCGCTCTTAAGGCAGCTCGGGCTACCGAACCAAAAGCGACGATGTTTAAGGTGGAGTCCTCAGTATAGTATGTCTCCCCCCATTGAAGCTCATCGAAATCCTGGGATATTTTTTGGAAAAGCCTTTTTATGAGAGGCTCCACTTCATCCGCTCTGCTAGTGGGGTAACCTCTTTCGTCATGAAGAAGCCCGGTCACGTGATATCTATATCCATCCCCAAATGATGGCATAGGTGGCACTCCCGTTCCCGGGTCTCTGTAAGGGACAAACCATTCTGGGGGCTCAGTAGGTTTAGGTCTCTCCACGAGCTCTATCTCATCTGGAGACGGCAAGAGAATCTTCTCTCTCGTATGAACTACCATTTCATCTGCCAAGACAATTACTGGAGTTCGGTATCTTTCTGAAAGATTAAAGGCTTTTATCGTAAGCTCGAAACATTCCGCCACTGAAGAAGGTGCTAGGACAATAATCGGGTGGTCGCCATGAGTTCCCCAGCGAGCCTGCATGACGTCACCTTGTGAAGGATGAGTGGGGGCTCCAGTGCTTGGCCCCCCTCGCATAACGTTGATCACAACACAAGGGACTTCAGCTATGGAAGCAAAACCTATGTGTTCCTGCATTAAGGAAAAACCTGGCCCGCTTGTTGCGGTCATAGCCTTAGCACCAGCCAAGGAAGCCCCGATAACTGCCCCCAGACTTGCTATTTCATCCTCCATCTGGATAAAAACCCCTCCCAATCGCGGAAGTTCATACGCCATCCCGTGCGCTATTTCTGAAGCCGGGGTGATGGGGTAGCCAGCGAAAAACCTGCAGCCAGCTGCCAGGGCCCCCTTCACGCAAGCTTCATTTCCTTGAAGGAGCTCTGTCTTCATCATAGTTCACTACTATAGCAAAATCGGGGCATAGAAGTTCACAAAGGCCACATCCGGTACAGGTTTTATTGTCCTTAAGCGAAGGATTGCCGTCTTGATCTGCCTCCAAGGCTTTTTTTGGACAAAAGGCAATGCAAATTCCACACCTTTTGCACCAGTTTTTGTATATTTTTATTTTTATGTTCTTGCGCTTGGACACAGTGCTACCTACTGTGGGAACCTGTATTGTAGCATAGCTGAGTGACAGAGGCAAAATCTTGGGGGAATCCTCATAGCCGGCGTGCGGCGTACATTGTATGGCCTGCGTAGCCAGCATACTTGGCATACCCTGCGCGTTCCGCATACGGGGTGAAGCTGCCGCGTCGCCACGACTTCTTGTCTTTGTTCGTTATGAGCCGATCTCTGCTCATTATCTTCTCCAGGTATCGGCCATCAGGAGCATAGGCTTCGTCATCATGGAAGCGATCAACATGTCTTCCGTTATATGTCCAGAGGGCATCTCCACCCCGATAGCCAAAGCAGCGGTCACTCCCAAGCCCAAAGCCAATCCGTGCCTAACTCCTGGCTGAAGTGCAACATGAGATGGAACCAGAAACAACGTGTCTGAACAAACCCGAGAATTCTTACCCAATGCCTGAGCGTTCAAGAACAGTTACTGAAGGGTAAATATAAGCAGAGTATCAGATAGCCCTGTGCGGAGCGGCACCTTCAGCCAGCTAGATTTCGACTCGCTCTAGCCAATCAGAAACATACTCTGCTACTTCTTGCCAGCCGGGTTCTCCAATAAGCCAGTGCGCATGATTTGGGAATTCCTTATAAGTTGAGGCAGCACTGTATTTGGCAGCAATTTTCTGCACGACCGAAGCCGGGCTGATCCGGTCTTGACCTCCGGCGACAACGAGCACAGGACAAGTAACCTTGACTTCATCGACTCGCGAAGCACCTTTCCTATCCAAGAACCAGAATCCGATTTCACATGCTGCTCGGCCAGACTCGTAGACGAATCGACCGAAGATCTGCTTCCGCTCTTTCAACGGGAGCAACTGGAGTACCGAATAGGTTGCCTCATTGAAGGTCTGACGCATAGGCTTTTCCCAAAAGCCCCATTTCCTGACCCCGCTCCAAAAGCTTCTTAGCATTGATGGACTCAGGGCATGAATGCCGCTGGGTGATGCAGGAGTCAACAGCACAAGAGCTTTCGTTAATCCTCGACTCCCAAGGATTTGTGCAAGAAGCCCACCCATAGAGTGCCCCATCAGGATGGGTAGCGCATCGAGCTGGTTGATTTCCTTTTCAAGGTCTCCAACGTAGTCTAGCAGGCTCGTAGTCCCTAGCTGAGGATTGGGGAGTCCTTTCGGAGCCATATCGTGAAAACGCAGCGTGGGGGTAATGCATTGATAACCCTTGCCCTCAAAGTACCTCTTGTAGTTCTCCCAGCACCAACCGCCGCCCCACATCCCGTGTATCATGACAATTGTTTCAGCCACAGTCTCTCACCTATCAAGACAGATCGGCAGCATATTCCAACGGTACAACCATCATATTTCGCTTGCTGCGGGACGTCAAGGCACTTTCTGGATCTAGCATAGTTAAACGTGGGTGAACACAAAAGTCACAATCGCTCATTAATCGCCTGCGGGGGCAAACAATACAGCCAGTAGTTTCCCTGATTCAGACGAAATAGGACGTTATAGCATAATGTTCCCTGGAACCTCGCTAAAGCCCGTATATCCTTGACACCAGCACCATTCTAGTTTGATAATATAGTTAATTGCGGGTGTAACTCAGCGGTAGAGTGCTTGCTTCCCAAGCAAGACGTCGTGGGTTCGAATCCCATCACCCGCTTGCTTTGTTGACGCTCTGTATTCACCGAAGTATAATTTGAAAAATGCGGATAAAGTTAAGTAGCACTCAATTGAATGGGTTGTCGCATCAGCTCCCTTTTGAAGTGGTGTTGAAGGAGCCAAGAGATGTTAGAGGCTTCCTGGAAATATTAGGGCGTAACATGCCTTGGGATGGGATGGGGCTTAATAAGTTTGGTGATCCCCTCAAGAAGCCCAATAGGGTAGCCTTCTCTGTTGAAGTAGTTGATGGTGGATTCATTTGCGATATTCATCCCGCTTTTGCTTGTTATATTTCCAATCTTTTAACAGTGGAAAAGTAAAATCTATATTCTTAAATTATTGCCGCCAATGTATTAAGCGGTTGTTTACAAAATCATGGGCCGTTAGCTCAGTTGGTAGAGCACCTGACTTTTAATCAGGGTGTCGTGGGTTCGAGTCCCTCACGGCCTACCAAAGCTACCAGGCCAGATACCCCCCACGAATTTTGTGAAGAATCAGGGTGTCAAAACACTAGGTCAACCGATATCCTGATCTTACTATCTCTATGAACAGATAATCCCGGAATCATTTAATGGAAAGCTACGGGACGAGCTTCTGAATTGGGAAATCTTCACAACTCTGGAGGAAGCTAAGGTCTTGATAGAACAATGGCGAAGGGAATACAATCAGGTGCGTCCTCATAGTGCCCTGAGGTACAATCCACCGCCACCTGAAGTTGTACTAATTATGACGTAACAAGTGGTATTACCATTGGGGGCAGGTCATTAAGCCTGAGTGGAAAACTGGAATGTGATACGCTATTTGCAATTGTTTTCTAAAATATAATGAAAAAGGGAGGAAATGTAAATGCCAGTTTTTAAGAGTATGCCTATGGGAGAGTCAGGTTTGCGGGAAGTTTATTCGTGGGTAGATAGCTATGTGAAAGGTAACCAGAAAATTGCGGACAAAATAAGTCTGGGCAAATCTGAAGATAACAAATGGGATATACCAGCAGTCATCGTAACCAATAAATCTATTCCAGGTGATAAAAAACAAAATGCAGTGGTTACCTTGACCAGACATGGAGGGGAGAGAGGCACAAGGGTCATTGGCCCGGAAATCTTGAATTATCTAGCCAGCGACGACGCCAGCGAAATAAGAGATAATCAGACTGTTATCGTTGTCCCCGTTGCCAATCCATTGGGATTTATCTTAGATGAATTTCATTCTTCGATGCACGGAATCACCGACCTTGAAAAAAGTGTTTGGGGTAATCTGTGTTCTCTCTATACCCCGGATATGATGTTGGATTATCATAGTCTCGGGAAAATAGATGGGGCGAAATATGATCGAGGTGACATGGAAGTCATCCTCCCAGTAAATACTACCAAGTGGGGAATGGATGAACAGATTTATCAATACGTGGCAAACAGAATGGCAGAAGATACTGCGGCAAAAGGTTGGCCCTACGAAGTCCATAGCTTGGAAGACCTGAGTTTCTATTATTTCGGAGAAACTACTGGGAGATTCCCCCAGAAATACTTGCAGGAGAAAGTCTTTTTACTCCATATCCAAAATCTCCTTGAGCATTATGATTTTCCCAATAAAATGCCTGCTTACACTAACTATACCAACGGTCCGGCATATTACAAATGGCATACCCTAGTTTTTGGAATAGAAACAAACCACTGGGCTATAAAAGTTGAGGATGGCTTAGCCGAGAGTGGTCTGGCTCCCTGCCAGAGCCTCTTGAACATGGGAACTACAAGATTCCCCTGGGAAGAGGATGCCGGTTATCCTACTAACCTTCTAGTCGGGGATTTTAGAATTTCAATAAGAGCCTCAGGTAAGAATCCGGGCGAGCGGAGGATTTCCCGGGAAAAAATATGGAAAGAAAGAGCTAATTTTGACATTCTTAAAAGAGAAATGCTAGAAGACCCAGAGACGACGCTGGCTGAAGTGGGATATATAGGAGAAAATGTTCCCCTGAAATTTGACCTTTGTCTCCGCATGAGGCAAAAGCTAATAAAAAAAGTAACGGTCGAGGAGCGAGAAGTAGAATTTGGAACGTTCAAAGATGATTGCTCAACCTTTCTTTCTATCCCCATTACTCTAAACAAACCAGGCTTATTGAAACTGACTATCAGGCATGAACCCTTTAAAAGGCAGATTAAATAATCGGTTCTGCTAGTTTCATAATTGACTTCGTGCAGAAAGGAGGATTGGGGGTGGAGCAATAGTCAAGGTGTCCAATCCTAGTCTGATAGAATAACAAATGAAAGGATGTACAAAATGCGAGGACTAAAGTTTTTAGGCAATAGTAAAATAGAGATGTCAGAGCTTCCCGACCCGAAATTAGGAAAAGGAGATATACTAGTCAGGGTAAAAGCCAGCGCTATCTGTGGCAGCGAAGTCGAGACCTATGTACCACCAGGAGGTGTCCCTTGGGGTGGCAACCCCGGACATGAGGTGATGGGCCTGGTGGAGGATCCCAATGGTTCAACGCGCTTTCATAAGGGAGACCGGGTTGGAGTGGCGACAGTCCAAGGATGTGGAGAATGCTTCTGGTGTCGGCAGGGAAAGCAAGATTTCTGCAAAAAGGCTTTCGTACTCAGAAACGCTCATAGCGAGTACGTGGTGGGCAAGGAATGTTGGATGCAACCTGTACCGGATGATATAGACGATGGTTTGGCGGTGCTTATATCTGGCGATGGGTTGGGTGTGCCTTACGGAACAACTATCCGAAGTGGACTAACGGCTGGTGATACAACCTGTATCTTTGGTACTGGTCCCGTCGGGGGAGCTATGGTCATCATGCAAACTTTCCTGGGCGCTCGTGTGATAGCGATTGATATAAACCCGCTGGCTCTTGAGCGAGCGACCAAGTGGGGAGCATGGAAAACAATCAATCCAAAAGAGACTAAAGATGTAAAGGGCGCAATATTAGAGCTGACGAATGGTTTAGGCCCGGACAAATCCTATGAGGCTTGCGGTAACCAGGAGATGTTTAACCTAGCTATGGAGGTTACAATACCGGGGGGTACCGTCATGACAGTAGGCCATGGTACACACGGGATTGATTCCGTACGGGAGCGACTTAGCTTCCATTCAGACCCAGCTAAAGGGGAGTTTTGGGGTAGAAACCTGTGCGTGAGGGGCAACCTAGCGTGCCACTTCAGTGATTATACAGACCAATTAGCCATGATAAGAAATGGTCTTCCAATACGCAGTCTTATCACAGCAAGGTATCCAATTGAGCAGTTTGAGGAAGCATATCGACGCTTTATGGGAGGGCAGGAAGGCAAGGTAATCCTTACTCAGTAAGGATGTTTTATCTTTTAGCAACCAGGCGCAAATACACTCCAGAGGAAAAGATAAGTATTGTATTATCCTTCGAGTAAAAAAGACCTCAGGTTTTAACATTCATTCTCCTGTAACCAGATTGACTCTTTTGTCCTAAGAGGAATAATCGAAGAGCGCATTCCGCGGTATCAGCGGTTAACCTCTTCGCTTCCTGCATAGATTGACTAAGGCTGATAGGTCCCGGAGCAATACTAAGAACAGCGTCTATGCCTTGTTGGTATACCGCCCGGTAATCCATGGCTATATCACCAGCGATGGCAATAACCGGTAAGCTGAAATTCTTAGCCGCCTTGGCAACACCCGTCGGCACTTTGCCACGAGCCGTCTGGCTGTCAATCCTGCCTTCGGCCGTTAAAACGAGGTCGGCATGTTTAAAATCTTCAACGAGACCGGTAAATTGAATGACAACTTCTATGCCGGGTACTAACTTAGCATTAAGGAACACGATAAGCCCCATTCCTAAACCGCCCGCCGCTCCAGAACCAGGTGCATCTTTCACATCTAAGCCAAGGTCCATTTTTATTATATGGGCATAATGAGCTAGGGCAGCATCCAACTGTTCCACCATTTCCTTAGTAGCTCCCTTTTGGGGGCCATAAACAGCGGATGCCCCTTGAGGACCACAAAGGGGATTATTAACATCACTTGCTAGGATGACATCGCAGTCGACCAGTCTGGAGTCAAGATTCGTAATATCGATGTGTTCCAGTTTGGCGAGTGCTGCTCCACCTAAGGGGATGGGCATTCTATGAGAATCTAGCAATCGGGCACCTAAAGCTTGAGCCATCCCGGCACCTCCATCATTGGTGGCGCTTCCCCCCACGCCAATGATAAACTTCCGGCAGCCACTATCAAGTGCTGCTAAGATCAATTCTCCAGTCCCGTATGTAGTAGTCAATAAGGGATTACGCTTCTCGGGCGGAACCAGAGTGAGACCAGAGGCAGCAGCCATCTCGATGACCCCGGTGACCTTATCATCCAGAAGCCCCCAATGAGCGATAACACTCTCTCCCAGGGCGTTATGTACCTTTACTGCCCTTATCTCGCCGCCAGTTGCATTAACGAGGGCCTGTACCGTTCCTTCCCCACCGTCAGCCATTGGCTTTATTATAGTTTTCGCCAGAGGGATTACACGCTTAATTCCGTTATCAATTGCCTCGGCTACCTGGACAGCA
>JAFGBN010000089.1 GCA_016933195.1 Dehalococcoidia bacterium | reverse complement strand
TCTAACCGCCGGTATGCGAAGGACAAAGGCAGCAATTGTCAGCACCAGCGCGACCATAATAAACCAGCCACTCATGAGTTCAAGAGATATACCAAGATAAATAAAGAAGAATGCCTTCATTAGAAAAGCCACTTCGCTAAAAAATACCTTTTCCGTTTCATTGAGACCCACTGGCCCCTTCACCGTCAGCGTTTTAAAAAACGGAAAGCGGATTGTCTCTATATTACCAATCGTCACACCAAAGGCGAGGGCAGCAATAGCACCGCTAAAGCCCATGACCTCCACAATGCCAAAAATGATAAAGACAAAAGCGGGCGTGGTGAACATGGCGTTCTTGATGGCATGTATCTTGTTGAGCAGGATTGACCATATTAGAGCCCCAACTACGCCGAACACCAGGGCGACCAGAAACGAGGCAACCAGGTCACCGACGATTGGGGCGATTTCAAACTCACCTAGCATATATCCCTGAACCAGAGCTATAGTGATTACGATACTCAGGACATCATTCACCGATGACTCCACCGAGAGCAGCGTCTTGGTTTCCTCTCGTAGTTTAAGCTGATTGGCAAGAGGAATAACGATGGCCTCTGAAGTGGAACCTACAATGGCTCCCAAAATTAATGCGGGCAAGGTTTCCAGGTCCGTGAGCCAGATGGCAAGCCCAGCCACTACTAGCATGGCGGAGAAGAAGGTAAGCGGAGCTAGAAGCATCGCGCCACCGAGTGTTGAACGCAGCGTGCTTAATCTCAGAGCAGTGCCACTTTCAAAAAGTATGATAATCAGGGTCACGGTGACAAAAACCGGACCTACAGAGCCAAACAACGGTGGTGACGTAAGACCCAGTACGGGACCGACGCAGACTCCTATTAATATCAGCAAGATGACATCGGGAACTCTGGTACGGCTGAATACTCCGGTAAACAGATGCGCCAAAAAAATAAGGATGCCAACAAAAGCAATTATCTGAGCGACGTTCCCCACGAGCAGCTACTCCCTGCTTTCAACCCTCTTAATCAGTTAAATGCATATATCTTCGGGCATTATGTCACTGGGTACTCCAAACTTCAAGTAGGCTGCGTAGCTTTTGTACAGAACATCTAAGTGTCACTATTTTAAGCTGTAATTCTCGAGAACAAAAGCGTATCCTCTTTTTCTGCATGCTGTCCAGCGGTCATTGCACTATTCATCTTTTTGTTGAGTAACAAAGTTAAACGAAACGTTATTTCGTGCAACAGATGTTGGTTCTTTGCCAACAGCTTTAGTTGGGCCAGCATTGACTGCATATCAACAGAAGGCTAAACTCCGAGATATCTGAGCTTTATGAAGATAAGCTTGGAGGGCTACCAGGCATGAACGAGCGAAGTGGCAGGCAAAAGCCGATGTCAAATATGACGTTCAAGATGATTTCGCTTACAGCCGCAGTATTCTACAAGGTCATGAACCTGAGCAAGCAGTTGCAGAAATCTGGTGTTCGTGAAGGTCAGACTGTTTTGGATTTTGGTTGTGGCTCTGGGCATTTCACTATCGCTGCGGCCAGGATGGTTGAAGACAATGGAAAGGTATATGCTCTGGACATGCACCCCCTGGCCATTGAAACGGTTAAGAAAAAGGTAGCTAAAGAGAGCTTACCCAATGTCAGGACAATACTTTCAGATAGGGATACAGGATTGCCAGATGAAAGTGTCGATGTAGTCCTATTGTATCGCACTTTCTATCTTGTAAAGGACAAGCAAGGGCTACTGGATGAGTTACATAGAGTGCTAAAGCCGGACTGTATTTTGTCGGTTCTGGGTGGGGGAGTGAGAGATTGTTTGAAGGCTATTGAGAAAGACGGCCGTTTTTTACTCGCCGGACGCGGCAGAAGGTTTCTCAACCTCAGAAAGGTTAAGGCATGAAGCAAAGGAGTGGGGTGAAACCATGTGTTATGAGCAGGTTGAACAACACGAGCAACTATGAGCAGGGCTGAACATTTTGAGTGATTGTGACCGTAGTTCGCCTTTCGCTATTTCTTTGGGAATGCCGTACCCTCTTCTTGACCGGCAGCCGGAAGGGACCCATGTTCTTGTACTATAAGCCACCTTTCTGCCCGCTTTTCCAGTACGTTAGTTAGCCGTACCTGTAAACTTGTTTCCTGGCCAGTAGCCTTTAAATTGAGAATAAGGTCCAATGACAACTAAGCCAGGATCATGCGCATACAGTGCCAATAGTGCATCGAGATCCCGCTTGACAAACGCCTCCATTGACTGACTCATAACGTTCATCACTTCGGCTTCTGTTTTTACGTCTGCTTTCATGCCTCCTGCCTCCTTGTGCCTCCACTTGTGGAATGCTACTTTCCACCACTTTTGCTGTCAAGGCTAAGATGCAACTTAGTTACTTACTCTTTGATTTTGTCTTGCTGAGGTGGGGGTGCCCCCAATATTGATACCACTTGTTAAGTCACAGTTAGTATAACTTCAGGTGCTGGTGGACTGTATATCAGGGCACTATGAGGACGTCCCCGATTATATTCCCCTCGCGCCATTGCTCTATCAAGGCCTGAGCTTGTTGATGGTCTGTTCCGGTGCATATCTCTATCTTGGCCATCTGTTCCCCCCTTTTACGAGATTACAACTGGTATCGTTTTAGGGAATCAGGTCAACTCGGCTAAACGGGGGCCATCTCCTGCGGTCATTTATCCATATACCGCAATTAGGAGAGGGTTGGTTCCTCCGGTGCTCCCTGCCTCTTGGTCAGCCTCGCTTGTACTTCCGAAATCAGATCTTGAACCGTGATACGCAATACTGTCTGGCCTTGTTTTAATGTGTCAACGAGAACATTAGCGTCGTCAAAGAAATAGACTGTCTTCCCATCCGTGAGCACTACGAAGGATGCTAAAGACTTGGATTGACCTCGTATAAAACGGAAGCTCGACCGTATTCGCTGTAGAGGCAAAGAACTGTCCAACAATCTCATCAGGATCTTTAACTCTAAGATGTCTTGTATAGAATAGAGACGGCGTGAACCTCTTCCGGATGCTGACCTGAGACTCGGCCTCACCAGACCTGTCTTGTCCCAATACGCAAGCTGGCGATGGGTAGCACCGACCACATGTGATACCTCTGAAATACGGAATGATACAGGTCTTCTTCTCCGCGACATTGTGAATTCCACCAAGTCAATAGGATATAAGTCATATCATTATACCACCTATGGTTTAGAGACTGGTCCAAGTCCATTCGCCGCCACTTCTGACATCCACAGTTGAATCTCAAAGAGTACCCGCTACCTGTTGTGCGGAGCCGGTTGGCTTCGGGTTCTCAGCATTATGCCTCCCTGTAGTCCGGTTGACTCCAATCCCGGTGCGAGATTTTCCGTAGACATCCGGGGCCAGGCTGCATCCGATAAACAAACATGATTGAGCATGTCCTGCTGTATGACTGCTATGCGCGGCCCCTGAAGACACAAATATGGACAGCCGGCAGCTTTGATTGTTCCAGCCGGTATTCTCACGGTATAATCGCAGCGTTATTACAAGCACTCTGCTAGCCTGAGGCTAGCGGGCTGAGGAGGTAAATGTGCAAGTCGTAGTGATGCTGGTCTTTCTGGCAGTGTGGGTACTGGTCTTCTGGCTGGGTTCGATTGCCTTGGAAACAACCGGCATGGAGCGGGCCAAGGCACGGTTCCAGGCCCTGTCGGCATTAAGCGGGACCGGGTTTACTACCCGGGAAGCAGAATCTATAGTCAATCATCCCGGGCGTCGCAGGATAGCTACCTGGCTAATCTTCATTGGCAATGCCGGTATTGTTGCCTTCATCATACTGATGATTCTGTACGTAAGAGCTGGATTCGCAGCGCCTTCTGTAGTCCATGTCGGCATAATACTTGGCATCATCGTTGTCGTTGCTCTACTTATTAAGTTGAGAGTCATCGACAGGCTCACGAACGGCATCATGCAATTGGTGCGCAGAGGGCACGCCGTACCCCATTTGGTGACTGAAGAGTTGCTGCATCAAGCAGGTGACCACGGCGTTGCTCATGTCCTGGTGCGCAAACAGGACGCAGGCGGTGGCATTACGCTTAAAGATACTGGACTTACCGAACGGGGTATTACGGTTCTTTCAATTGAGCGGGGAAAGAAAGTGCTACCCTTTCCCAAAGAGGGAGAAGCCGTGCAGGCGGGAGATTACCTTTTGTGCTATGGTGAGGTGGCAGGGATTATCGGCGTGGCACAGTAGCTTCAGATGTGCCGTTGAGAGTCCGCTGCGGGCAATTCAGCGCCCGGGCCTTATATTCCCTAATTTATTTCACTGAGGTATCGCAGCATATCCCTTTTTACCCGGTGTCCGGAAGTGCTGGTAGTTATATGGGGATGCTTCCTGCCTGGACCGTGGTCGCTCGACCTGGTTAAAGCTACAGGGCACAGGACATAGCCCTTGGCATGGCAATGGTAGCTCCTTCTGCTGCTGGAGCGGCACTAGGCGCCACTTAACAAGCTGCTACTTGTCGGTTCAAGTCCACTCACTGCCACCAGTAAGCATAAGTCCTCTCTAACCGACTCATTTATTACGTCATACCTTTGCCATATTATGGCTAAAGTATGGTGGAGATAGCTTGATGTTGCAAAGGTTACTGGGGCTACAACACTGATGACGAATAGATATTGCCAGGCGGTAGGCTGTTTGATGCCATAGGGAGCCGTAGGAAGCATAGTCCGGCGGATAATCTCAAAACTTAGTCTCTTCCCAGGCAGCTATTTGATTTATTACATTCCGGTAAATCGAACTTGTTGTTGTAATAAGGCTATGGGAAACCTATGATAGTATTTTAACGATTGAAAAGTAATCCCACAACGCTTTTCAGCATTATTACCGGAATTGTCCCTGGATCCATGTTCAATTCATGGGTCTGGCCATGAAATTCTCTCCGCTCATAATTGTCACCATCCAGGAGGTTGATTAGTTCAATGCCTGACCCTTCTAGATCCCCCTCGTCCCACGTTACAACAAATCTGACCTTTTGGGCGCTCTTGGATTCCTCGTCAAAGTCATTGATCAGTTCAGACAGTGACTTCTTAAACTCCAAATTCTTACCAAACAGGTCTCTTTGACCAAGGTGAGCTTTCGTCAGACCAAGGGGGTTGTTAGTCGGGTTGTAGATGAGTCTGTCGCTATTCTTTGTGAATCTGTAATTTACCACTCCGTCATACTGAGAACCCGACGAGACAGAAAGGATTTCAAATCCCCTTATATATTCACGGGCGGCAAGTTCAGAAAATAGTGCAATTACGTCGTTTTCATACAGAGGCTGCTTCTTGAAACAAAGCTTCTCCACACCGAGCTCGGGCAGCATCACGGCTTGAGCTATTCTAGAGTCAGCTTCTGCCTCTGCATCTATGCTTGTGAGGCCATGTGCAACTCGAGTCGGCTTCAACAATATCCTGTGACGCAGAAAATATTCCTGTATGAGTTCGGAAGCTATGAAATTGACATATGAACTAACCTCAGCCTTGAAGCCTTTTCGGCCGTAGTCGGGTTTTGCATCTGGCAAGTCAATCAGCATAAAGAACCTGTCTTTGTTACCAGCTCTGTACGGGAGCGACACCTCTTGAATTTGTCCAGTAGGCATCTGCTGAGTAACAACTTGAATGCCCGCTTTCCAAAACCTACGCCTCTTGTCATTGCTGTAAGCAACGTCCAGTAGATCTTTCCAAACCCGTGCTGAATGAGTAAACATAGCGTATACGGATGGAATGTGTGACCTAGTAAACAAATAGTGGCCATATTTGTCGCTTTGTTGGTCATCCAAGTTCCCTTTATTGAACAAGACTTCCTCTATTTTGTCAGTATCCCACTTAACGTAGAGGGCATCATATTTATGTTGTTCCGCCTTTATAGGCTCTATTCTGTTGGGATACTTGGCGCGATAACTATCAAGGTCGCAGCATTTCATGAGCTGGTCTGGATACATGTATTCCATCGGTAATTCTTCTTTATAACCTTCCGACGGATGAACCCTCACACCATTCACGTCAATCAACTTGAGAGTCACCTTTGCCTTCTTATTCCATGTAAAGAGTTCATTTATATCACAGTAACCTGCAGCAGTAAGACAGCGCACAACGTAGTTCCATCCAAGCCAATTCATGCCTGCACGCTGGAAGAACTCAGGGCCTACAAGAACCTCAACACTGGTTCCAGATGGCATGCCCTCTAAGAATTCCGGACAATACTCTGAGGGCTTCACTTTAGGTGGCTCTGTTATATCTTCAACGTCAACCCAACTCCTGCCGCCTGAGATCTCACCCGAAAATAGCACGTTGTCCTTCTTGCTACAATATCTGAGCAGGTTGAAAGCAAATGCCAAGAATGTGAGCCCTACTCCTTTATGCCCTCTAAGACTGCGTATGCCAGTCGCAGAGCGAGAATAGGGCTTATCGGTAAAGTTAGGGTATAGAGCCAGTTTCGCTCTCTCTTCATCCATGCCGATGCCGTTGTCGCTCACCCGAATAGTCCCAGCTTTCTCATTAATCAATATCTCTATCTCTGGATTGCCAAGTACTGATGGAGTCAGGTTGAATTTGAGATCCAAAGCATCCACAGCATTTTGTAGTAACTCGATCAAGAAATCCCAATCGCCATGATAACTGTCAAGTACGCCTCTTATGTTAGCCTTTGCCATTATTAGGGGATCAATGCCGCTAGGTAAAACTAGTGGAACAAAAGGTTCAAAATCATACATTATAGTTAACCTCCTTGCGATGTACTCCACATCCCAACTGTAATTATACCACTCCCAAACCTAAATCTAGATTGTAATTTTGATCGGGAATTAAACTGCAGAATGAGTAATGTAACCAGCATATCTAGGCACAACCACGAAACCACGAAGAACTTGTTCAGTGGTTCAAATCCACTCGCTGCCACCATTTTTTGCCTTCTTTCTCTATGTAAACTCGTCTTTGGATAGAGCAATCAGTACTACGGCTGGTATCCCCAGGATAATTAGAGACAATGCAGCTGCAATTGAGCCAGCAAGAGACCACCGCCATCGCTTCCTCATTACGGCGAGTATTCCGCCTACTATGGCAAGTATGGCAATCACGATGGCTGGTATAGACATACCGAAGATGATACTCGGTACAAATGGAGGCATATCTCCTTTGCCGACACCGCTACCCGGATCACCGAAACCGATAGCATAACTGGCAATTCCCATTAGGCCTAGCAGGCCAGAGGAGATGGTTAATATTCCTCCGATTATCGGTTTCTTCGTCTTATTCATAATAGCTTATATCCAGCCATTATGTTCCTTAATTGGTTGACAAGAATTCCGTACATTTCGCCCCTTCAAGTCAAGTTGCTGCTATTTAACTCTTTCCATAAAGGCGTGGAAACCATAGGGAATTACTTTGGCTGGTTGGATAGTCATAGCCAGTATCATCACGGTCAGGTTTTTCCGGTGGGAGTAGCAGGACATCACCACATAAGACTATACCCAGAGTTCCATACACTGACCAACGTGGTCTGCTTGGATGGCATCGAACTGGCACTACTAACAGGTCAAGGCTATGAAGCACTGCAGAGAGTCGGAGTACGGAATTAGAGTACGCTCTCTTGACCGGTCAGCTCAGTGCCGCGCCTAGAAAGTACGGCCAGATTGCTAAGGCAAGCAAAATCTTCCACCAAACCAGACTGGCGTAACCGATTGTAAATAGCCAGCCGATGAACCAAATAGGGGCTGCGAAAGCCGGGGAGCCTCGGTGGTACCAGCGTTTTCCTCCCTCTGCCATGTTTTCCTCCTTTTACAAGATAATCTACTCTTGATTTGATGACTTTCCCTGCAATATCTTAATGATAAGTCTGCTGGATGACAAAATC
>JAFGBN010000088.1 GCA_016933195.1 Dehalococcoidia bacterium | reverse complement strand
CATTTACCAGGGTAACTGCCTTGCCATAGTCGCTAAGTTTAGTTTGGGCTGCCCCAATGGCTTCAAAATCAGCATCAATGCCTAGAAGCCTTCCCGAGGGTGAGATCTTTTCTAGTATGGTGGCAGCGTGTCCACCTAAGCCCACGGTGCAGTCAACAAAGCATCCTCCTGGCTGAGCCTGCAGCCCTTCTACAGCTTCACTAAGCAAAACAGGTATGTGAATAGGCAAAGACATAGTTAGACTCATTAGCTACGTTCCAAAACTCTCGATGATCTGAGACGCTTGTTCCTCAACTGAGGCTTTCTCCACCTTCCACAACTCTTCATTCCACAGTTCAACATAGTTATTGGCGCCTACAACAGCCACGGTATCGCCAATCTCAGCATAGCTGCGTAAGGGAAAAGACAATGTTACCCTGCCTTGCCCATCAAAAGAGGCGCTGAAAGCAGAGCCAAAGATAGCACGGTTCAATTTTCTCAAGTTAGTTGGGGTTACTGCCTTGGCAGCCAAACTATCGGCCAACCTTTTCCATTCACTTAGAGGATAAACAGCAATACATTTCTCTGTTCCCCTAGCTAATATCACCCCGTCTCTCATTTCCCGCCTGAATTTTGGTGGCAGAGGTAATCTCCCTTTTTCATCAACCTTATATTGATATTCACCAAAAAACATCTTGTTCTCCTTGGGTTCACCCTGCGTCTACAAAGGGGCAAACCTCCCAGCTAATTCGCCCAGTTCTCGCTGTGTTCTATTCAAGCAATAGAAAGCAATTCAGGTACTACTTAATTCAGCAAGGGCACCGTTTTGGTTTCCTCTAAAGCCACATAGCCTTTTATTGTCCACATCCTTCGTCATAAATTGCTCTCTTGCTCCCCTTTTCCCCACTTCTCCCCACTCTATATTTAAACCCTCACTTTACATTTTGTCAATACCTTTTGCCCACTTTTTGAAATTTTCGAATGAATTTCATCTCAGGGGCGAGTCTACGGCTACAGTAAGCGCACTCGGCTGGATTACTTGCCAACATATATCAGAGCTAGTAGAAGGAGAGTAAGGCAACCTATCTGAACTAGTTCAGATAGAGGGTGGACACTTCAAAGCGCTTTGGGGTGGTGAAAAAGGACTTTCTCTCGCCACATCTCTTCACCTGGCAGGGGGCATGCCATAGTAACGAGCTGGAAGCCTTTAGCATGGCGAAGGGAAAGCGTGACAATTTCACGTTAATCAGAGCAGGCTTTGCCAGGCAATTTCCTTATCCGTTTGAGGTTGCTTCGGCATTTTTTGCCTTGCAATGACAAATAAGGAGAGAAAATGTCACTAACGCCATGAACGAGTACACTTTCTTAGCATCTCTCTGTATGTTAAGATAACCCAAGAAGCTTTTATTGGAGGAGTCCGGTGCGCATTGATATTTTCTGCCTTTTCCCCGAGATGTTCGTCTCTCCGTTCAATCAGAGCATCATTAAGCGAGCTAAAGAGCAGGAGTTAGTTGATATTGTGATCCATAATATCCGTGACCATACACATGACAAACATCATACTGCTGATGACTACCCTTATGGAGGTGGACCTGGCATGGTGCTCAAGCCTGAGCCTATCTTCGAGGCAATAGAGGCAACGAAGCAACAGATTAATCCAGGCAAAGTAGCTATTATCTTGCTTACCCCTCAAGGCAGGCTGTTTAGCCAACAAATTGCCCAGGAACTAGCTTCTCATTCACATCTTATGTTAATCTGCGGCCATTATGAAGGGGTGGATGAGAGAGTGCATGAGCATTTAGCCACTGATGAAATTAGCATTGGTGATTATGTCCTTAGCGGAGGTGAACCAGCCGCCATGGTGCTGGTCGATGCCATAGTCAGACTTATACCAGGGGTGCTTGGCTCACAAACATCATTGAACAACAACTCTCACACTGGCGGGCTGTTAGAGTATCCCCAATACACCAGACCTCAGATATATCGGGGTTGGCCGGTGCCTTCGGTTTTGCTCTCGGGAAATCATGAAGAAATTGCCCGTTGGAGACACCAAGAGGCTATTTCGCGAACAGCAAAACGACGCCCCGACCTATTTTTTGAAGAAGGTAAATCTTTGTGATGAGGAGAGGAAATGGATATCAGAGAATTTGTTGAGCCCAAAATAAACCCAATTATCCCTCAAATTTCCCCCGGCGACACGGTCAAGCTCAGCTTGAAGACTATCGAGGGGGATAAGGAGCGCCTGCAGCACTTTCAGGGAATGATAATTAGGATCAGGAAAGGCGTTGACGGTGGAAGTTTCACTGTAAGAAGAGTGAGCTACGGTGTTGGCGTGGAACGCACTTTTCCTTTCCAATCCCCTCTGTTGCAAGGTGTAGAAGTGCTCAGGCGTGGCAAGGTACGCAGAGCCAAACTTTACTATATGCGTCGGCTCAGTGCTAAGCAGTCCCGGCTTAAGGAACGGCGAGAAAGAATAGCCGAACAAATTATGCCCCAGGCAGAGGAAGAAGGGCTTATAGAAGAAGAGCCTATATAAGCATATTAAATGAAATATGCAGAGGTGGCGGTTAATGCCCCTGGATGCCGTTCTACCTTTTGCTATGCCATTCCACCCCGGCTAGATGTTGAGATAGGCCAGGCAGTATGGGTCCCTTTTGGCCCCAGAGTTATCCAGGGCATTCTGGTCAAGTTATGCGATGAGCCATCGGTTGAAGCAACCAGAGAAATAGCTGACATCATTACTTATTATCCCTCGCTCTCCTCAATACAAATCGAACTTGCCCAATGGATAAGCGATTATTACCTTTCACCTCCTTTCGATGCCACAGCTTTGATGCTGCCTCCGGGCTTTGAGAGGCGGACTGTTACTTATTTTCAGCCAGCAGGTCCAGAGGTGGACTTATCGTTTCTGAACCCGGAGCAAATACAAGTTCTCCGATTTATAGAAAAGGAGGAGAGGGTCAGTTTAAATGAGACGCAGAGGAAATTCGGGATAAGTAAAGCTAAGCGAATCACCGATCAGCTTCTCCGCCGCCAGCTAGTAATAAAAAGCCAGAAGCTGGAAAAACCCAGGGTGCGGCCAAAAACGGTCCTCTATGTCGAGCCGGCAGTCAGGCGGCATGAGGTTGAGAGCCAGATAGCTCACTTAAACAAGTCCAGGGCCTATAAGCAGGCAGAACTCCTGGAATTCTTGACCGGGCAAGCTCAGCCTGTTCCGGTCAGTGAAGTAAAAAAACGCCTCAATTGCTCTTATGCCACCATCAGGGCCCTGGAAAGTCGCCACCTTATTTCTACAAAGTCAGTCAATATCCGGCGCGACCCGCTGTTTCACCTGGCTTTCATACCTACCCCGGCACCTGTCCTTACCCCGTCACAGCAAGCTGCATGGGAATCAATTCACCCTGTCATTGCTAGTAGCCAGAGCCCTGAGTCCTCCACCTTTTATCACTCTGAAGGAGTGTCGAAACAACCTCAATCACCGCCAGTTTTTCTTCTCTTTGGTGTTACCGGTAGTGGCAAAACAGAGATTTACTTGCAAGCTTTGACCCAGGTTATCTCAGCGGGTAAGCGGGGCATCTGCCTTATCCCTGAAATTGCTCTTACCCCGCAAACGGTGGAGAGATTTGCTAACCGCTTTCCCGGGCGTGTGGCAGTACTGCACAGCGGGCTTTCCCTGGGAGAGCAACTCGATGAATGGCAGTGGATACGGGAAGGAAACTGTGATGTCGTTGTTGGACCGAGAAGCGCTTTGTTTGCCCCTCAGCCCGACCTCGGACTCATTATAATAGACGAGGAACATGAATGGACTTACAAGCAGGAGGATAAATCGCCTCGTTACCATGCTCGGGATGTGGCTCTTAAACTGGCCCGGCTTAGCGGTGCCGTTGTCATCCTGGGCAGCGCTACACCTGACATTGAGAGCTTCCATAAAGCACAACTGGGTGAGTATCAGCTAATAGAGCTGAAAGAGAGGATTACCCCTCATGGTTATTCGCCCCTTCCCCGGGTAAAGATAGTAGATATGAAGGAAGAACTCAAAGCCGGGAACACAGGCTTGTTTAGCCGCTCCTTATTAGCTGCCATGAAAGGAGCTCTGGAGCGAAATGAACAGGTAATCCTTTTCCTCAACCGCCGCGGCACATCCACTTTCATCCGTTGCCGTAATTGTGGCTTCGTCTTTCGCTGCCCCCGCTGTTCCGTAGCCCTTACTTACCATTCTGTGGAGAAAAAGTTAATTTGCCATCGCTGCCGCTATTCCATCCCGGTACCTCAAATCTGTCCCCAGTGCTCCAGCCGCTATCTCAGCTTTCTGGGAATTGGCACACAGAGGGTGGAGGAAGAGATAAGGCGACTCTTCCCCAGAGCGAGATTTCTCCGCTGGGATAAAGATGTGGTTACCAGAAGACATGCTCATGAGGAACTGCTGAAGACTTTTCGTGACCATGAGGCAGACGTGCTTATTGGCACCCAGATGATAGCTAAAGGGTTGGACCTGCCTCAGGTAACCCTGGCGGGGATAATTAGCGCCGATACCGGGCTTAATTTCCCCGATTTTCGTGCCGGGGAGCGCACCTTTCAGCTTTTGTGCCAAATAGCCGGAAGAGCTGGGCGTGGGGTTAAGGCTGGGAATGTCATCATCCAAACATATTCCCCGGAGAACTACGCCATCAAAGCTGCCTCCAGACATGATTATGTGGGCTTTTATCATCAGGAGATAAATTACCGGCGTCAATTCAATTACCCCCCCTTCAGCCATTTTATCCGCCTGATTTATACCCACACCAACAATGACCTGTGCCGCCGGGAGGCAGAGAGAATGAGCCGTGTCCTCCTTGAAGAAAAGGAGAGCAGGCATCTAGCTGACCTGAACCTGATTGGTCCTGTGCCAGCTTTTGCTTCCAGGGTCAGGGGAAGATATCGCTGGCAGATTATCCTTCGAGGCCGTGCCCCCGCTCAAGCTCTCTCAGGGATAACTTTGCCGCAGGGCTGGACTGTGGATGTCAGTCCGGTGGGAGTAACATGACTTTACAGTGTAAGACAAACAAATTATAATTTCGCAGGAATAAGCATGGCCGTATTGAGTATTCGCACTTTGCCTGACCCGGTATTAAGGCAAAAAGCTAAAAGGGTAACCAGAATCGATGCCTCCATCCACAAGCTAATCGATGACATGATTGATACCATGCGGGCTGCTCCAGGTGTGGGTTTAGCTGCCCCGCAGATAGGAGTGTCACTGCGCGTGGCGGTGATTGAGATACCCGGAGAGGATGTCATCACCTTGATTAACCCTGAAGTAATAAAGAGGCAAGGTGAACGTGTGCTGGAAGAGGCCTGCCTGTCTGTGCCAGGATACCAGGGAGAGATTAAGAGGTCGGTAACAGTAAGGGTTAAGGCGCAGGATAGACAGGGCAGGGAATTTCGCATTAAAGGCGAAGAACTTTTCGCCCAGGCCCTGGAGCATGAAACAGACCATCTCAATGGCACTCTATATATCGACCATATAGAGAGCCCTGATAAGCTCCGGGAACTGCCCCGGCAGCTCTAGCTATAGAAGCCTCAAGCCAATCAAAGCAAGTAGCTCAAATCTCTGGAGCTTTTGCTCCTGTAGTGAATGCCAGATTAGCGTTTGGGGTGTTTAGATTTCGCCTTGCGCCTGAAATAATAGGCGCCGTAGCCCAGAAGTAATATTCCGATGACAATCCCTACAATCAATGCCGTTTTAGGGCCAGCTTCTACGTCTCTGCTTGTCGATACCAGAAAGCGGATGTAGCAATTTGCTACCAGCAAGTCCATACTTTCGGGGGCGACCCTTATCCATACTTCCCAGTTCTTGCCCGCCCATTCTTGATTTGAGGGGATGGCCACCGTTACCCTTACTGTGCCTTTGGAATTAGCTGCCACTTCGATTTCTTCAGGAGAAAAACTTATCCAGCTATCGTCAGGAAATTCAGCCCTTCCCTCTCTCCTCTCCGGTTCCTCAGGGCTGTAAG
This sequence comes from Dehalococcoidia bacterium, assembly GCA_016933195.1. Taxonomy (GTDB): domain Bacteria; phylum Chloroflexota; class Dehalococcoidia; order GIF9; family AB-539-J10; genus JAFGBN01. The sequence goes on along the minus strand of JAFGBN010000088.1, from coordinate 9,136 downwards.
TAGTCACCGTAAAGGTATGGCTTATATCGTCCTTATTACGGATAGCGAACTCAAACTCAGCTTCCTCGCCTGGAGATAGGTCATCTATTCTTACTTCGGCGGGGGAGACGCCGAAGTTCTGGGCCAGGGTGAAGGAAGGCAAAAGGGCAGCCAGTAAAGTTGCAACGAGCACGACTGGCCTGATACGCCGTATCATCAGGCAGCCACTGCGCTTATAGTGATGGTGGTCTTCATCTCCCTGCTTCCGTAGAAGAAGGTAGGAGTCAGCAACTTCAGTCCGAATTGTTTATAGTCACCGGCTTCAATGCTTGAGCCGCCATTCGGAGGCCAGAATTCATTTTCCTCCTCGGTGATAAGGACATAACCCCGGTCGGTATCACCGTGCGCTCTGAACCACAGCATGTATTTATGGCCTCTCACAGCATCGTCGACGTCGCTCTCGTTAGTGTTACTTAGCGTCCAGTAGTAATTCTTACCCGTTCCATCCTCATACCACCGGGCATCTTTGCCCTCGATGAAGGTGTCTACGCTGACAGTGCCGGTATTGGTCAGGGTGCACCAGTCTATCGGCGGGCTTGTCAGGTACTCTGTATCTGGGGATACATCTCCTAGAGGCCATTCTGCCGGCTCCAGGGTGATAGAGATTTCATCAATCCCGGTCATGGTGATGGTTATGGTGCCCGTGTCAGCGGCTCGTGCCGGCAGACAGGGCATCAAAGCCAGGATGGTAGCCAGCAGTACGCTCGTAACCCCCGCTTTCATCTGCCTTATTCCCCGGATTTGCCCCAAACGTGTCAATCATAGTTTACTGCCTTCTGATTGGTCAAGGGCTTAAATGCTAAAAACGGGGAATGCTTGATTTGACCGTTTCCAACAGCCAATGCTAAACTATTTTCAGGCAGCGTAGCTCAGCGGTAGAGCAGAGGACTCATAAGCCTTTGGTCAGTGGTTCAAATCCACTCGCTGCCACCACTAGTAAATCTGACCTTTCATCACTTCTCACCCAGATTGACCAGCTTTCAAAAGAAGATAGAGATAAGCTGTTCTCAGACTTGACTGACCTAGACTTTACGCATCCATTAAATACCAAATCACCAGCAAAATCCTGAGAAAACCCTGAAGAATTCTGCGAAAATCGGCGAAAACTGAGAATTATCCCTCCCTATGGTCCCAAGTTCCGCGCAACGTCAGTGGGAAATTTGCTACAGAAAATGCTCCCAATTTATTCCCTGTGAAATTGGATGAAGCAGAACCGGCTAAGACTGTCTTAAAATGGCTATTCCCTCTATAATGTCTTCTATCTTAGGCTGGTCAGGAGTATAATTGAATTAAGAGGGGTGGAAGTGAAGAGGCCATTCTTTCTACTCACCCTTGTAGTCTTTCTGGCAGGGTTGGTTCTTTTCGGACTAAGTGATACCGTCATTTCTATTGCTGATACGAGCATTTCCGAGAGTGAGTTAACTATCGATGTAAGCGAAGCAAGCAATTCTTTAGCAAGTTCTACAATTACCATTACGATGTATACTGTGGCTAGTGAATAGCGGAGTAGGGCCAAGAATTGAAGGAGTATAAATATTGCAAGCTAGGGACTGAATTCCTAAGAGGTGAATGGCGAGTACGAGGGTTGGAATCACGAAAGGTGACATGAGCATATTGAGAAGCGAGTATGAGTTGAAGAACTCGCAATATGGGAAATTGTGCAAAGAAGTCACGGCCCAGCTGTCTGGACTGCTTCGTCGAGAACATATAGCATTGGCGCTTCCGGTTCTAGAGCTCACCAGGCAAAGGTGATATTATATGAACGGCGCTGCGTTGGAATTCGTACCCGAGGGCAAACTATGAACCAGGGAGTCTCATTGGCTGTTGTTACCCTCGCCGGCAGTTGTTTCTGATGTATTGAGTTTGGAGATTTAACTTGATGGCTACCCAGGTTCTCACTGACCAACAGTTGGCAGTAACCCTACTTGTGCAGAGCTTGACGCGATGACTCCACTGCTGTAGTCTTGTTCTGGAGTAAACACTGTTCTTCGTGTCACCACTTGAAAAAGAAAGAAGTGAGAATGCAAAGGAAACTAGTCAACATCAGCGTGGTGTTGGTAGCTCTTGCGCTTTTGCTTGCTCTGGCCCCAGCCTGTAGCAATGTAGCTGAGGAACCAAAACAAAAAAGCGCACCGCTGACATCAGAGGCTGGTCAAAATTTTCTTATAGAAGTAGTAAAACCAGATGATGCTAGACAGATGGACTGGGCACTTGTAGTCGTATGGGTAACCTGCACTTATCAACGTTCTCATTTTGGATATGATGTTGATGTTATCAAGGGGACTACTGTGAGTGTTTCATTCCCCGACCTTTCAGATGTGAAGAACGTTAGCTTCTGGTCTTCCACTCTAGAAAATCATCATACCTACGCGCCTGGCGAAAAAGTCTACACTGACTACGGTAATGGCTACCAGGTAGAGGCGCAGTATCCCATTCTCGAAGGTGACCAGCGAAATATGGAATACGGTGATAAGGAGTACATCGCTTTTCAGGTGAGGCCCGAACGCTCGGGCAAGTTTACCTTCTATGTAAAAGCATACGGTTACCTTTGGTTAGAGACGCTTTACGTAACTCTGTGTGAACCAGATGATGGCACAAAAGACGAACAGAACGAATACGTTCAGGTGCACAGTTTTCAAGTGTTGGAGCCTTATCAATGAGCTATGTTCTATTTACAGTTTAGACGATAGCTCTAGCCCTATCCCATCTGATCCAGATAAGTTGCCCTTGGTGGTTGAGTGGATTGATTGGCATTGGATTGAGGAGGGTATTACAGGAGTCCTTATTAGCAACCTTAACCCTGATGATACCTTTTTAACGCTTAGTGATGCAGACCTGGCGAATTTCCCAGATAGTGGCATGGTCGAGGTTGACAGTGAGTGGATTACCTATGACGGCAAGGATGGTGCACTTCAAAATCTTCAGAGAGGACAGGAGCGTAGCACTCCCACCACTCATACCACAGGTGCTATCATTTACCTAATAGAATATGTGGGCGGAGTGGTCTATGAGTTGCCCATAGCCACCAGCTTGGATGTTAGTCTCTACCTTACTGCTGATGAGGGAATCACTCGTGGCGATAAAGCCTTCACCGTGAATATCTACCCCCAAGATACGCCTTTCTAACCAACGACCCGCAGTTTGGCAAAGGAGTCGGGCAAGAGCTCGGTTCCTTTGTGTATATAGGACTAAAGTCTAGAGATTTTCTCTGATTTTGGCACATTTTTGGAGCTTAAGACCCTTGAGATGTTCACCCTCCTATATTAGGATTGATTATATACGGAAACGGATAAGGCAAAGAGAAAGGAGAACGAGTTAACCGCTGAGTTAACTACAGAGGTCGAAAAGAATAAAAAGGAGGAAAGCAAATGGCAACAACAGCAAAGGAAACCAAGCTACTAACAGCTGAAGAATTAGCTGAGAAGGCTGGAGTCTCCCCTCAAGTTCTAAGGAAGATGCTCCGCAAAGAGTTTAACCGGGCTGGCAAGACTTTAGTTGAGGGCAATCGGTCGGAGTATCGTTTCGACCCCAATGATCCCGTGACTAAGGATGTCATCGCCAAGGCCAAGGAACTTCAAGCTAGTAAGGGGGAGCAGAAATAGCCATGCAGGTTCAGGCTTCTCTCGTGCCTTTGGTCAGTGGTTCAAATCCACTCGCTGCCACCACTGCTTTTATTCTTGATAGCTGGAGTTAGAAGTGGAAGAGGAGTGGCATCGTTGAATGGAATCGGGCCTAGCTTGAATACTCTTTTATAGCCTCTTTAGCCCTGGCTATGATTTCCTCGTCGGATAATCCGTATGATTTTATTGCAAAGGAGCCTGCCACCTTGCCCTGGCTTCTCTCTATTTTAGCCGTTATGTTCGTCAGAGCTTTATCTGAATTGTCGCCAGCCATGGTAAAGAACGGAATAATACTCCGACCTTCAAAATTTGTCTGATATATGAATGAGTTAATAGCCGGTGCCGGTCTGGAACCCCAGATTGGAGAACCAATAAATATCGTTTCATGTTGCTTCAAATCGACATCTATGGGATTTATCTTACTCCTCCTGTTCGTTATAGCTGCGAAGCCACCAACCGAATAGATGGAGGACCCCAGTTTTCTGGGCTTTATCTCCTTAATCTCCAATAGCGTTGCATTCAGGGCTTCGGCGATTACTCGAGATACCAGCTTCGTTTTACCTGTCAAAGAATAATAGACTACTAACGCTTTCATGCACCATCCAAAGCATCTGTTTCTTGGATTATACCTTACTGGCTTGTTGCATTGAAATCTTGTGTGGAACTGATAGACATTGTCTACATACCCAGCCGCTGCCACTTCTATATTTAGAAAATCAGCTATAAGAACAGGCATCGCTGTTCACCTACATTTGCTCCGGCATACATTTGCTACTTGCTCCTTGAGGAGTGGTACTAAGGCTGAGCATGCGAGGTTTGGGCCGATGGGTGAGAAAGTCTTAATGGGGAATATCATTAATGCCGCTTGGCCAGCCTAAGATTAGTATCGCGCAGCTTGAATTGCTATTTAGAAGAGCCCTTGTGTTCATTATTTGTGAGCTTTTTGCCGTGTTGCCAAAAAACAATGCTAATAATGACTAACGCGATCCCAACCGGCAAAAAAACTATGTTACTGCTAACTACAGTTACTATAATGAAGAGGAGCCCACTAATTGAAAAGAGTATAGCAGCGGTTTTGTAAGATTTTAAATTTTTGGATGGTTTACTAATCACTGTGAAAGTTACTAGTTTCTTCTAAGCGCTACATTAGTTTATTCCATGTTCCTTTGGCAGTCAATATAGCCACCTCATAGTGAACTCACCTGTACAAAGATATTTTTACATTCTGTTCAGTCAGAGTTACAGAAGTCCACAATATTACATCTACTTATCTTTTCGCACAAACCTCCCAAGTTGGGTGACCGCCTCCCTATTGATTTTAATACGAGATATCCTGGGGGAATATCATTAATGCCGCTTACCAAATTGAAGCTTCAATAACTCCTTTGCCTTTTTTTACCCATTGTGTTCCTTCAATTAGCCCGTCTAGTGAGGCCAAACAAGGGGCTTTTGAAGCTATTTTACCGTGGAAACCGTACTCCCGGTTCGATATAGGAAATCCAGGTTCAGACTTCTATAAGGTATACGAGAAGCCCCTTCAATTCTTAATCTACCTGTTACGGTGCGGAGGGCTGAATTTGGCTTTTCTGCTATGTTACCTAGGGAGAACCGTTTATCTCATAGGGTGGTCAAGAATAGAACTGGATTAACAAATGCTTCGAAGGATGATATCCGAGAGATATGGCTGCTAGTTTGTGATTGGCAGAAGGATATTCGCCCCGCATACATAGCACAAGGCTTACTACCTGACTCATTGGAAGATATGAAAGAAGGACGGCCACCAGGACCTGCTTGGCTTTGTCCTCAGCGCGGTATTCAGGGACTGAGGGTAAGTTCAAGTGGATTGTTTTGGCGTGGCAGGAAGTGATAAAGTGCAATGCGAGTTGCCACTACGTTTTGAGTTGAGGTTATAAATGACAACATGCGCTGAAATAATGGCCAGGACGCTCAGAGAAGCAAACGTAAGGACTGTTTTTGGTCTTCCCGGTGGAGAAGTGCTTGATTTTGTGGAAGCTTGTCGTCGAGAAGGCATCTCCTTTATTTTGACCCACCACGAGTCCGCTGCCGCTTTCATGGCCGATATAACGGGACAAATTACCCGGCATCCCGGGGTCTGCCTCTCCACACTCGGGCCGGGAGCTACGAACCTTGTTTCTGGTGTAGCCAACGCCTATCTGGACAGGTCACCTGTTCTTGCGATTACCGGACAAATGTCAACCCAGGCGCTTCCTTATTGCACACACCAGCGAGTTGACTTGCAGGCTCTTTTCCAACACATAACTAAATCGAGCATCACACTTGATGCCAGGAACACAAGAAGCAAGGTAAAAAAAGCGATAGATATAGCTACCGGAGATAAAATGGGGCCGGTCCACCTTCTTCTACCCAGCGATATCGCGCGCAAACATGATGAGTGCACTGAAGCGGGCGAGGCAGCAACCACGGATTATCCCTCGCCAGTTAACGAGATGCTACTTCAGAAGGTATTAGAAGAGCTTGCTAAAGCCCGGCATCCACTGGCGATTGTCGGAATAGGCGTCAATCCAACGCGGGACCGTGAAAGCGTAAATGAATTCATTGAGAAAACGCAAATTCCAGTCATGGTGACCCCAAAGGTTAAGGGAGTTGTTGATGAGTCCAGTCCTCTGTTCCTGGCGGCGGCAACTGGAATGGCGGGGGATGACCTTATTATGGAGTTCTTCCAAAAAGTCGACTTGCTGGTAGGTATCGGCTTCGATCCAGTTGAGTCTGATAAGATGTGGCACAAAGAGAAGAAACTGCTATCTATTAACACTACCACTATCGCAGATGGTGCGTACGCTCCTGCGCTGGAAATTCCTGGAGACATTAAACTTATCCTTGCCAGAATCCTTGATTGCTATAAACTCACTCACAGGTGGGAGGATAAAGAACTGCGGGATTTTAGAGACAGGATGACACGGAAATTGCAGCCTCCGGCCTCTGCTCCTGCGAAAGGACTTTCTCCGTACCACGTAATCCTTACATTGCGCCATCTCCTGTCACGAAATGCCATACTGACCAGTGACGTAGGCGCACACAAGTTACTGCTGGGGCAACTATGGAAGACCTACGAACCGCTAACCTTCTTCATGTCCAATGGTCTCTCGTCAATGGGATATGGTTTTCCCACTGCCATAGCAGCAAAGCTGCAATTTCCTGAGCGTCAGGTGGTTTCTATATGTGGAGATGGTGGTTTTCTAATGATGCTGCAGGAATTGGAGACGGTGGTCCGACTGCAATTGCCCCTGATTTGCATTGTCTTCTGTGACAAAAGGCTGGAATTGATTGACATAATTCAAAAAAGAATGCGCTATGCCAGCTATGGTGTTGAATTCGGCGGTACAGACTTTACGGAGGTAGCAAGAGGCTTCGGAGCTCAGGGGGTAAAAGTAGACACTCTGGAAGACTTTGAAAGAGCAATTGTAGATGGCTTTAAACAGAGTGGACCGGTTGTCATACAGGTCCCTATTAATCCTGATGAATATGTAGTTTGAGGGACAGCAGGATGCCTCCCTAATATAATTTGCTATGGCGTGTTAATGTAAAGTGGGATATTGGGTGGCAGATGGGCTTGCGTTTGACTGGCAGTCAAAAGGCAGTGGGCTCGAATCTCATAAGCTCCACATAAGAAGACTGAAATCGCTGGGCAACCTGTGTCTCTGATTGTGTGATTGGGCATTTCGTCAGATTGTTACCTGATGTTTTCGCTTGCCTGAAAAAGCAGTTATTCTGGCGGGCTTTGTGGCATCTCTGGAGGAATGCGAACCCACGCCCCGCAGCTTAGAGAGGAGCAGCTATTTATCCCTGCGGCTTGATAATCACTTTTGGAGAGTTCTGAGCCCGGGCAACAAGCCCGAATCCCGGGCCCCGTTTCGCCAGGTCAGCATAAAGCACAACTTTTTTGTCCGCGGATTAATATAATTGCCTCTCAATCCTGCCGACAGGAAGCTTATACAGGGACAGAGTATTGACAAAAAATACGCAACTGGCCTACCATAAGCGCGTCAATGTGAACGTGTTCAGGTGGTAGCTATGGGTATATTCGCGCGCAATCGTCCAAATCATGTTCTGTTTCTCATGCCTGTGCGTTTCGTCAATGAAAAATTGCCCAAGGGCAAGACAAGGATGCTTTATTGCGATGCCTTCGGGAAAGTATATGCCTCGGTAATTGATGAGTCTGTTTACGAGCTTGCCAGAGATAGCGCGGAGAAAATGGAGCGCAGCCAGAAATCCTATGCCATCATTGGCTTAGAAACCAGTCCAGCCAATTTTATGCCTGTGCCTGTCGAGATTGACGCCACAGAGGCCTGGAGTATGGAACGTGTTTTAGACCATGCTCTCAAAAACGGCAAATTGCCGTACATACTGACGAAATGCATAAAGCCGATCATAATACGCGGTGAAGCCAGCTGTGAAGCCGTCTTATCTGAAAACGAGATGGGCCCGCCCCAAGATCACACAGAAACAACGCCTCAAGTGCTGAACAGGTTGCCTTATTATTCTGAACACGACATCGAATTTTCTGTGCCCATTTACAAAGCCGCGTACAGCTATCCACTTGTTGTCCTGAAACGGCTCCCGGCAGATGAGAATGCTCCGCACAGTTGTGAGAGATTACTGATTCTCGATAGCGATGGCGACCTGGCAGTTGTCACAGTCCCTTATCGATTAACGGATACGTCAACAGGAGAGGTTAGAGAGCACAACAAGAAGAGCATGAATGAATGTATGATTATTTCAAAGCACCAGGAGGGCCTTGCTACGCACCATATGGCAATAAGTCAAGAACAGAGAAAAGCCCTGGATACAATAAAGATAGATTTTGAAGAAAACAGGTATGGGAAACAACCTATCTCGGCCGCAGCTAGAGCAGTGCTCTCTAGAGCCAAATACAGGATGTCTTCTCCAGACGGGTAATAACAGTTCATTTTCCGATCCAGATTAGGGACCTAAGGATTTTCATTCTCTTCAGGCAATCTCTCCTTGACACCGCCAGAATCCCCGAATAGCCTGGTGCCATCAGGAATAATTTTGTCTGTCTTACCAGCTATTTTCCTGGGTCGTGGTACCCTTTCCCGTCTCAATGTTTGCTGTTTCGGGTAAAGAGCCCGGACATACAAGTCGGTTAATCTCGTCTTCTCAAGCAAAATCACCAAAAAGGAAGTAAACACTATGCTAAGAAGAACGACCCCGTAGGTGATGTTCTTGATTATCTCGCCGCCAATAATCCCCTGCTGCAATGGAATACTGGCTAAAACCACTGCGGCTAAGCCTTTTGGCACCATGATAGCCACGACCGAAGCATCTTTTTCAGGTGCCACTGATTTACCTGCCAGTCTAACCGCCGGTATGCGAAGGACAAAGGCAATAATTGTTAGCACCAGCGCGACTATAATAAACCAGCCACTCATAAGTTCAAGAGATATACCGAGATAGATAAAGAAGAAGGCCTTCAT
>JAFGBN010000087.1 GCA_016933195.1 Dehalococcoidia bacterium | reverse complement strand
TTTTGCCAAATTCCGAACGAAAGGAGGTGATACCTATGGAGAAACGCAAAGAGTATACCGAAGGTGAAATCATCGACTGTCCAAGATGCGGTGGGGATGACCTTGACTGCGAAGAGGCTCCCGACAAGGGAAAGTGCCTTACCTGCGGGCTGGAGTTCACCATCAGGCAGGTAGCTGTCTGGGAGGAATAAGCAAGTCTAAAACAGGATAGAAAGGAGGAAGCCAGCTATGTCTGATAAGGACACTATCTTTGTCCTAAGCAGGGAAGATGTCGTCGAGTGTGCCAGAGAAATGGGTATACCCGTAGAAAATATAACCGATGACATTCTCGCCCAGGTAAAGAAAGGTGTGGAATGGGGACTGGAGTGCTGGTCTGAGGTCGTCAAAGAAGCCATCAATATGGCTCTCAAGAGCTAGACCAGCTTACCCAGGTTCATTCTCATAGGGGTAACTATACCCAAAAACTTGAAGGAAAGGAGGTGAAACTATGCCTATCAAATGGAGTCCGCTGATGGTCAGTGAGGCGATGGACATGGTCGAGGAATACGTCAGCCAGGCCGTTGAACCGCTGGAGCAGGCGAGGATTGTTGCCCGTGAAGCCAGAAATATCCCGAACCTGCCTCAATATGTTGACCAGTACCTGGTACGGATTATCGGCGAGATAGATAGAGCAATCGGCGGCAGCCAGTGGGAGCCGGACGGACGGCTCAAGGCGGGGATACAATCCGTCCGCGAGTCTCTACCCGATGGAGCGGTAAAGGATGAAAAGAAAAAGCTGGAGAGCGGCAGCCAGCTAAGCCTGGTGGCTTAGAAAAATGCCGACAACTAATAGGGGGTTATTGTGCTCAAAATCTGAAGGAAAGGGGGTGAAAGTATGATAAGTCAGCTTGACTTGTTTGACGGGGTGAAGCTTGCCGAACCGGAATCGACCACCACGGTGAGACTGGGACAGAAGACTGCCCAGATACCGCTTAGTAAGAAACGGCGGGAAGCCACAAAGCGTCTCATGGAGATACTGGAAGAGCTTGAGGGTAAGGACATCTACATCGGCTCATACGATGCTGGCGGTAGGCACTTCTGGCTGGATAATCTCAAACTACCCAGGCTTCAGCTGGAGTGGTATCCTGTCAGGCTCAGAAACGACCAGGCTTATATTCCCAACGTAATAGTTCTCTGGGGAAGCCGGTCAGCTTCTGTCAGGATATTCACCGATTACCTGGTGGCCGTCCGTGAGCAGGAATACCAGGGCTACTATCACTACCTGCTGGACTTTCGCAACGGCTTCTGGCAAAGCCCGATAGACAACTTTAGGTCGCATTATGCCTGCCTGCACATAACCAGGTTCAAGGACTAAAAGTCCAAATCTCAGTTTTTGAAAGGGTAACTATGCCCAGAGGAGGTGATAACCATAGATACCTTGTTCGTAATCAACGCTGTTTTTAACACAGGGCAGATTGTCGCCAGTAGAGGAGTATACGACCTGGCGTGCCAGAATCCAGACTTTGCCTGGTTCGTGCAGGAGTCCCTCAATTGCCACGTTAAGGGCGAGTGGGGAGACGTGGGTGACGAGGATAAAGAGACCAACGACCAGGCGCTCAAGCAGGACACTCGGCTACTATCGGCCTATAACGATGACCGTTTTCCTAAAAACGGGGTAGCGACCATCTGGATAATTACCGAGGCCGACCGGAGCGCCACCACCATTCTCTTCCCTGACGAATATTAACCGAGTCTATTCTTAAATCTGCAGGGCTAGCCATGCCCAGGAAAGGAGGTGTTCTTATGCCTAAGAAGGTAGAAGTGTACCAGGCTGAAATCAAAGTTCAGGGACAGAAGCTCACTGTAACCCATATCCCAACGGCAACATCCGGGAGCTGGTATGCCATCCATGACCTGTTCGAAGTGTGGGCCGCGGTAGCGATTGACCTGGATGGGACAGTGGTTGGTTGGCGAAATCCACCCGACGAATCTTGCCGGCCAGAGATAGAGAAAGCCATCAGGGAAGCCTTTGACATACCGGAGCCAACAACCGATACCACTGAAGAAGAAACAGACGAGCAGTAAATAAACGTAGAAGGAGCCGAGAAGCTAATGAATCCAGAAATTAGAGACACCTTTGGTGCCGAAAAACGGGTTGAATTTAAAGTGACCCTGGTAGGATACGGGCATAGTGTTCAGGAAGCCTGGGAAGATGCCATTGAAAGCTTCCAGAATGACCCGGGCTCGCCGGATGACGAGGCATACGAGGTAACAGAAGAATGACACATATTAAGGAGGCGAATCATTGACAACTGAAAAGCAAATTGAGAGGGGCATCTCGGACCTAGTGGGTGCTCTTACAGACTCCATCATTGTGTTTCCGGGCGGGTGGGGAGACACCTTGCCAGATTGGCTTAAGACAGCCATTACCCTGGAGAGGATGATGGGGAACATGAAAGCGCTAAAAGGTGAAGAGCCGACTGGCACCGATGCTGAAGCCTGTGCCTATCTGATGACGGTTTCCCTGACTCAGTCCATGGACAGCGACTGGACCCAAATCTACCTGTATATCGCTAGCCAGAGCTACAAGCGATGGAACAAGGGTGAAATGCCGGCTGATATTGCTGTAGACTCAATCAGTGACTACCAGATAGGAGAGCTAAACAGGCTTAAATCGTGGCTCTATCATCAGAGGGTTAAAGCGAGGCAAGAGAAGGACAGAGCAGAGCGGAGGCAAGAAAAAGAGGAAGCCGAAGCACAGCGAGAAGAGGAGCAGCCGGCGTTGTTTGAATTCTAAGGCTGGTATTCATCAGAGAAGGGCCCGGAGGAGTTTCCTCCGGGCCCTTTTTTTGTTCTCCTTAGGTAACGAAATAAGCTTTTGTTCTATTTGGAGCTTGACATCCGGTATTCACCAGACTACAATATTCATACGGACAGAAGTATATACGGCTGTAAGGAGGATATGTCATGAAAAGAAAGATGACATTGGTGTTTCACGATGAAGACCTCTATACCCAACTAAAAATAGAAGCGGTTAAAAGGCGTACAACGGCGAGTGCTATTGTAGCGGACGCGGTACGGGAATGGCTGGAAAGTCGTGAAGATAATGAACTATTGCCTACGATTGAAGCTGCTAGAACCGAATGGGAAGAGAAAGGTGGTCGTCCCTGGTCTGAAGCTGAGAGGGAATTAGAGGAATCAATCAGCCATCGTGAAGGGCTACCGAGGTAAAGCGTGTTTAAACTTGAGGTTTCACCGGCTGCTGACCGAGATTTAGCAAAACTCAAGGGTCGAATACGTAAGCAAGACTTTGAGCATTTACGAGCTGCTATCAAGAGCTTGGCTGATGAGCCTCGCCCCCAGGGTGTCAGGAAGATAAAGGGCGCTGAGAGGGCTTACCGCATAAGGGTGGGCAGTTACAGAGTTGTTTATGAGGTATATAATGACGATAATTTGGTCTTGATTCTGCAAGTTGTGCGGAGGAGTGAGACAACTTATCGTCAATAGGCATAGCTAATGAGCGATGAAATAAAATCTTTCAATAGCTACATTCAGACACTACAGAAGAAGCTGGCGTCAGGCGATGCTACTGAACATACTCATCGTTCCGCACTCGAAACACTGGTGGAAAGTTTAGTCTCAGGAATCAACGCCACCAATGAGCCGAAACATATCGAATGTGGTGCCCCCGACTTCATCCTCAGGAAAGGTTCAGTTACTATTGGCTATATCGAGGCTAAGGATATTGGGGAGAGCCTGGATAAAGCTGAAAAATCTGAACAGCTCAAGCGCTACCGTGATTCGCTTACTAACCTGATTCTTACAGATTACCTCGAGTTCCGCTGGTATGTGGATGGAGAGAAACGTCTGTCGGCACGACTGGGAAGTCCGAGCAAAGACGGCAAAATCAGAAGGGATAAAGACGGTACGCAGAAGTTATCCGAGCTCTTGACCAATTTTCTCTCCCATAAAGCCGAAGGTGTAGGCACACCAAAGGAGCTAGCCCGGCGTATGGCCCGGCAGGCGCACCTGATAAGGAATCTGATTATTAACGCCTTTCAAAAGGAAGTAGAAGGTGGCAGCCTGCACACCCAACTGGTGGCTTTCCGGGATAATCTTATCCCGGACCTATCAGTCGAGTATTTTGCCGATATGTATGCCCAGACCATAGCCTACGGTCTGTTTGCCGCCCGCTGCACATCCAAGAACGGCGCTTTCTTCACCCGCCTTGACGCTGCTCAAAATCTGCCAAGGACCAATCCTTTTTTGAGAAAACTGTTTCAGTACATCGCTGGCTATGACCTCGATGACCGTATTTCCTGGCTGGTTGATGACCTGGCACAGGTACTGGCTCAGGCGGACATGGAGGCAGTGCTGAAGGACTTTGGGAAGCACAGTGGTAAAGAAGACCCTGTAGTTCATTTCTACGAAACTTTCCTTAAAGAATACGACGAGAAGATACGGGAAATGCGTGGAGTGTACTACACGCCGGAGCCGGTCGTCTCCTATATCGTGCGTTCCATAGACCATCTGCTCAAAACACGGTTCAACAAACCGCAGGGGCTGGCTGATGATAAGACACTTATCCTTGACCCGGCGGTGGGCACGGCCACCTTCCTCTACATGGTGATAAACGAGATTTACCAGGCGAACATCGGCAAGGGGCAGCAGGGACTGTGGAACAACTACGTGGCGGAAAAACTCCTGCCGCGCATCTTTGGCTTTGAGTTGCTCATGGCACCCTATGCCGTCGCCCATCTCAAGCTGGGGCTTTTATTACAGGAGACAGGCTACGAGTTCCTGAGCGACCAGCGCTTGGGCATCTACCTGACCAATACACTTGATGAGGCTATAAAACATTCCGAGACACTCTTTGCGGAGTGGATAAGCGAGGAAGCCAACGCCGCCGCCCGGGTGAAGAAGGATGAGCCGATTATGGTGGTGCTGGGCAATCCTCCTTATTCCGGGCATTCGGCGAACAAGGGAGCTTGGGCGAGGGATCTTGTAGAGGTTTACAAAAAAGACTGTCCTGAACTTTATAAGCCAGCCCAGGCAAAGTGGCTTCAGGATGACTACGTGAAGTTCCTTGCCTTTGGGCAGTGGCGGATAGAGCGAACTGGGCAAGGTATCCTAGGTTTTATTACTAATCATGCCTATCTAGATAATCCCACTTTTCGTGGAATGCGCCGGTCTCTCATGAGCACTTTCAATGATATCTACATTCTTAACCTGCACGGTAATGCCAAGAAGAAAGAGGTTACCCCGGACGGCAGCAAAGATGAGAATGTATTTGATATTCAGCAGGGAGTAGCCATTTGCCTACTGGTGAAAGAGCCCGACAATATCGATCCTGCCAAAGTACATTACGCCGATTTGTGGGGAGCACGAGAGAGCAAATATTATACTTTATCTGATCTCAATGTTAATAACACGACTTGGGAAGAGCTTAAGCCTCACGACCCGTATTATTTATTCGTGAAGAGAGACGAAACAGACTTAGCAGAATACATGAAGGGATGGAAGCTACAAGATATAATGAACCAAAACGGTGACCCCGCTCCTGGTATCGTAACAACCCATGATGAATTTGCAATCTCATGGAGTGCTGAGGAAGCAAGCAATAAGGTAAAGCGCTTCTTAGGAACTAATTCCGAAGATGAAGCACGTGAATTATTCCGTCTTTGTAAACAAGCACAATGGAATTATGAGCGTGCCAAGCAAGAACTTTCAAAATATGAATGGGAAAAAGAAATAAAACTGCTACTATATCGCCCGTTTGATGTCCGTTGGACAGTGTATAACTCGAATGTTGCTGTACATCGGCGTGAGCGCGTCATGCGCCACATGCTGGCGGGAGAGAATTTGGGTCTTTGTACTAATAGAGAAGTGAATGGTGATTTTCATCATGTATTGTGCAGTCGTGACTTAATAAATGACTGTACTGTCTCTTTACAAACTAGAGAGAGAACATATCTCTTTCCTCTCTACCTCTACCCCGCCGAAGGCGAGATGCAGTTCGATGGTGGTAAGCGGCGCCCCAACCTGAACCCGGAGTTCATTAACGTTATCTCTGAGAAGTTGGGACTAACATTCATTGAAGACGGCAGGGGAGACATTAAACAGAACTTTGGACCGGAGGATATCTTCAACTATGCCTATGCCGTCTTTCACTCACCTACCTACCGAACCCGCTATGCTGAATTCCTTAAGATAGACTTCCCCCGCCTGCCACTCACCTCGGATAAACGGCTTTTCAAGGCACTGGCAGAGAAAGGCGCCGAGTTGGTGTCACTACACCTTATGGAATCACCCGTGTTGAATAACCTCATTACAGGCTATCCCGTAGCCGGTTCCAACGAGGTAGAGAAAGTAGATTACGATAGCAATAACCATCGTATCTACATCAACAAGACGCAATACTTTGAAGGTGTACCACCGGAGGTCTGGAACTCCCACATCGGAGGCTATCAGGTCTGCCAGAAATGGCTCAAAGACCGCAAGGGCAGGACGCTAACTTATGATGAGCTAACCCACTACCAGAAGATAATAGTGGCGTTAACTGAGACCATTAGACTTGCGACAGAGATAGACGAATTGATTCCAACATGGCCGATTGAATAACAAATGAGTGCGGAGGAGATAGTAGGATGCCGCGCAGCTCCAAGCACCTCCAACAAAAGGGTATCTTACAGGCAGACCTTTTTGCCGGTCTGTCCCCGTTGCAAACGCGCCTAATTGCCCGACGAAATGACTTCGAGGAACTTTTTGATGGTTTCATCAAGATGCGCGCCATCTCCTACGTCGTTTCTCCGGACCTACTACTGGAATTCCTCGAACAGCGTGGCTACTCCGAAGTAGAAATAGTGGTCGGTGAAAACCTTTCCGAGGTTTACCGAAAAGACCTGGAGCAAAAAGGGGTTGAGGTCACTGGCCGACTGGCAGAATATGTAGAGCGAGACGTTCTGCGTATTTTCATTCCCACCCGCACGATACATACCAAACTATATATCTTGGAGAGACCCGAGCTCGTCCGTGTAATCCAGACAAGTGCCAACCTCACCGTTACTGCCCAGGAAGCGAGAAGGCAGATTAACTATGCCTGGTATTTGGACATCCCTTCTGGTCACCCACTTCTTACCCAACTGAATCAGGATTACCAGTCCCACCTTCACGGCTGTTCCCTCTTTATGGAGGACTTGAAAGAATTGCTAAAGCAAGGTACGGATACGGATAGAAAGAAATTGATTGAGGTTTGGCTTAAAGGGACTATCACTGAAGACCAGGATGTCGAAATAAGGGGTATTTTCCACCAGATATCTGCCAGTCTGGTTGAGGCTGCAGATTCAAAAGAAGAACGAGTTACGGTTCTCCAACTGCCAGAGTCGGAACTGGCCAGGAAGAAGATTGAGCGCCATCTATTACCTATGAAACCAATAGCCGCTGGTCAGAACCAGGTGCACGTCAATAACTCGGCTTTCATTCGGTACGTATATGAGACACATCGTATCCCTTTGCTGATTCTCTCGCGAGAGCGCGGTGAATTACTACTAGGTCTTGACGCTCCTTTGAAAATACTCACTGAGGTACCTCCTGATTCAGCCTCAGTTGACCAAGGTTTAGAATCAATAGAAGCCTACCTCAATACAGTCGATTTGGGAGAATCAGCCAACCCATTATCCGCAAAGACAAGCATGTTTGAAGCTCTTTTGTATTTGTTCTCAACGCCTTTCGCCAACGAATACATGAAAGCTAAGCGGGCAAGATTTGGCATAATAGACACACGAGGACCTCGCTTCCTATACATCTATGGTCCTTCTCAAAATGGTAAAACAACTTTCTTAAGATTTGCACTGAAACTAATGACCGGCAATATCATAGAACCCCTGTCTCGGCAGGATTTCACAAAAACTAGAATCACCAACACGATGCTTACAGAATCCACCTTTCCTTTGGTCTTCGATGATGTCGACCCGTCTCGCACTCCAGGCATTGAAGAAGTCTTCAAATCGTACTGGGAACGTTGGTGGCGAGACCAGTATGTTTCGCCTCAGATAGTAATTTCTTCCAATAGCCCGAGATTAAAGGAATGGGCTAAATCTCGAGTAAAGAGGATAGACTTTGATGTACACTTTGCGCCAAGCGAAGACGCTAAAGAAAGGTTGGCTAGACTGTTCTCACAGGATAACTCTGTATTCAAGTGGTTCTCACATCTATATATAAATCATCTTGATAGTAATGAACTACCAAGTGATGATGAACTCCGATTGGCTAGGACAGTTATGAGGCAACTGTATGAATATGCTCAGCGGCCTTTACCTGCGTTTTTCCCGGCTCGACCCATAGAAGAGTTGTATGACCCCGGCCGAAGAGACTGGCAAGACCTGCTGTTCCGGCTACGGAAAGCCACAGTTGAACAAGAGGGGGATCGCAAACTAGCAACGTTTTCCAAAGATATGCAGCACTGGGAAATCAACGATTATCAAGGATATCTTCCCCAAACAGTAAAGTACCAGCGCAAGGGTAATACCATCATAATTGAAAATCCCAAAGAGTTTGATAGATGGCTTGGGCAGCCGCCGCGGGCGCCAAGCTTACTCGCTCGTGTATTCAAGAAGAAAGCATAATTGACTTATATCTTACTTAGGTGGTTGATTTCATGAGCCTGATACAAGAATTTAGAGAAGCACTGGCAATTGAAATAGAAGAGCAAAAGAAAAGAGGCACAGCACGATGGGATGTGAGAGCTGGGAGACTTGTCGAGGTTAGAGGGCCTCTTTTTGTTTATTGCTTCATTCTAGATGATCCGACTCTCGCTGGAGCATTCGATGATACCAAGGTTCAAGTTCGTACCACAAATTCGGATGCCTCAGGTCACATTGTAGGTGTATCAGGAAATCAAATATTCGTCGCCATTGAGAGTAACTTAGGCGAATATATTCCATCAGCGCAAATACTTGCTCAACCAGACTATCTCCTAAAATGTCTATCAGAACGTCTTGACACGTTAAAGGAAACTTCCTGTGTAATTGCCCAAAAATGTCTAAGACGAGAGCGGTTTCAATTCCATCAAGATGCTACATTCATACCAGGCCAAAACATTTCATCTGAATGGGAACATCTGAACGATGAACAAAAAACTGTCATCCGCCAAGCTTTAGGGAGCGAAATATGCTATGTATGGGGACCACCTGGTACAGGAAAAACTACGACTGTAGGGGTCGCTATAGCAAGCATGATACAGTGTGGACAGGCTGTTCTCCTAACCGCAAATACTAACGTGGCTGTTGATCAAGCTTTGAAGGCGTGTCTGAACTCACTACGGGAGACTGAACACTATCAGGACGGACATATATTACGCCTTGGCACGCCTCAAATTCCAGAAATTGGTGATGATGATAACCTAAACTTAGACAAGATAACAGAGCGTAAAAGCGAACCTTTGAGAGAGCAACTGCTAGTGTTGCGTGACCAGCTAGCTAACAACGAGAGTAGGCTCAAGACACTTGAAGCACTCAAGAGCGATTTGGAGCAATGGGAAGAAATAAAACGACAAATCACTGTAGAGGAAACATCACATGCCGAAGTTGGTAACACTCTACGAGAACTAGTAAATAGGGATTCTATTGTCTCGAATGCTTTGCAGCATGAGAAAGAGCGACTTCAGAAGGCTAATACAATGTCAGCCGTGGCAAGATTCATGAGAGGGATGACCATCACCAAGATAGAAAACAGTATTTCCAACTTGGCATCACAACAACGGGACTTAGCTAATCGCAAGTCTCAAACAGAGGAAAGACTCAATGAAATAGTAGGTAATCTAGGGAGATTACAGAGTGACGCTATACAGATTGAGAGAAGGTTAAAACAAGCCTCTACATCACCAGAAGCTATTAATAATGAGATTGCCGTTATAAAAACAAAAGTTGATGACCTGCGCACTGAGATAACTAAGTTAGAGCAACAAATTGAAGCGATTAGACAACAGACTATCAACGAAGCAGTTTTAATCGCGACTACACTCGCTCGAACTTATACTATGACGGAGGTATATAGTAGACAATTTGATACTGTTGTATGTGACGAGGCAAGTATGGCCCCCATACCCGCTGTCTTTTGGGCATGTACTCTAGCTACTAAATCAGTTACTGTTACCGGTGATTTCCGGCAATTAGCACCTATTGCTCTAAGTAATGACGTCAAGGTTAAGGAATGGTTACGTAGGGATGTTTACGCAGCTGCTGGCATGGATAAAGACTGGGAACTCGAGCAGAAGGCAAACTCACCGATGGTGATGCTAAGAACACAATACAGGATGCAACCGCAGATTAGAGCCATAGTCAGCAGTGTCTTCTATGGTAACCAACTGCGAGACGGTATGCTTGAGGAGCTAGATATTGAACCTTATCAGCCTTGCCCGGGTGTTTACGCCGGAGTCTATGACACATCTACTATAGACCCATGGTGCAGTTGGACCAGTAGTTATTCCAGATTCAATCTATATCATGCTGTCCTCGCGGTGAAGCTTTGTCAAATCGCGATAAGAGATTTTAAGAATATTGGAGTAATAACACCCTATAGAGCGCAGACACGCCTAATCAAGGTTTTAGTTGATATGAACCCTGCGCTTAGAGACAAGGTTATAGTTTCCAATGTCCATCGATTTCAAGGGCAAGAAAGTGACCTAATCATATGTGACCTTGTGGATAGTACAGGACTACGAATAGGAAAGTTGCTTAAAGGTCGGATAGACGCTGAGGATATTGATGATAGAGAAGGTGCTCGTCTAATCAACGTCGCCTGCAGTCGAGCAAGAAAGAAGTTGGCTATTATCGCAAATCTTTCATTTCTACAATCTAGGTTGAACAAAGAGTGGTCACTCCATGAAGTTCTCTTTAATGAATCTAGCCCGCTACCAACATTTGCTGCCGACCAACTCGTACCTGGTTACTCCGATCCCGCTGTCCGCCAAGCACGAGAGGTATTGTGGCCTCCTGAGACAACAACCAGTGCACCTAGCTCGCTCTGGACAGAGGATATGTTTCATTCTGCTCTCCGAAATGATTTAGAAAACTCCAAGCAATTTATCCTTATTATGAGTCCATTCGTTACTCAAGAACGTCTTAAAACATATATAGATTTGTTAAGATCAAAAATAGCGCAGGGAATCAATATCGAGGTGATAACCCGTCCGCCGTATCAGCAGGGAACAGCGGATAAGAACAATATCGAAAAAATACTAAATTACCTTGGGCAAATTGGCATTAGGATAACCCAGAGGCGATCAATGCACCAGAAGGTGGTAGTCATTGATGGCCGAATTGTTTGGTTTGGCAGTCTGAATCCACTTTCGCAAAGAAATACGCAGGAGCTTATGTTCCGTCTAGAAAACGAGGACTTCACCAAGCAGGTAATGGAAGAGTGCGGACTTCAAATTCCAGGTGAAGGCAGAGACTTAGCTCCAGCAATCGATGTAAGTAAGATACCGTCAAGATTATGCACCGGATGTGGACAGAAAATGAAGGTTATTCCTAGTGTCATGTCTCAATAATAACTTGAATAACTAAGCTGGATTTGGTATCATGGGTTATCTCACGAAAAGGAGTAAGCCCATGATCACTGGCCGCCCCAAGAAGCCGATTACCCTGCCTAATGAGGAACGTGAACAGTTGAACGCCATGGTAAATTCCCGGTCTTTACCACATGGGATTGTCAGACGAGCCCGCATCGTCTTGCTCGCCGCAGATGGTAACTCGAACACTATAATTGCCGAAAGAGTCGGCCTGAGTCAACAGACAGTCTGCCAATGGCGTCAGCGTTATCTGCAGCACGGGCTGGCGGGACTTCATGATGAATTACGTCCGGGCCGGCCGAGATCGATTTCAGATGAGGAAGTCGGCGGACTCGTTCGCAAGACACTTCAGACTAAACCGGAGAATGCTACCCACTGGACCATCAGGACGGTAGCCGGTGAGACCGGATTATCCCGCCCTACGGTACATCGGATCTGGCGGGCTTTTGGGCTCCAACCCCATCGCCAGCGTCATTTCAAGCTCTCCACGGATCCCTTCTTTGTTGAAAAAGTAAGAGACATCGTGGGGCTGTACCTGGACCCTCCCGATAAGGCCATGGTTTTGTGTGTCGATGAGAAAAGCCAGATACAAGCGCTTGACCGTACTCAGCCAATGCTGCC
>JAFGBN010000086.1 GCA_016933195.1 Dehalococcoidia bacterium | reverse complement strand
TCAATAAAGTACAGTACCGTGCCCCCGGCTCTGCTAGATGGGAAGAGAAATCGTGGGATTGGGCAATCACCGAGATTGCTAAACGCATAAAAAATACCCGCGATAGCAGCTGGGTAGAGAAAGATAAAGCTGGCGATACAGTAAACCGAACTGAAGCTATCGGTTGTATGGGTGGCGCTTCACTGGATAACGAAGAATGCTACTTGCTCGTCAAATTAATGCGATCTCTTGGTCTGGTGTATATAGAACACCAGGCACGTATATGACATTCCTCTACTGTAGCGGCTCTGGGAGAGTCGTTCGGAAGAGGCGCAATGACCAACCATTGGAATGATATCGCCAACAGTGATTGTATTATGGCTATTGGCAGCAATTGCGCTGAAAATCACCCTGCTGCTTTCGCACATATCGGTATAGCTCAACAAAGAGGCGCTAAGCTTATCAGTATTGACCCCCGCTTCACTCGCACTTCAGCAAGAGCTGACATTTATGCTCCATTACGGTCCGGCACCGACATCGCCTTCGTCGGCGGCATGATTAAATATGTGCTGGACGATATAGAGAACAACCCCACTAATTACAATCTGATCTATATAACTGAATATACCAATGCCGCCTGTCTGATAAATCCAAACTTCAAAGGTGCACCTGAACTCAATGGTGGCTTCTCCGGTCTCAATGAATCTACCAGAAGCTATGACAAATCGACGTGGCAATACCAGATAGATGAAAGTGGTATTCCAAAAAGGGATAAAACTCTCAGGGATCAAAATTGTGTTTTTCAACTGCTTAAAAAGCAGTATGCTCGCTATAATGTCGACAAAGTTTGCCAGATCACTGGCACGCCCAAGGATCTTTATCTTGAGATCTGTAAAGAATATACGGCTACGGGTAAGCCAGGTAAAGCAGGTACCATAATGTATGCCATGGGCACCACCCAACATACCTGCGGATCTCAGAATATTCGTTCCTATGCTATCCTTCAATTATTGTTGGCTAACATTGGCGTTACCGGTGGTGGTATTAATGCGTTGCGTGGTGAGCATAATGTTCAGGGCTCAACTGATATGGCGCTTCTAGCGCATATCATCCCGGGTTATCTCGGGGTGCCTTCAAGTAAAGACATTACACTCAAGGATTACCTGACACGGCTAACGCCAAAGAACAGTGACCCGCTGAGCGCTAACTGGTGGCAGAATTATCCTAAGTATATTGTAAGCTTGCTGAAAGCATGGTATGGAGATGCGGCAACCAAAGATAATGATTTTGGTTTCGGTTACCTGCCAAAAGTCACCGGAAATGCCAACTCTACTTATTCTCATATTATGCTCTTCGAATCAATGAAAAAGGGGAATGTTAAAGGTCTGATGTGCTGGGGACAGAATCCAGCCGTTGGCGGCCCTCACTCAAATTTTGAGAGAGAAGCAATGGACAAACTGGAATGGTTAGTATGTGTTGACCTTTGGGAGACAGAAACCGCAGCTTTCTGGAAGAGGCCCGGGACAGATCCAGCCAATATCAAGACCGAGGTTTTCCTGCTACCTGCAGCTTGCCATTATGAGAAGGAAGGCACCGTCAGCAACAGCGGTCGCTGGGTGCAGTGGCGGTATAAGGCCGCTAATCCACCAGGTGATGCCATGGGAGACCTAGAAATACTCAATGAGCTTGGGCTGAAATTAAAAGACCTTTACAAAACAGACGGTAAGTACGCAGATGCAATTCTCAGGCTTACTTGGGACAATGGACATCCTGCAAGCGCCGATAAAGTGCTCAGAGAAATAAATGGCTACGATTTGACCACGGGTAAGCTGGTAACCAATTTCGTCAGTCTCAAAGATGATGGCAGTACAACAAGTGGCAACTGGCTCTACTGTGGCTGCTACAATGAAGACGGCAATTATACCAAACGTCGGGATAAAACACCGGACACTTTCAATGTTGGGCTCTTCCCCAAATGGTCATGGTGCTGGCCTCTCAACCGACGTATTATTTACAACCGGGCATCGGTCGACCTCAATGGCGAGCCCTGGGATAAGGAGCATCCCGTAATCTGGTGGCAAGATGGCAAATGGGTTGGCGACGTCCCCGATGGTGGCTGGCCACCCATGGCGGTAGATCCCCAAGGAACACGATATCCCTTTATTATGCGTAACGAAGGATTTGCTCGTATATTTGGTATGGGCATGGCCGATGGCCCATTCCCTGAACATTACGAACCTTGGGAAAGCCCTGTTAAGAACCTCATGTCAGATACGCAAAACGATCCCGTATTTCTCATGGGTGATTCTGCCAAAGATCAGCAAGGTACATCGGATAAATATCCGTATATTGCGACCACATATCGCGTTGTTGAGCACTGGCAGACGGGACCAATGACCAGAAATCTCTCCTGGCTGGCTGAGCTACAACCCGACATGTTCATCGAGATAAGTGAAGAGCTGGCAGCCGAGAAGGGTATATCTAATGGCGGTGAAGCTATTGTGGAATCAGCTAGAGGGGAATTCAAGGCTATAGCTATCGTCACCAAGCGCTTCAAACCACTGCAAATAAATGGTAAGGTCGTACATGAAATTGGTATGCCCTGGCACTGGGGATATTCAGGACTAGTAACTGGCCCCAGCGCCAACTTATTAACTCCTCACGTCGGCGATGCCAACACCATGATACCAGAATATAAAGCCTTCCTCTGCAACATGAGAAAGGCATAGGAGGTAAGCAATGGCTGATAAAGCGATATTATACGATTCTTCCAAATGTACTGCCTGCCGAGGCTGTATGGTCGCCTGCAAGCAATGGTGGGGACTCGAAGGAGAGAAGACCCGTAATTTGGGAAGTTATGAAAATCCACCAGATCTCTCCTACAATACCTGGCTAAAAATCAGGTTCAATGAAATAGAGAGTAACAAGCCCGCTGGAGTTGAGTGGATTTTCACCCGGCAAGCCTGTATGCATTGCACTGATGCTGCCTGCGTCAAGGTATGTCCCAGCGGAGCACTTTATTACGGCACAATGGGTAATGTGGCTTATAATCCAGATATCTGCACCGGTTGCGGGTACTGTTCTGAGTTCTGCCCGTTTAAAGTACCAAAGCTGCAGGGGGGACCAGCCACAGTGATCAGAAAAATGAACAAATGCATTCTATGCTTTGACAGAATCTCCAATAATCAGGAGCCTGCTTGCGTTAAAACCTGCCCCACTGATGCACTTATATTCGGCGACCGACAGGAACTGGTTAACATTGGCAAGAATAGAGTACAGGAATTGAAGTCAGCATATCCTGAAGCATATCTCTACGGAGAAAAAGAGCTGGGTGGACTTCATGTCATGTACGTGCTTACTCATTCTCCTCAGGTACACGGACTTCCCGTTAACCCAGAAGTACCGGTAGCAGCCATAGCCTGGAAGGATGTCCTTAAACCAGCCGGTTATGCTCTAACTGGACTTGCCGTAGTAGGGCTAGGGCTCAATTACCTTGTAGCCCGGGCAAACGCCAATGCCAAGGCTGAAATTAAGGCAGAATCCAAGAAATAGGACTGAAAAGAACGGAGGACTATGATGGAACAAAGCGTTCAGAAATATACAAAAGTAGCCCGGATTTTCCACTGGGTGCATACTGGTGCTTTTCTCCTGCTGGTTATTACCGGTATATTTCTTTTTGTAAATGCAGGTTTCGTAGCACAGGACAGTTGGAGTCGGCTGTTACACCGCATTGCTGCAGTTATTTTTGTAGTAGCTCCATTTGTACAGCTCTTTGCTAATAGAAAGACCGCTGTAGCATCGTTAAAATCTGTCTTTACCTGGGGTGTAGACGATTTGAAATGGGCAATGGCAATGCCACGATACTACTTTTTAGCTGATGAAGAAGCCATGCCACCCCAAGACGAAATGAACACTGGGCAAAAGATGTGGTATTTCATAATAGTGGTACTTAGCCCTATCTTCGTCATCACTGGCATTTTGATGTGGTTTTTCGGAAATATTCTGCCTTCTGCTGTTTTCCAGTGGAGCGTCTTTGTTCATGACGTAGCCTTTATTTTCATTTTCCTTATGTTCCTGGTGCATATATACCTCGGCGTCATTCACCCGCTAATGCGTCAGCATGGCGGCTCCTTCCGCTCTATGGTGGACGGCACAGTCACTGCTGAATATGCCAAATCACATCACGGGAAATGGTACGAAAGAATTATTAAAAAATGAACAATAAATCACCGCAAGCTACCACTCACAAAGAGGTGATTGATAAGGTTCTTAGCAGGTTGGCAGAGGCTGAACAGCCTCTGCCTAGTTCTTTAGAATTCTACCGCCGTATTTTACTTGCTCAAAACAAAATCAAACTACCTGACTTGTGTGACATTTCCACTGAGTTAGAAATGAAAGCTGCCCAGCACCTGATTCAACACAAACCGGTAATCACTTTCAGTGACCTTAAGATTAACTGGGAGAATATACAACAACTCCTCAATGAATTGGCCGACTTGACAGT
>JAFGBN010000085.1 GCA_016933195.1 Dehalococcoidia bacterium | reverse complement strand
TATAGACTTTCCCAACCCCCTGAATCCCCTTTTCGATATTTGCTTACAGGCAATAAACTCAGGAGATTTGCCACATTGAAACGACCAGTATTACCGTACACTTTAAAAGGAGTCACATTAATCAAAAAGTCACTACGTAGTACTACATTAGGCATCCAGAAAGTAGACAGGGCAAAGGGCTCAGCCAGGGGGTTCTCAACCTCCACGAAGATGGAATCTCTAATATCAAGCATAAGCACACGATGAAAATTATATCCAAGTGTTTGGTATATTGGATAAATTGATTCTCCAGTAGGAGTCCCATCAGCAATAAGGATATCGGCATCAGTGATCTTTCTAATACCTTCAACGATGGTTCTTAGTACTCCTGGGCTTGTGGTTACGGGGTATGGGAAGGGGTAGCCAGCGCAAGGTTTAATTAAAACACGCCTTGCCCAGGAAAGCTGTGGAGGAGGCTTAAAAACGAAATCAGAGGCGTTAACAATCATTCTTTCTCTCTTATAAATTTATTACCAGTGTAACTAAATTCTCCTAATTATAAAGCTGGCTTCAAGACTAGGATTTCGCTGGCAAGCGGGAGTTTCTCCAATGCAAACTCTGCTTCACTGGAATCAGCTTTCCTTACGGGTTCCTTGCCTTTAAGGAAATCTTCAACGCCAGCTATAGGATAGGCACACTTCGGTGTCTTAAAATGCATTGGAATAATTACCTTTGGGCTTAACTGTTCGCATACCTGGCTAGCCTCAGCAGCACCGATAGTGTAAAAGCCGCCTACAGGGACAAACAATATATCAATAGCACCAATTTCATCGAGCTGGACTTTGTTAAGTAAATGTCCTATGTCGCCTAAATGGCAGAGCCTTATGTCATCTACAGTGAAGCAAAAGACGGTATTAAGCCCTCTTTTCCTGCCCTGAGAGTTATCGTGGTAAGTAGCAACGCCTTTAAATTGAATTCCCCTAACAATTCTTGTGTCACTTCCTTTAACCACTTCAGGTTTCCCTTGCACCGCAGAAACATTATTATGGTCGCTATGCTCATGGCTTACCAAGACGATATCAGCAAGCTCCTCAATGGGAGAATAACTGATGTCTCCATCAACAGTATAAGGGTCAGTGATTATCCTCAGTCCATCCCTGGACACAATCAAAAAGCAAGCATGCCCTAGCCACTTTATAACCATGCGACCCCCTCCTCCTTTACCTCTGGCAAAAATTTAAGCCTGAAATTATTTGACTTCACCCTTTTGTAAATTTCGCTCACGAAGCTAGCGATAAAGCCAGCTCCACCAGGGTTCTGACCCCAACCCCAGTGGCTCCTTTCACGATATAGCCGCTCTCTTTGTTACTAGATGCGGGGCCAGCTATATCAAGATGAACCCAGGGAGTATCACCAACAAATTCTGCCAGGAAAAGGGCAGCGGTAATAGCCCCTCCATATCTATCACCTGTATTTTTAATATCAGCGATCTCGCTTTTAATCTGTTCCTTATATTCTTCGGGCACAGGCATCTGCCACAACTTCTCCCCTGTCTTAGCAGCAGCTCCAAGAACTTTGTCTGCTAGCTGTTGGTTATTGCTAAAAACACCGCTATAACCAGTGCCTAAAGCAACACGGCATGCCCCAGTCAAAGTAGCTAAATCCACTAACGGGGACAACTTTTGTTCTACAGCGTAACTCAGGGCATCAGCCAGAATAAGCCTTCCTTCAGCATCGGTATTTATTACCTCTATAGTCTTACCATTCATCGCTTTCAATATATCTCCTGGTTTTAGTGCAGTACCACTGGGCAAATTCTCCGTAGCCGGAACAATAGCAGTGACATTAACTTTAGGTTTCAGCTCAGCGATAGCCTTAAGTGCTGCCATAACTGCAGCACCACCTGCCATATCGTCTTTCATCTCCTCCATGTGCTCTGACGGCTTAATAGAAATTCCTCCAGAATCAAAGGTTACGCCTTTGCCAATGAAGCCAATAGCAGAGTCAGACTGTTCGTCTCCTTTGTAACTGAGAGTTATTAACTTCGGTGGTTCATTACTACCCTTCGCCACTCCCAGGAGTCCCCCCATGCCCATCGATTTCATGTCCTCTGAATCAAAAGCCTTGAATTTCAAAGCATGTTTGTCAGCTATTTCTTTGGCCAATTCAGACATCCTCGTAGGGGTCATATAGTTAGATGGTTCATTAACCATATCGCGAGCTAGAGCAGTAGACTCTGCCATTATTTTCCCTTTACGGACACCGCGCTCCAGAGCCAGGATTTTGCTTTCATCCTCTTCCACTATCAACATTTCCTCAATGTCCTGATATCCCGGATTCTTATACTGGTTAAAGCTATAAAGCCCAAGAAGACTACCCTCCGCTATTGCTTCAACCAAAACCTCAAGCTCAATCTCATCTCCTGCACCATGAAGTATTGTGGCTACCTTATGACAATTCAACTTTCGTAAGGAGCGGCAGAATCCTCCTGCGGCTCCACGCATTTTTTCCACAGTAAAATCTTGACGTTTGCCTAGCCCAGCAACAGCCACTATCCTTGATGGCAGCTTACCCAAGGTATGAACAACAGCAACCTCTCCAAATTTGCCCTTAATCTCGCCTCTGCTGATAAGATGACTGATAGTCCCATCCAAAGCTTTGTCTATCGCGGCAGTGACGCCACTAAGCTGTTCCTCAGCTTCAAAACTGCTCACTATAACAGCATCAGCTTCGATTAGAATTATGTCGCCAGCTATAACTTTGATTTCCAAAATCCCTCCAAATACACAAATATTCTAAAACCTATATTCTACTCCATCCAAGTAAAGAATTGAAGAGGTAATCTCTTCCAGGTCTACACTGTTTTGTGTGAAAAAGGATAATTGAAAGCACCCACTGACCTCTGTAGCCTAGGGGTTAGAAAATCTAAGGCGCAAGGAGGTCTAACAGATGCAAGACGGTTGTATCGCAGTGGCGTTAGGATTGCCACAACAACCTCCGTGTTGCGTCAAAATAAACAGTTACCGACATGGGAGTTGTTGCATCATAAATCATGTTACCGAAGCCTCATAAGTTTTCACTTCCCTCTGTTTATTGATGGGATGTTCTGCCATATTCCAAAGGCGCTCCAAATTCTCATTTATTTGCCTCAGGAGTGAAACGG
>JAFGBN010000084.1 GCA_016933195.1 Dehalococcoidia bacterium | reverse complement strand
GCCCCTTAATCTCCAGAAACATGTACAACCTCTTCACCTTTTCTATGTCTGGAGTACCATGAGCTTATGAGACCAGGCAGGCTAACCAGACCTTTGGGCATAAGATAGACAACAATTAACAGCAGAACGGCGGAAAGAAAGGGTGAATATGCCTTCAAATCACGGGCAAATTCAGGAAGCAAAACCAGGATAGCCGTCCCGATGATGGGACCGGCAAAGCTGTTTATGCCGCCGATGAGCACATACATGACCAGCCATAGCGTTGCCATGAAGTTAAAGCTGGCCGGTGACAGTACTGAATTGTAGTGAGCATAGCCAGCGCCTGCCAGTCCGGCAAAGAAACAGCCCACACCCACTGCCAGAATCCGGTACCAGCCTTCATTGATGCCCACGCTGGAGGCCACCAGGTGCGACTGGGCAATAGCTTTTAAAGTGGTGCCGATGCGGGAAAACTCAAACCTGTAAAGGGCGATAATGCTTACCAGCGTCAATCCCAGGAAGAAATAGTAACAAGTCACTTTAGAACCACCAAACATAAGCTGGATACCGATCAAACCGGCATAACCTCCAGTCCATATTCCACCTGCATAAATAATATAAATCACCCCTATCCCGAAAAACAGGCTGCCCATGGCATAGTAAAGAGCGCGCAATCTGGAAAAGGGGTAGCCTATCAGCATGCCGATGCCCATAGTGATCAATGCGGCTGAGGGAATGGTAAGCCAGGATGGCAAGCCTAGCCATTTTGAGGCCATTCCTGCCAGATAAGCCCCGATGCCCATAAATGCGCCGTGGGCAAGGGGAAACTGTCCGGAAATGGTTATGCTGCGCAGGCTGACAGCAGCAATCATATATATGAAAGTCAGTATGAGTATGTGCAAAATATAACTGGAGCTAACTATTATTGGGAGCAGTGCTAAAATAACCACCAGTACCGCCAAAGCAACTGGCTTTGTTATATTTCCCCCAGCGACTGTAAAAAGCCGTTTAATC
Organism: Dehalococcoidia bacterium; assembly: GCA_016933195.1. Taxonomy (GTDB): domain Bacteria; phylum Chloroflexota; class Dehalococcoidia; order GIF9; family AB-539-J10; genus JAFGBN01. The sequence goes on along the minus strand of JAFGBN010000084.1, from coordinate 3,697 downwards.
ATATCAGTAAATCTTTCCTATACAAACTCACATCTCCACCTCACGCCCAAAGAAACCTTGCGGCCTTATCAGCAAAAGAATAACGACGATGGCTATAGCAATAGCATCACTGGCAGCCCCGCTGGTAAAAATTGGCAATACAGAATCCAGAGCACCCAGGACAATCCCTGTAATGAAGATGCCACTGATGCTGCCGACCCCCGCCAGAATAGCCAGTATAAGGACCTTCACCAGCATGAAATCTCCAATGAATGGGCCTAAACCCAGATAAGCTCCCATCAAGCATCCGGCTATCGCCGCCAGGGCGCAACCTGTAAAACTGGCTAGGGCAGAAACGCGGTGAACGTTTATACCCTGCAGGAAAGCGCCCAGCATGTCTTGAGAAATTGCCTGCATTTGCTGGCCCCATTTTGTTTTATTTACGAACCAGACTATTGCGCCCAGGAGAACGGCTCCAATAGCAAATGTCGCAATTCTCTCATAGCTAACCGACACTGGCTTAACCCTGAGAACACCTTCAACAAATGGAGGCAATGATAATATCTGAGTCCCTACAAGAATATTTACACCAGTCTGAAGAATGACAATAATGGCAACGCATATCATCACGATGCGATTAAAATCCCCGACGAAGGGTCGGAAGCAGAATTTTTCCAGAAATACACCAAAGGCACCAATTATTACTGCTGTAAGTATCAAGGCTGCCCACTGGTTAATGCCCATTGCCGATATTAACGCCAGTCCAATATAACCACCCAGCATATAGATGGCACCATGTGCAAAGTTGGGTATTCCCAGCATATTAAAAAGGAAGGCAAACCCCAGCGCCACAAGTATATACATGGATGACAATATCAGCAGATTGATTACTGTTGTTATCGCAAGTTCCATATATCTCTTATTCTAACCAGCATTTAACCAGAACAATACAACCCAACCGGGGGGAGTAATCCCCCCGGTCAATTGGACTGGAAAACAATGTGGGTTAAGGTATATAGCCTAAATCTATCCAGCCAGCAGAGGTCTCAGCACCATTCTTGAATATCTGCACTGCCTGAGGCGAAGCCACGACATGCTTAATCCCAAAAGATTTCTCCCCGCTAATTTTGGCTGACCCAAAGATAGTTTCCACTTCATCCATGCTCTCTAATTTCTGTTTTACCACAGTCGGGTCAAGGCTCTTGGCCGCCTCAATGCCCTCTTTGATAACCCAAAGGCAGTTGGGCGCTGACATCTCCAATTGATAGTCTACACCATACTTGGCCGCTGTCCTTTCGATTATTTCCTTAGCAATAGGTGGCATTTTAGGGTCATTGGGCGTATAGGCTATTGAAAATACGTCCTTCATGGCATCCGCGCCAGCGATAGTCACAACCTGGCTGGCACGTGCAGGAAGAGAGCCAGCATAGGGCTTGTAGTTGCCTGACTCTCGCAACCCTTTAACAAGGGCCCCCATGTGTGGTACAAGTCCGTTTTGCATAAGTATGGCATCAGCATCTTTAATTGCATTTAGTTTCGCCACAAAAGCGCTGAAATCCTGTGTTTCGTTAGGATAAATAACCGGATCCCCAACAACGGTTATGCCCTGTGCCCCCAGCAGATTTTTTGCGATTGGAATCACAAAAGGTGGCGCGCCATCGTCAGGTGTGACTATGGACACCTTTTTTACATTCGGGTAATTTTCTTTGAGATACTTAACTGCAGCCGAAGATGTCAATACACTGCCGTTACCAGCCATGAAGGCGTAGGGGGTACTTGCATCCACCTCTCCCGGGGTGTTGACACACCAGGTAATGAAGCGTAGTACCTTATTTGGATCTAATATCGGCCCTGCTGCGGCAGCAAAGAATGCTGTTGGTCCTATAACAAACTTAACTTTCTCATCAAATACCAGCTTGTTAGCCGCCGCAGTAACACCATCCATGGTGCTCTTGGTATCTGCTACAACGAGCTCAACCTTATACCTTTCATTGCCAACCTTAATCCCCCCCTCCTCGTTAATGATGTCCGCAGCGAACTGCGCTTGATTCATATCCGGGACTTCACGTACGGAGAAAAAGCCTGTTATACCCAGAATCATGCCAACGCGCAGAGTTTTCTCCCCCGTAGGTTGCGGCGTTGTACAGCCAGCAAAAGACACTGCTACCAACATTATGATCAACCCGATGCTAAAAATTAGTAATGATTTTTTATTCAATCTAACCTCCCTATATTGTAAAAACGATAACAAGGACTCTTTCATGTTATCCCATACGCTTCACCTCCCGTTCGCTCTTTGCCGAGCCAGCAAATCCTGTTTAGCTACAACTTAGCAATAAAATGATAATACAATGAAATAGCCTGCTTAAACTGATAGTAGATTCCTGCTTCAACCAAATACTAGCACCGTATATTTGGTTTGTCAATGGTTGCAAAGAGTTCATATTTTCGGCAGATCCGCTCGTTTGACAACTCAAAGTTGAGAGCAATATAATTAGCCTTGGAAGGATGTTCGCTTACGCGGGCAAATATTTTTAAGGAGATGGAGATGAGACCGCTGCAGACTGATTTATCCATATTTGAGAAATTCAAGTTTGAAAGACCGCCTGTAGGTGTCAAGTTCCTCTTTGAAAAGCCTGAGGGGATAAAACAGCTGGATAAAAGTATTGCCTTATGTGAAATGATCAAGGAAGCCCAGCAGGCCAAAGCCCCCTTTTATATGACCAAAGAGAACGAAGCCTGTGTCGGCAAAATAGCCCTGGGAATGGAAGAGGTGCCACTGGTGGAAGCCGGTTTGGTGGGGCAACCGCTGGGAATATACCAGGAACCAAGGGCTAATAATCAAATGTATCAGTACGCACCAAAGTTTAAGAAGGGCATTGTCAACTATGTCGTCTTTTCCCCACTGGACAAGTTAAATTTCGAGCCGGACCTTTTAATTCTTTTAGCCAGTGTTAAACAGGCAGAAATTGTGCTAAGGGCAATGAGCTATGCCACTGGAGAGATGTGGGAGACCAGGGGAGTACCTGCATTTGCCTGCTCCTTTTTGTATGTTTACCCATTCCTAAGCGGTAAGGTCAACTACACTGTTACCGGTCTGACTTTCGGGGGTAAAGCTAAAGAATTGTTCCCCGAGGGGCAGCTACTGATGAGTATCCCATATAAAGCTATGCCGAATATAATACAGAGCCTGAAGGAAATGGAATGGGTGCCTCCTTCATATACGGAGGGAAGGGAAAAGTTTCTGGTAAGGGAGCATGATTTATTTGAGGGGTTAATGAAAAAGTACCAGAACCCCTAGGCAACATCATAAATGTGGACAAGATAGCTCTTATCCCTGAGCCCTTCTGGGCTGAATAAATGATGGCTCTGCCGCTGGGAAGTGAACTATATCTTCAATGTAATTATCTTTGCTCGCAGTTTATCTAAGCCAACAAAGATTTGAGTAGTTTTAAAGCGACCAGTATCCCCAAAAAATAACTTTATAGCTTTTGTTAAACTTGCCGAAGCAAACAACCTATTGATTTATTGTGAGAGTCCAATCGGTTTATTAGCTCGTGATTCCGGGGAATTAAAGACATTTGCTGATATCTCTCTAACAGCCGACAGGTTTGCTTCCAGGAACACTTGATAAAAACCATGTGTTAGTAGATAATATCTCCAACATTACGCGAGGAGGAAAACCGTGATAAATAAGGAGATTTTTGAATTCCCCATC
>JAFGBN010000083.1 GCA_016933195.1 Dehalococcoidia bacterium | reverse complement strand
CGGTATGAATTTATGGCTAAGAAGATAAGCGAGACCCTTAAAGATAAAGAGGCTGGGCTCTTATTAATCAGAGAGGAGCACAGGCTGCAATTTCCCGGCGACATAGAGGTTATCAGCGTCTTTCCACCAGCGCTGGATGAGATTCACCGCTGGCTCCGCGACCAGGCTATGAAAAGGCAAGAGAAGCCACAGGAGAAACCACAGGAGAAACCACAGGAGAAGCCACAGAAGAAGCCAAAAGAGGAGCCACAAGGGAAGCCGCAGAAGAAGCCGCAAGGGAAACCGCAAGATAAACCTGAGGATTAAAATCACTTTGTGAGGCTCATTTCATGCAGGTGAGGAAACCAGCTGTTTCAGGAACGTTTTATGCTGGCACTCCTGAAGAGCTAAGAGAGCAAATCGAGTGGTGTTATCGGCATGAACTTGGCCCGGGAGCTGTGCCCCGGGTGAACGAAGAAGGGCCAAGGAAAATCGTCGCTCTGGTTGTCCCGCATGCTGGCTACGTTTATTCAGGACCGGTGGCAGCCCATGCTTATAAAGAGCTTGCCAATGATGGGACGTTCGATACAGCGCTGATAATCGGCCCCAATCATACCGGCTATGGCCCTCTAGTTTCCGTATGTGCGGGGAGTTCCTGGGAGACGCCTTTGGGAAAGGTAGAGATAAACAAAGAGCTTGCTCGCAAGCTCCTTGGTGGGGTAATCGAGGAAGATGAACTGGCTCACATACATGAACACAGCATAGAGGTACAGCTACCCTGGCTTCAGCATCTCTACGGAGGACTGAAGATTGTGCCTATAACCATGTTAGCCCAGGATATGGAAACGGCCAGGGAACTGGGTGAGGCTATTTACAAAGCTGGTGACAACACCATAATCATAGCTAGCAGTGATTTCACCCACTATGAGCCTCATCTTGTAGCCACAGAAAAAGACCAGTCTATGATAGAGGCGATAATCAGCCTTGATGAGGAAGAGTTGTATAAAAGGCGTGAACTTCTTCACTGCACAATGTGTGGCTATGGACCAGTGGCTTCAGCAATTGTAGCGGCGAAAGAAACTGGAGCAAAAACGGCGACTCTCTTGAAATATGCCACCAGCGGAGACGCAACTGGCGATTTTTCCGCAGTAGTTGGTTATGGTTCCATCGTGATAAATCGGTAGGACCTTTTACTCTCGAGAACTTACTATCTCCCCTCTGGCATCTTCCCCAATCGTAAGGATGCCAAAAGAGTTTTCCGCTTTTCCCGGGTTGAAGAAAAGGATACCATCGATAACCTTGTTTTGAGATTCGTGGGAGTGGCCATAAATAATCACATCCACTCTATCCCGATCAAAAATTCCCCTTACCCTCCGCTCTATTCCCCAGGGACTACCTGAGCCATGAGTAATGCCAATTCTCTTGTCCCCTACTTCAAATACCTCCTTGGCTGGGAGTATGCTTTTTAGCTCAGCCGAGTCCATATTGCCCTGGACTGCTTTCACCCTCCCTAACTTCTTTAACCCATCAAGTACTTCCACTTTGGTGAAATCCCCTGCGTGGACTATCATATCTGCTGAGGAAAGGGAATCAATTACCTTTCGGGGAATATCTTCCAATGAATGCGCATGAGTATCGGAAAGAACACCTATCCTCAAATACGACCCCCTTGATTTGACATGGTCATATCAGATTATAGCCCTGCGATTTCTTTTCGCCACTTCTCCATATTGCTGCGAGCTGAGGTCCGACTTTAAAGGAAGAACAAGGGGGCTTCCAAAAGGTTTTTGCCTACTGGTCATCCTGAGAGGTAACCTGTTTTACTAGTTGAATGGTCTTGTCTATATTCGATAATGAGAAAGATAACCCCAGTTGTCCTAACTCCCTATAGCCCAGTCCTTGGAACAGTCTTTGTCCCGCTACTCTAGTCATTTCATCGTAGATGATTGGCCACTCAGGGCTTCTCCTCTGAGCACAGAAAAGAACAAAATCACGAAGCTGAGATGGTGTGGTCTCCACAAGTTATCAGTTTAGGCTGAGCACCGGATTTACACAAACTCGCTCATGGTTGTTGAGGTCTCATTCTCTCCCTTATTCTCGCCTTAGATAGTCCCTTGACCAAGGCTCAGGTCTCATCCCTGTGCTTGGCCAAATGTAACATCCCGGAAAATTTTCCGTCTTAATTATTACAGTTCCAGATAGCCAAGAAACGGGCGAGTAGACAAAGGTTGCAGGAAGAGAATACGCCGACCAGGGCACAGGCCAGAGCTCCGGTCCAGCTCGGGCCAGGAGTCTAGCTAGATTCCTCAGCGCTCAGCAGCAAGCCGTCTAGGCTTTGCCTATTCGGAACACTTTTGTTCCGCAACTGGGACAGACGCCTTGAACAGCCGGTCTTTTGTTTTTCAGCGTCACCTGCTTGGGGTCCTTTATCTCGACCTTCTTTCTACACTTCACGCAATAAGCTGTCGCCATAGCACCATACCTCCTCGTCGCCGATTTTCCCCTATTCTTACCTCACGACCGAGTCTATGTCAATAGTTCCAGGGTCGGGCATTGCTTTTTGTGAAGCAACAACAATAAGATGAAAGGTGCAATCGGTAGCCCATACTAGAAAGGCCGAGCATAGACCCAAATCTGAGGTTCGCAATAGGCTACTTTGTACAACAAATTTGCAGGAATGTTTGGGTTATTAAATTCAAAACTCACCTTGTTTCTGGCGGGGACTGCCCAAACCCCAACCTCAATATTCCTGGTACCCTTTGGAAATAGTCCCGCGTCAATAACAAAACATTCTCTTGAACTCCGATTGAACCTCTCAAAATCTTGGTTTAGTGAATCAATTGGAAAGACTGCAGTGCAAATGCCAGAAGCGCGACCCAAGCCACTGAGGGACGCACATATGATACCTTTACCATTAGGTAGTCCTGCTTCACCCATGACCAAAGCTACTGGTGGTCCCTCTCCGGATTTCGCTGACTTCGCCTCGTTCCGAAAGTGGGACTCGCCACTTCTATGTAAGGAGTAGTGCACTCCCGAATGTGGTGGGATACAGTAAATATCGAGGCCATGTCTCACAACCTTTAAAAGCTAATATCGGTCGACACCATCCTTTATCACGATGAAGACTTCTGTCAATTTGGGAATCCCCCCATTAGGCTATTGGTTGTCTCACTAAGTTTCAAAAGCATACTAGCAAATATGGAGTTAAGCTATCAATGGATAGTCCCGCTCACAAACTTCAGCCTTGCTGTGCATAGGCAACAATGTGACGTTTTGTGTAATGTGCCGAATTGTGATTGAACAAAACTGACATTTGTGCACTAGTATCAAAACAGAGTCAGCTAACTCCGATGATGTGCTGTGCTGCCACAGTCAGTCGTTGCATGGGTGTTTGGCTGCCACCTCCTCATTGAGCTCAACACCCAATCCCGGCTTACCCGAAGGGATAAGATAACCATCTTCCCATTTGAGTGGTTCCTTCAGTATCTCTGCATGTAACCCGCCGCAGGTCTCGATGGTTTCCTGAATCAGGAAATTCGGTGTGGAGACATCAAGTTGAATATTGGCGGCTTCCTCAATGGGGCCGCAATACAGGTGAGGTGCGATCTGACCATAGTGTACTTCAGCCATGGCAGCAATCTTTTTTGCCATCAATATGCCGCCAGAGCGCCCCAGAGACATCTGGATGATAGATGCTGCCTGGTTTTCAATTAATTGGGCGAATTCATAGAAGGTTGCCAGCCTCTCTCCTGTGGCGATGGGAATGCTCGTTGCCCGGGCAACCCTGGCCATCTCGCCAATATTCTCCGGCGGGACAGGCTCTTCAAACCAGAGTGGTTCGTACTTTTCAATCCGTTTGGCAAATCTGATAGCGCTATGGGTATTGATCTGACCATGTGTACCGATCAAGAGTTCGCACTTGCTCCCTACTGCTTCCCGTACGGCTCTAACCACTGCTTCTGTCCGATCAAGTTCCTCTAGAGATATCTCTCGTGGTTGCTCATTAGACATCAGATCAAGAATCGGATCAAATTTGATAGCTGTAAATCCTTGCTTCATATAATAAGATGCTCTTTCCGCTGCCTTCTCTGGATTACAGTGTACGGCCAGCAATGACTTTGGCGCGCTGTAAGCTCTTGTATCTGCACTTGTAGCTTGTGCATATTCCGTGACTTCGGAGTACAGATAGGTGTATGACCTCACCTTTTCACGATATTTGCCACCAATCAGGTTGTAGACGGGCTGGTTCAATTCCTTACCGATGATATCCCAGCAGGCCATCTCGAAGGCACTGATGACAGCCACCTTGGTTATATCTGGATGCTGGCCGAACATACTCCCGTATATACTCCGCCAGGTCTTTTCGATATCAAATGGACTGCGACCAATCACTAGTCGTTCACCGATGTCCTCGAGCAAGCCCGCGGCTTTCATTGGGTGAAAAGGTATGTCATAAGCTTCACCGAATCCTACTACCCCATTATCAGTCGTCAGCTTTAAGAATACCCAGTTGCGTCCTCCGTGGTACGGTGGCGAATTTCCAACCACATAGATTTTGAAGTCTACGATCTTCATTCTACAATCTCCTCCTTATTCTTTTATTCCGCTCTGTCGGTTTGCTGAGCGTGCTTTCAAATTCTCGGTAGATCAAATGAGACTGGTCTCTGCTCTCCCAGCAACTTTGTTCCTGGCGTAAGGGGCCTTTAAGTGTAGCATCTCTATTCAACACCGTTGTAAACCGAAAAGTTGCCACTAGGTTCGTCCACAACCCTATTCGATCCCGATCATTACGTTCGAGGCTAGTTCGCTCTGCATTGGGTGAATAGGGCTTCTCAATAGGCGGAGAAGGGACTCCTAAGCTCTGACCGGTACTCGAGAAATCGGTCTTCTTTCGTATAGTGTCTTTGAGGAAATAACGATACTGCTCTATTGACGATTCTTGCACACTGTGACTCCTGCTCCTAACATTTTGGCATCGTGACAACAACCAATGTCTCTTTATGCTAACCCCTGGATGTTTACCTTTTTGACCATCTATGCCCCCCTCTTACGAGATTATAACTGGTATCGCTTTAGGGGAGGGGGCAGGTCAGCACAAATATGCTACTGCCGATTAAGCCTCTTCATCATATTGTCTGATATTCCGCTTAGCAAAATCACGGTAGGGATATTTGGCCATAGCTTCCTCGTCCAGTTCAAGGCCCAGCCCAGGCTTATCCGGTATTTTGATATACCCGTTCTCAACCTTAAAAGGGGACACTGCAATCTCATTACCCCTGGGCTCGAAGTTAGTGAAATATTCTGTTATTAGAAAATTGGGTATGCAAGCTGAGACATTTAATGTTGCTGCCAGTCCAATAGTAGTGCTATTGAAGTTGTGAGGAGAAACGGCGATGTAGTAAGGCTCGGCCATCGCCGCGATTTCCTTAAGCTCCAGTATTCCGCCACAGCTACAGACATCAGGGTTAATAATATCGGCTGCCCTTTTCTCGAATACGTGGCGAAAGGCCGCTTTAGTGTAGAGCGTCTCACCAGTTACCACTGGCATGCTGATGCTTCTTCTGACCTCGGCAAGAGCCTCGATATTATCCGCTGGCACAGGCTCTTCATACCAGTAAGGTTGAAGCCCCTGAAGCATCCGGGCGACCCGCACGGCATTCATTGGGGACAGGCGACGGTGAACTTCAATCAGAAGGTCAATCTGTGACCCCACCGCCTCCCTGATTGCCTTTACTATATCTACAGTCTGCTTTTCATCCCGCTTGCTGATAAAGCTCCGCCATGGGCTGGGAAAGGGGTCAAACTTAAGCGCGGTAAAACCTCTATTGACCATTTCAACCGCCTTTTTTGCGAACTCCTCTGGGGTGCGAGCGTTACCAAACCAGTAATTGGCGTAGACACGTATCTGCTCACAGCAGGCACCGCCCAGCAGGTTATAGACCGGCGTGTTGAGAGCCTTGCCGACAATGTCCCAGAGAGCCTGCTCTATGGCGCTTATGGCGCAGAAATAGTCCATGGTACCGCGGCGGGCGGCGTAGTCATCAAACATTACCTGAGTAAAATGCTTGATGTTAAACGGGCTTCTGTCGATGATGTACCGTTGCATCTGTTTCAGATATGCTTCAATGCTAATTTCACGGTCCCAGATGGTATACGCTTCGCCCCAGCCGCTTATGCCTTCATCTGTTTCCACCTTCACAAACAGCCAGTTTTTGCTAGTTCCCGGATCCACAAAAAAAGTTTTTAAATCTGTGACTTTCAATCGAGCCTATCTCCTTCGATGTGTAACCATGACTGACCTACCTTTGTAAATCAAGTGAAGCAAATTGTGTTTTCGATAGACGATCAAGATCAAGCTAAGTTTAACACTGGAACAGTGCTTTGTTAAGCCAAGTAAGAATTGTCCGTGATTTTACATTTACTCATTTTGTGACCCTCCCTGAAGTCCTTGTAGGTTAAGACGCAATAGCCCATTTGATTGACACTGACTTTTTGGGGACTTTACAATAATCATAATGGGAAAGCTATTATCCGTGGTTGTTACTGCGGTTTCCCTTTTTCTGGCAGCGTGTCTATCAGTTCCAGAACTACAAGTCTCTTCCAATACAAGATGAGCCTGAAACCTTTCTTTCAGGCTCATCTTGTAATCAGAATAGACCGTGCATCATACCCAAATAGATACAGAAGCAGTAGCCTGGTGAGTGAAAAGATCATGTCTCTTCTGCTTCTTCACTTGGCGCAGCCTCTTTTGGAGCTTTAATTGCCTCCTCCGCTATCTCCTCCTCTGCCTTTTCCACACGTCGCGAACTAATTTTCACCACGACCAACTCTGGGTCGTTAAGGATAGTAATACCCTTATCTATGCCGATGTCCTTGACTCGTATAGCTTGCTCTGGCTCGGTGAGGCAACTAATCTGCACTTCCATGCTAGAAGGTATTTTTGCTGGTAAACACTCGATAGTCAGAGTGCCAAGCCCGTGTTCTAACATATTGTCTTTGGACTTCAGGGCGGGTGCTTCTCCTGCTAAAACAACAGGAACCTCCAACGTCATCTTCTCTGTCATTTTTACCTGATAGAAATCTACATGAAGTAATTGCCACTTCCGCCAATGTCTGTCAAATGCGCGAATCACAGCAGTCCTCGGCCTTTTCTCATCATCAAGCTTAAGATTGACAAGCTCTGTCTGTCCTGCCTGAGCTAGCACTCGCTCAACTTTGTCAGTGTCACACTGCAATGCCAAAGATTGGATACCATGACCAAAAAGATGCACCGGGGTGATGCCCTGGCGTCGCAAGTGCTTGACTTTCTTGCCGAGGATATCTCGATTAGTTAGCTCTAACTCTATTCTATCCATTCTACCTCTCCTTCGCAGTGGGAATATCTACAATATTGAAACGTAATACATTATGGGGTAGTCCTTCTCCACCCTGTATTGTAAGAGACAAAAATACCACATTTTTACGAAAATCCTGGAAAACACCTATTTTAGCTCGGAAGACGTTAATTCACAAGTGTGCCCCGCCCCCCCAATAATGATACCACTTGTTAAATCATAGTTACTATAGCTTCATGTGCTGGCGGACGGTACCCTCCTTTGAATCAAAATCTACTGGCTTACCAGTACTGGAGCCGGGGTTACAGGAGGTAAAACTTCCGAATTGGCTTTCAGCCTGACCATTTGAACAGCCACCACACAGGATTACAGCAACAGACTGCATGACGTGCAGCCAGCAAACAACATTCTGGCGAAGTGTTAGATGTATTTGTGATTGACATCAGCAGCATACTGACCCCACGGTTTGACTTCAGACATTTGGAACCGCTTTGTTAAAGCCCTAAAGAATAGGATGATGGCAATTAAGGATAAAGTCAGCGTAATCTGAAATACCATCATATCGGAATCAAGTCCATCTATTGTTTGAATATGGACCATGTTTTGGACCGTATTATTGATGGTATGCATAATCCAAGGGCCCCAGAGGCTGCCCGTCTTTAAATATAGGTAACCCATGGCAAATCCGACAATGCCTGTTGCGATCAGTACGATTAAGGATTGAGAGGCCAGTCCACCCGCATCGAGTTGTCCTGTCATGAATTGCTTGATAGGCCAATTGAGATGCCAAATCCCAAAGAAGGCTGCCTGTAGAAAGTTAGCTCTCCAGAATGACAGAGAAACCCTGAAATGACGAAGCATCACACCCCGGAATAACCCCTCCTCCATAAAGGAGTTTACGAAGTTGCCAACTACGAGAAACAGGGCGAATGCCAAGCCTCCGGTTACTCCAGCTGTCGGATCGATAGCCGTAAGTACCAGACTTGGCTCTTGACCAGCACCAGTTAGAACACCGAACTGAAGTCCGTAGCTCACCAACAGGATAAGAATGATACCGGTAGAGCCTATTGTCAGGGCCTTTGTCAGGGATTTGCCATGCAGACCGATAGCGGTAACCGATTTACCAACTAACCAGAGATAGGCTACGACCAGGAGGAATCCTAGAGACTTGGAGATAATAATTTCACCGAGTAACTCATCAATGTGGAAGACAAAGACGTCTAAGATCTTAAAGATCACGGCGATGATGAAGAGTATAATCGGTATCAGGAGAGTATGCCGGAGTGACCGCTCATACCATTTCTAGGCCCGGGGTGATCTGTTCATTTCCTGCCCTCTTAATGACACAGGTGTTAGCTTGGTGACTACACCAAGCCGCGCACAACCCTAATAATATCGCGCGCGCTCACTAAATCATAGAAGTCCCATGATAGATGTTCAAAAAAGACGCAAGTGTTACTTCTTCTTGTTTCCCCTCCTCTTATCGGTCATTCATTTTATTGGCGGATTCTAGTTATGGGTATATCAAAAGTCAACTGTTATACACCTGAGGGCATTCTGGGGACATAATACCTATTAAAATTTCAGGAATTTCACCATCAGACCGAAGTCCTTGTCTCGGTAATCGAAAAGGACTGTCGTTTTTCCTCCTCGTTTTGGACTCTAGACCTAATTCATCACCCTTTGTTGTAGCGAGGTTTTATGTAATTATAGCACGGTTTGATGCTCATTCTGATGCGAAGATGGAATGCATGGCGATTGGGGTAGGATGGATTTAATGGACACCAAAGTCAGGTAAAATAGAAAGACGGAGGTGCCAAATTGAAAGGTATCCCACAAGGAAGGT